>JBFLVQ010000739.1:0-4474 GCA_040758525.1 Acidobacteriota bacterium
TGGGTTGGAGTTAGTTGATTCTGTTTATGAGCAAAGGCATCCATAAATAGATTTGCTGCTGTATAAGCCATTAATCCTAGTCCACCCAAAATAGCTGATAGTGATGATTGTAGAATAAAGAAATCTATTGGTTTTCCTCGTAAAACTCTCTCTAATACTAATAATCCTTGAATCTTAGGATGAAATAACTTTTCACATATGGCACGATCTGTCTCTTGAATAGATCTAAAAGCTTCATCACTGGGAATAGCTGCTGAATGTATTACACCATTAAGCTCACCAAAACACCTGTATATCTGCTCGATAACAGATTGCATCTGTTCTTGATCGGTTACATCAGCATTCAATACAAGAACCTCTGCGCCAATTGCTTCTAATGCTTGTAACCTTCTTATCTGTTCGCTAATAGAATCTTTCTCATCATGCACAGTAAGCCAATCTTGCCATCTACCTTTGTTTGGAAAAGCCGTACGACCTGTGAGGATAAGTTTAGCGTGTACTGTTTGTCCCAAGTATTCCGCTAAAAACAGTCCAACCTTACCCAATCCTCCTGTGATCAGATAGACACCCTCTTCTTTTAATAGCTTTGGAAATGTATCTATGGATGGCACTAATGGTTCAAAGGTCTGTAACCAACGATCCTGTGCGCGATAAGCTACCAAGGTAGTTTCAAGATTTGAAGTAAATTCATTGATCAGTTGCTTGATTAGCCTCTTCTCTTGCCAATGCCCATCTTCTGTTAGAGTGATATCAATGCAGCGGCAGCTTATATTTAGATACTCTTGTGGAACACATTTAACAGCGCCTAAAATAGTAGCCTTCTCTGGACAGAGGATCTCTTGACCAGTAACTCGCTGTACACCATTGGTGACAATCTCGATCTGAATAGGTTTAGTAATAGAATGTCTTCCAATTGCTTGTATCAACGAGATTAGACTATAGAAACCCAATTCCTGACATCTCTGCTTAAACTCTTTTTTTGATTGGTCACAAAACTCTGGTGTAATACTCCATAGATGCACTATCTTCTCAGGAGTTTTGCCATTTTGTTGAAGCTCTTTAAGTAGTAACTGATAACTATTCTCGTCTTGAGGATCAATAGTGTAAACCTGTGTATCAATAGTGGCAAAGCGTTCTCCTACCATTACAGAGATCACATCCTGTGCGAGCCCTTGTAAACGCTTCACTATTTGAGAGCCCATACCACAATCATCGATAAATACTAACCAACAATAGCGTGGATCGGCGGTAGCAGAACTAGGTAATAAGGTACGACGCCAGGAAGGAAGATAGAACCAATTACTGGTGTCGGTTTTTTTAATAGATGATGAATGATGTGCTGAGCCTGCCTGCTTTGATGGCTCTATCCAATAGCGTTGACGCTCAAATGGATAGGTTGGTAATGGTAATCGCTGGCATTTTTCATTGATATAGAGCGCAGGCCAATGTATATGTACTCCTGCCAACCAAAGTCTACCAACGCTATTAAGTAAAAACTCTCGGTCTGATTGTTTATCCAATGGGTGACGTAGACAACCAACAATAACTCTAGCACTGTCTGTTTGTTGCTTTGCTATTGTGGCTAGGTTATGTCCAGGCCCTACTTCTAATAGTATTCGCTGTGGCTCTTTTAATAGTAATGCTAATCCCTGAGAAAAGCGTACTGGCTGTCGTAAATGTTTCACCCAATAGTTGGGATCGGTTGCCTCAGCAGTCGTGATCCAATTACCAGTAACATTAGAGATAAAAGGGATCTTAGCAGGTTTTAATGTTATCCTCTGCACTTGCTCAGCAAATGGATGCATTATCGGTACTATCATCTGGGAATGAAAGGCATGAGAAACAGTCAACTGTTTACAAGAAACACCATATTCAATAAGTCGTTGTTGTAGTTCATTGACAGCATCAACAGGTCCTGAAACTACACACATATTTGGTCCATTGATTGCTGCTAAACTAAGATCATTAGTAAGCCAAGATTCTACTTTATCTTCAGAAAGGGCAATACTGAGCATTGCTCCTGCTGGTAATTGCTGAATCAATCTCCCTCTAATGGCGACTAGAAATAGAGCATCTTCCAACGAGATTACTTCAGCAAGACAAGCAGCTACATATTCACCTATACTATGCCCAATCATCGCTACAGGATGCACACCAAAAGAGATCCAAAGCCGAGCTAGTGCATATTCGATTACAAATAGTGCCGGTTGAGTCAATGCCGTCTGATTCAATTGTTCTGCTGCTGACAAACTATTTTCATCTGGATACAAGATATCACGTAGATCCAATCCTAAATGGGGCTTGAGCAGTTCTGCGCATAGATCGACCTGTTTGCGAAATTCAGGTTCCCAACAATAGAGTTCTCTAGCCATATTGACATATTGAGAACCCTGACCAGGAAACATAAATATCGCCTGTTGATCGTTCGATGGTTGAAATGAAGTAAACACATGCCGCTTATCAAGAGATTGTAGAGACTCTATTGCTCCATTAACATTACGACATACAAGCATACGACGGTGTTCCCAAGCTCGCCGGCCAAGCTGTAGTGTGTATGCTACATCTGACAGATCTACTTCCCTATGGTGGTTCAAATAGTCAGCCAAATTTACACTTATCTTCTCAAGCGCTGAGTCGGTTTTGGCTGAGAGTAAGAGTAGATAAGAAGATTTCGACTCTTTATCAGTAGCAACTTTACAAGCTTCTTCAAGTACAACATGTACATTTGTCCCGCCCATACCAAAGGAACTGACACCAGCCCGACGTGGAGTATTGTTGGAATGCCATTGCGATAGTGTTGTGTTCACATAGAAAGGGCTATCAGCAAAATTTATATTAGGATTTGATTGTTGGAAATGTAGACTGGGTGGAATAACTCCGTGCTTGAGCGCCAATACTGTCTTAATAAGGCCGGCTACTCCTGCGGCAGTGTCGGTATGCCCTATATTTGTCTTAACAGATCCGATCGCACAAAAATTCTTTTTCTCATTCTTAGGGTCAAAGTGAAAAGCCTGAGTTAGCGCGGCAATCTCAATAGGATCTCCCATCACCGTGCCCGTGCCATGTGTTTCCAAATAAGTTACTGTACTAGGTTCAATACCAGCTCTTGCCATTGCTTCGACAACTACTTTAACCTGACCTTCTACACTAGGCGCGGTATAACCAACGCGCAGAGAGCCATCATTGTTCACGGCAGATCCCTTGATAATCGCAAGTATGTTATCTCTATCTATTAGCGCTTTAGACAAACGCTTGAGAATCACGATACCAACACCATTACCAGAAATTGTTCCTTGTGCTTGAGCATCAAAAGCGCGACAGTGACCATCAGGAGAAGTAATCCCACCTTCTTGATATAAATAGCCAACCTTGTGAGGGATATTAATTGATACACCACCAGCAAGAGCAATTTCACACTCTTCATTGAGCAGGCTCTGACAAGCAATATGAACAGCCACTAAAGAAGTTGAACAGGCTGTCTGAACATTAATACTTGGTCCTTTAAGATTTAGCTTATAAGAAACACGTGTTGGTAGGTGATCCTTATCATTTGCGATCAAAGCTTGGTGGCCACCAACAATATCAAGCAATTCTTGATGAGGAAAAAGATTATTAAGCAAGTATCCATTTATACCTACACCAGCAAATACACCAATTGAACCAGAATAGCTTTCTCCATCATAACCGGCATTTTCTAATGCTTCCCAGGCAGTTTCCAAAAATATGCGATGTTGCGGATCCATTATTTCTGCTTCTCTGGGATTAATACCAAAGAAAGCAGCGTCAAACATATCTATATCTTCCAGCGTAGCTGCTGCTTTAACATAATTAGACTGGTGCAACAATTCTGCATCAATACCAGCCGATGCTAATTCCTCATCAGTAAAAAATGAGATCGATTCAACACCATTGCATAAGTTTTGCCAAAACCGATCTAGATTGCTTGCGCCTGGAAATCGGCCTGCCATACCGATAATTGCTATCTCTCTTGTTGAATGTAACGGTAATTCTTGTTGTGAACTGATATGTTCATTGGTTCTCGAATAGGGTTGTCGATTCTGTTCATTACTTAAATATACTGCTAGTGCATCAACAGTGGGATATCGGAATAATTCTATGATAGGAATATCCCTGCCTAGAATTTCTTGCAGTTTGTTACGAACCTGAATTATCAATAATGAATGGCCGCCCAAATCAAAGAAGTTGTCGTATAATCCCACTTTCTCTAGCTGTAACACCTGTTGCCAAACTGCAGCAACAATCTGAGCTGTTTCTGTTTGAGGAGCAACATAGTTAGTCAATTTCCGATCTACCTGATCTGGTAGTGGCAATGCTTGTTGATCCACTTTGCCATTGAGGGTAAGAGGTAATTGCTCCATTAGCACAAAAGCTGCTGGAATCATGTAGTCTGGTAATCTCTCTCTAAGATAATTGCGTAACTGGCTTACTTCAACATTGCCCTCTTGAATTGTCA
>JBFLVQ010000740.1:0-4469 GCA_040758525.1 Acidobacteriota bacterium
CCGATCAACATGATTTTACCCTCTCCATTGTTGCTTATCGGTGACGTTCATTTTTCATTTACATGATTCTTCTCGTTATGCAACCATTATACCGCTTACCGAATTTAAAAACTTGATCATCGAGTATCAAAATAGAAATCGCCGATAAGAAGGTGGGCAGGTGAAAGATAGGGCTTAAATCCTATCTCTTCTCTTAAAGAGAGCGATTGCTGATAGTATGATAATGCCTTATCTAATTCACCATTCTCTTGATAAAAATAGCCTAAATGGCGAAATGCATAAGACTTTTCTAGTTTGTAATCACCCTGCTTAGCTATTGCGAGCGCTTGTTGATAATATTCAAATGCTTTTTGCTTATCATCCTTGCTGGCATTGGCTCTATTTTCATAAACGAGTCCTATATGGAATAGACTATCACTGATTCCTCTTTGATCATCGATCTCTTTCCTGATCGCTAATGCTTTTTGATAGTAGCCTAAGAGTGTTTCCGTGTCTGCTTGAGAAAAATCTTTGATGTATAGGATAAATCCAATAAGGTCTAGGGTGTCAGCTAATAACTGTTTGTCGTGAGAATCTTCTGCTCTCCTCTTAGCCTCTGCTAGCAGTGTTAGAGAGAGGTTATGGTAATCTTTATTACCAGAGAGAGAGCCTTTGAAACTGGTGATTTTGGCTCGTTGAATAAGAACTCTGGTCCAATCCTCACAAGTAACCTCTTCTTGATCTAGCATCTCATTACTATTATCGAGCAAGCGTAAGGCATCATCCAATCTACCTTGATAGTAGTAGGCTTGAGAAATTTGTAGGATCTCATTGATTAAGGTTTTATAACGCTGACCAGTCTGATCCATTGAAATCGCGGTGCTGGAGTTAATATCGGTACTTATACTCTGATTTTGCGCAAATACTAGTGAGGCACTAACCATTATTAGACAGAGTAGTGTAGTAAAGATACCTGATTTTGCCATGACAACCTCCAGCTTAAATTTAACATGAAACTATTTTCGAGTGAGATTCAATGTCGATGGATAGTTTAAGCTGGCTTTGGGATATAGATTGTAAAAAATTGTAAAAACTGTTATTCGGTTGTAAAAAGTGAGTCTACTAAAGTAGTATTTATTCCTCTCTTTTACTCCAATGGCCTCGTGTCATTTGTCCTAGATAGACTGGTTCAAATGAATCAAATTCGATCTCACGAACCATAGTAAGTTTCTCCCATAATAGATAATAGCCCTTAAACCATCTCAAATTTCTAATCCGTCTACGAAACATCTCACTCTCTAACTGTGTAGCCTCTCGTAATTCGCCTATCGTTCCCATTAGTCTTACTGCTGGTGGAGTGGCAAACCGACCAAAGAAGAGGGACTTGATCCAAAACCATTTGCCACTATTAACTGCAACAATACAGACACGTTTATTACGCTCCAAGTTGCGGGGCATTTTAGCAGTGAAAAGCTCAAAATAGTAGCCCTTGGGTTCATTGTGATTAAGAATAAGTGAACCGATTGGAGTAATATGGGGAGTGCCATCTATATTAACAGTGGCAAAGCCAAAATGTAACGAGCTTTGAAACGACTGAGATACTACTTTACGTATAGTATTCCAATGTTCATCTGGTCGCATTACGATACTCTCCTGTTAATCTGCTAAAACTCTTTGCTCTACATTATTGCCAGATATGCTATGCGTACCATCTCATCAACAAGCAAGGGCGGTTTTTCTCCTTTAGCTACATAGCGACGTACTGCTGCATAAGGAAGATCAACTATGGCAAATGCCAATTTTTGCATATTCCTCTTTTCTGCACTGCCTAGGTAATGCCGAGCAAACTCTTGCAGTCCATTGTGAAGTTCGCTTCCTAACCGTTCTGCTCGCTCAGCCATTCCTGCTGACCAACCATTAGAATAAAAATCTTCCCTACGATAAAGCAGTAGAATTCGTGCCTGAGTCGGATATTTTCTAACCCAGCGAGGAGTATAAAGAGCCGCTTGTAGACCAGCGCTATCAGTATCTGGCTCATTAAGAGCTTTGAGAAAGCCGGCCTGGAAATCTTCCACAGTGCGTAACCATGCCTCGCCTAGCAGCACATCCCTGGATTTGAATCTATGGTAGATAGAACCTATCGGCGCCTGTAGATCACCAGCAATTGCGCCTACCGTAACAGCCGCTGGCCCTAGTTCGGAAGCAAGACGAAGCGCTGCATCAATTATATTTTCTTCAGTAAATTTCCTTGGTGTTGGCATGGAACTAGAATATAGGTTCTAGAAGGTATTGTCAAGATAAGATTTTCACAGCTATTTTACCTGCCAGACCAGTTTGCCATTCTTATCAATATAACCATCTCTGGCATTTGCACGTTCACCAACCTTTATATAAACAAGATTGCCATTAAATGGCTGGGCCAGGTAATCTCTTCTGACTCAAATTGACTTTGGGGAAATCTGCCAGTGAATACGGGCAGAGATTTTCATCCATTCCATTAAGAACTATCTAATTTGACTGCAAGAGCCGGATAGATTCAAGTTTTGCCTTCAACTACTCTACACAAATGATCAATTCAATTTACCAAGGAGTATTGTCAATGCACAAAGTTGTTGAGCCAGCTATTCACTATTGGGGTACGCCGGTTGTGCTAATCAGTACATTAAATGAGAATAAATCTGCTAATCTTGCACCTATGTCCTCGGCGTGGTGGTTAGGCTGGAGTTGTATGCTAGGTTTAGATGCAAGTTCAAAGACAACAGAAAATCTCAAACGTACTGGCCAATGTGTACTCAATCTTGCATCCGTTGATATTGTGAATGCAGTAGATCGTCTGGCTATGTTGACCGGCAGTGCCTCAGTTCCCTTACACAAGAAACTGCTAGGTTACCGATATACTGCTGATAAGTTTGGGGCTGCCGGACTTACCCCAGAACCTTCTATGGATATAGCACCACCAAGAGTTAAGGAGTGTCTAGTGCAATTGGAAGCAGTAGTTGAGAATATCTGGCCATTTGCCGTAAATGATCCACGTATGGCTGTTCCTGCTTATGCCATTGAAGTGCGAATTTTACGAACATATATCGAGGAGAGCATACTTAGAGAAACCGATTCACATCGTATAGATCCTGATAAATGGTGTCCCTTGATTATGAGTTTTCGTAACTTCTATGGACTAAGTGACAATGTGCACACATCACGGTTGGGTTTAGGACCAGAAGATGCCTATGCGCCATGGAAATTCAAGGGTCTTAAAGGTGTGGTGAGTAAGGTATTGGGCCAATGGGCACGTTACAAATATCAGAAATAGCATATCCTATCGGGTAGTTGCTAATATACTAGATTTGGGAAGATATGGGCAGTAGGCTATGATATATTATCCTATATTTTCCACCAAATGAGGTTGCAAAAGGGGTTAGCTAGAACAGCCATTACAAAGTATCGTAATGGCCAGTTGTTAGGTAAGGATATATATCTTATGACAACTGAAAAGAAATTTTATGAGCTTGAATATTTTGACAATAAGGATGCAGAAGCAGCAATAAACAGAGATGATCCAGAAGAGTTGCTATATGTACCTATTAGTGTGTCAATGACTGCGCCTGATTTTCAATGGGCACAATCTATCTGCATAAGATTATCTTCTCATCGAGATTTTAATGTGCGCGGAAATGCAATATTGGGTTTTGGTCATTTAGCCAGAAGACTGTACAAGCTTAATAAAGAGATAATCAAGCCAATAATTGAAGCTGCATTACGAGATGATGATGAATTTGTCAGAGGACAGGCTCTACTTGCCGCTAAAGATCTAAGGAAATTTTTAAAATGGAGAATAAAAAGATAACGCCGAAGCTGATCTTAAGATAGCTGATAGCTTAGATAAAGGTAATTGATCATACTGTTAACTACCTGCTCTCTTCCTGCCATCCCTGCGCTAACTCTTCTATAGAGTTTTTAGCCGCCTTCAAGCCAACTAAGATTGAGTGGAGCAAGTAATCGAGCACAGCCAGTGGACTAATTGACCGCCATTATTGGCAATAGTCCACTGGCGGACAAATAGAGCCGTTGGCTTATTGCCTACTAAGCTGTTTAAGTATCTTTAAGCCAACACTTACAAACCCGTCCCGATTATTGGTAATGTGCCTGATAGTAGCAAAAGTTGAGGTGTGGTGGTTATCCATTGTGATACTTATCTGCTGGCCAACCATTAATAATCTCGCTTCATGAGGGCGAAACACCAGCCATAAGCTATCTAAGTTAATCTTGCTTAAAGAAGCTCGACAGTACCAAGTGCCCTTGTTTGCTTTCCATATTACCCTAACAGGTTGGGATGTGCTATTAACTGAATCAGTATTCAGATGGTTATACATAGCTATTTTCCTGTGAGTATATTATTGGAAAGCTACAGAGTTCTTCCTGTAGCTTTTACTTCATAGGTATTTTCATAGACAGATCTTGAAAATAACTTGAAAAACTTGCTTAAAACTATC
>JBFLVQ010000741.1:0-4446 GCA_040758525.1 Acidobacteriota bacterium
TCTCAATCTTGTGTTTTTTTCCTAAGGCGCGCAAATGTTCTTCAAAAGCAGCTTCGGCAATAAGCAGTGCAGCTGGTTTGAATCCACGGTTAAATGCGTAGTCGGCAACATCAATGAAATTGCTAAAGCCATTAAGATCAAAGCGCTGTCTTAAGTAGTCGGTTAAGCGATGGCGAGAATAAGGGAAATGGCGTATTTCGCAAGGTACAAAACCCTGTGTTACCAATGAGCGCCACCATATGTTGACAGAGATCCCTACAGTTTCTGAGATCACATGATGCCACCAGTAAGGTGGCAGATAGACTATATCACCCGGCTTTATAATGCCTGTAATGCCTCTTGCCATTCGCAGCTTAGGGAACTTTTCGTAATCAGGATTATTAAGATCAACGTAACTAAGATGCGGTGAAGCTGATTCTAATGGGTGTGGGTAGAGCAGGTTTGTCTGCATTGGATCAAAGAGTACCAAACGCTTTCTACCATAGATTTGAACTAGAAAATTGTTGGCGAGATCCCAATGTAGCGGTGTTATATTGCCGGCGGAGCTAAACCATAAATTAATACTTGATATTTTGTCTCTATTAATCAATGCCGGGACACTAATATCATTACTAAGTTCAGGAAATATCTTCACAATAGATTGCTGCATAAGATAGAAATAGATTGGCGCCGGCTGCTCACCACAGAGTAGCGAGACTGCTTCATTAAAATCGACCTCCTTTCTATCATAAGAAGCACCGTTAATATCATAGTTAAAGCTCCTGGTCTTAGAACAGGCGAGGGTAATCCGCTTTGTCCCAACCTTTTCACGCAAATACTCTGGTGTCCATAGCGACAAGGCCTTCCATTCGCTGATCGCTCCTGTGATTATCACAGGCAAACCTGGGAGCATAAAATCCCTTTCAAAGATCTGCTGTGTCAAGCCATCGATAGGTCTAACCGTAATATTATCAAGTGACATTGGTTACCCTCTTCACTGCAACATCCATTGTAATCCTATATTGCCCCTTATTCTTGCATAAGCATAAAAAAGAGATCTTCCAATGACCCGCCAGGACAATGGCGGGCTTTCAATTCCTCTGGAGAACCAATGGCAAGAAGCTGCCCATGTTGAATTACCCCAATGCGGTGGCAAAGTTTTTCCGCCATATCTAGCAGATGTGTGCTTAAAAACACCGTCTTACCTGATAGTGAGCTAGCAATAATCCAGTTTTGAACTTCACGTGAAGCGATGGGATCTAGTCCGTTAATCGGCTCATCCAAAATAAAGATCTTAGGCTCGTGCAACTGAGCACAGGCCAACCCTAGCTTCCTTTTCATTCCTGTGGAATAGTTGACGGCAAATTCATAAGCAGCATCTGTAAGAGAGAGTTGCTCAAGCAGAGCAGCAATCTTATTATTCAACTGTACGCCATTTATCCCATGCATTTCGCCAACAAACCGAAGGATCTCCTCGCCGCGAAGATAATCCTGAAAGACGGGATTATCAGGCAAATAGCCAACATATTGCTTAACTTCAGCGCGTTGTAGATGGCAATCAAGGCCATGAATTCTCGCGCTACCCTCAGTTGGAATAAGCATCCCCATCAACATGCGAATCGTGGTTGTCTTACCGGCACCATTTGGTCCAAGAAAACCAAATATTTCTCCGGCACCAACTTGAAACTTCAACTGATTAACAGCCCGAAATTCACCAAAATGCTTGCTTAAGTTTATACATTCTATTGCTTCCATAAAAACCACCAACAAATTATACATTTCAATAATAAAGGGCTGATAGTTTATACAAAAGTTAAGAAAAAAAGAAGGCTTATACTAATAATACTTTTTCTTGCGCCAATGCAATAACCTTAAATATTAGCCAGATAGTAGCGTGGATTTACCTATCAAGTCCTTTTGCATTGCTATCCTGACCTACTTGCTCGCTCGCTAATGCCTAAAACCAGAATTACTGTTTTTACTTTTTAAGAGGTCATAACCATTCAAAATTTTTTAATAAAATGCACTCACCACAGTTTTACCTACCAGCCATCGAAATTTTTTCTCTACTGTAGGCCTCACATCTTATCATGCTCATGAAGGCCATGGCACTTCTTGACGAAAGTATAGCTTGGACCTAAAATAATCAACTTTAACTTCAGGATAGGTCCAATCTTGATATTAGAAGGTAATTTATGACTCGATCTCCTATTACCGGTCTACAAGCTCTCAAGTTGATTATCAAGCTGAAGCTACTAAGAATACAGACACATATGGCAGTAACAGTACTGCCAAAATCAGAAAAGAAAGCGCCCAATCCTCAACGCACTGGAACAGTACGAAAAAACAGTTTATCAACACAGGGAATTGCAGTAATCTTAATGGCTTTGCCTTTTGCATTTATTTATGGTGGTGCAATAATCAAAATTCTTAATGAGAGGTTGCCGCCGGATCAATTTTTTACTGCTGTCTCTTTTGAAGCCGCCTTTCTGTTTCTTGCCTTAACTCTGCTTTCCATAGGATTGAATCAGAATCTTGCCGTCCTCGATCTTGAAGTTGAATGGCTGCTTACTATGCCTATCTCCACCAACATTATCTATTCCAGCAAGGTTGCTGAAGCAGCTATAATCAACCTGAGCTGGTTTATATTTCCAGCTCTCTATGGATCAATGCTCTGGTACAACAATTACCGTTTCAGTCTTCCCTTTATTACAATAGCTTTTACCCTAATTACTAATATTCTGATTGCAGTGATAAGGTTTTCACTGGAAATTCTTGGTCGTCGATTCTTTTCAGTCTATGCAATAACCAACTTACAGATTGCCTGCGCAGTTTTCGGGTTTGTTCTATTGTGGCTCTTCTTCACCCCTTTTTACTGGGTTAAATACATAATGCCTTTTTATCGCCAATGGTTACCACAAGCTGGATCGATTGCCTTCTATTTCCCTACCGGAATTATGTTGAGTCTCATTCACGGTTCAAAAGGGCTTGCGCCTTGGTTGAAAGCTATTATTCTGCTTACCGAATTCGGCGCTATTCTATGGGCTGGTTGGTGGCTAGTTAAAAGAGCATCAAAACGAGGCCTGGAAGCGGTTCAAGGGGCCTATTTAGGAAAGCGTAGTATTAAATTAATAGCTCCCAAAACGATCTTCTCTGGAATTACCCGCAAGGAAATACTGCTACTACTGAGAAACAAGATGCAGCTTCTTTCCACAATCGGACCGCTGATATCTTTTCTCGTAATTGTGCTCTTCCCTGTGCCAGAAATGGAATTTCGTTATTCTATTATTGAAAAACCCTTATATTGGGGTACCTATGCGCTGATAATAGGACTAATGACTGCGGCAAATACTGTTCCCGTAGTTTTGAATCATGAAAAAGATGCTCTCTGGTTACTTTATACTTTACCTAATTCATTAATGAACATAGTCAGAAGAAAAGCGCAGATCTGGGTAGTTCCGATCTGGCTCTTCTCCCTTATGATCTTTAGTGCTGGAATCATTTATCGAGGCAAGTTTCAAAAAGAAGATCTTATTGCATTAATCTGGTTATTTTTAGGTATTCCATTGCATGCCATGCTTTGCGCTTCATGGAGTGTATTTGTTGTAGATCCTGCCAGGCAAGAAAAGAGCCGCGGAGTAATACAACAGATCGGACCTATCATTGCTATTTACTCATTTTTCCTGATTGCTGGAATGTATACACCCACTATCTGGACTAAGATATGCAGCTTGCTACTATTTGCTATGTTGGCATTAGCCAGATGGCATAAAGCCAGTATCTATTCAGACTATATTTTGGACCCAACAGCAACCCCGCCCCCGAGAATTCATGTTGCTGACGGGCTTATGGCAGTACTACTCTACTTTCTTCTCCAAATTCTCTTTACCATTCTCTTCTCTCTGGTGCTCAATTTCCATATAGCAATAGCTTCGTTGCTCTCTTATATTATTGCCAGCGTTGCAACTGTATTGATAGTCTGGGCCTATCTTCAGGTTGAAGGTCTCAAGATGTTCGAGTCCATTCGCTTCTGGACACGAGATGAGAAAGAGGTTCGGCCTGCCGTGATTGCCACCTTAAAGGCGGTCGGGGCAACTTTAGTTGTAGTAGCAATCACGGCCTTGCTACTTCCCCAAGAGAGTCTGAAATCTCTCGAAAGACCCAATGAGGGATGGGCAGTAATACTCTTGTTGGGGTTGACGCCTTTGGTGGTCTTAGTAATGCACCCACTAGTTGAGGAGGTTCTCTATCGCGGAATGATATTTCAGGGACTATGCCAATCGATGGGATTTCTATGGGCAGCGATACTTTCCGCACTAATATTTGCTATCTTACAGCCAACCTTGTGGGCAGCTCCTGCTTTTATTATTGGGCTAGCTATGGCTTGGGTATATAAGCGAGCGGGGGTGTTGTTTGCTCCCATAGTTGTTAATGCAGTCTTTAGCGGAGCAATAGCTTTACTACAGG
>JBFLVQ010000742.1:0-4423 GCA_040758525.1 Acidobacteriota bacterium
ACTAGGCACACAAACAGACTTACTGACAAAGCGATATTCTTTCTCATGCTTGAACTCCTTTAGTTTTCCAGAATTGATTGTTAGTCATTGCCCATCAGGCAATTACAAAGAAGAGACGCAATCTAGGATCCATGCCAGCATATGGCCCCACGACAAAAAGATCAAAAAAATATCGCGGATAATACTATAGTAACATTTGGTATCAATTAGGTTGGTGGTTAGTGAACTTGTCGTTGGAGGTCGCTTGAGAATATTGAGTTGACACTGGATAGCCCTGAGTGAGAAATGATGGCGATGTCATAGATAGGTGCATATCCATTTCATGGTGGTGTGATAAGGATATGGTATGCTGTGGCATCGAAAAAGCCGACACCACAGCACATCTATAATTGTCAAAGGAGTGTGTCTTTTGCTGCTTAATTTTCCTTATTTATTCTTACCACCAGCATCAGTCAGTTTCTCTATGACAGCTTGCAACTGTGCCTTCAACTGGTCAATTTCAGCCTGTTGCTGATCTAGTTTGGACTGTTGTTGGCTAAGTCTGATCTCATATTGAACTTTCACTTCCTCAATGATTTTCTGTTGCTCCTTCATTGCTTCTACCAGTACCGGCGTGATACTTTGATAGGAAACGGTTTTGTAACCTTCAGTGCTGGTTGATACAACTTCTGGCAACACGTTCTCTACATCTTGCGCAGAAAAGCCAACATAAGCTCCTGCTGGCAAAGTTAGCTCACAAGAAGAGGCATCCTTATTCCATTCGTACTTGATACCTTGTAACTTCAAGACCTTTTCCAGTGGATTGTCTATACTTCTGATGTTGGTTTTGAGCCTGATATCAGAGATCTGAGTATAACTAGTAGCGGCAACGCTCCCATTAACAAACAGTTTGTATCCCTGTGTATTTGTTGTTGCGATTCCAACACTGCCCGTATTGTTGTATCCTGGTGCTGGCCCAACAAAGAGCGTAGCAAGCTCACTCTTAAAACCAACCATTAAAGAATAAGGAATATTATTCCTTAATGGAAGTAACGTGAGACCTGGATTTACACTGCCGATTGATATCGCTCCTTCTGCTTCTGCCCATACTGCCGATCCTAACGCAACTGACGCAAGCCCGGTGGCAACCGAATAGGTTCCCATTGCTATAGAGTTATTACCTTTTGCTAGAGTATTGAAGCCCACTCCTACTGAGTATTGGCCGATGTTCGTGCCACCAAATGGACTAACATCGTCCCATCGACTGTCATCTACTCCACCAACTCTAAATGCACCTTTAAACGGATACCACATCATTCTGTTGCCTGCACCTGTAGGCAGTGCGGGATCTGCACCTAAATCATTCCTACCCACCCAAATCGCACTGCCGCGTCCAGTAATTCTGTACCTATTGTAGAGTGGATTGTTAATATCTACTGTGCCTGAATTATCCAACGGCCCATAAACCCACCGCATGGTATTTTGACTGTCTTCGGTTCTCTCCCAGAACTGCCCATTAGCACCTGTATCGTTGCTGCGCAATCTGTCAGCACTGACAATCTGTGCCATTGCCTGCTTACTAAAGATTCCTGTAATAGCAAACAACACTGCCCATAAGATTAAACTACGTCTTACTTTGTTCATTGTCTCTTCTCCTTAATTGCTGGTTTCATCCAACACTGATTTTCGCTTGTAGAACCAAAAGCCCCTGACCAAGTGCGTATATTCTGACCCAAATGGACACAACTCCTGACAATATCGGACATTTAAGACGCAAAAATCATCATAAATGGTTAATGGTGCCCTAATGAGGTCAGAAATATGTAAGTAGGGGTCAATCCTAGTTCATAACCTAAGCTTTAGCAAGATTGTACAAATACGATGGTATTAATAATCCGCTAGTAGTATTTTTACTGCTACAAAAGATCGTGTCTAAATGGCACTCCCTTTCTAATCAGGCAACCTGTTTTGCAAGTTAGGTCTTAATTACTTCAACTAAATCGCCTGACGTTCTGCTGCAGCCTATTCATTTACATAAATTGAGATGTACTACGTAACACTAAGCTGAAGCAGATTCCCTCGTTGCTTCTGTCTCAGCAGTCTTGGGCTTGCACTCCAATATTTGTATGACTGAGCTTCCAATGCAAAGATTTAGTTGGCAAGTACAAAACGAGGCGTAGGATCTGTTAGACTATAACCTTAGTAGCAAGCTGGATTATTCATACTCAAGACTAAAGCAATCGCGAATCCAGTTCATCACTTCTTCCTTGTTCATTGATGAAGGTTTCAAATCATCCTTGGTCGTACGCTCACGAATCGATGCCATTTCTGTTGATCGGTCTAGCGTCTCTAGCAAAACACCTTCCTCAAATATGAGTTCAACTACACTTCTGTACTTCCAAGCAGGATGAAAGCCCATATGTACATAGAGCTCTCGTACAAAACCCAATCCTGCCAAGATTCCCCCGTTAAATGGTACTTTCCAATTCAAGTCAAGAAAGTCATAACACCATGCTTCCTTGTTGTGTTTAGGTAGCTTGCCAAACAGGTACGGGCCAGACTTTTTAGCCAAGAGTCTCTTATTATCTTCGTCTAATCCTACAGACACATCCTGGAGATACAATTCTTCATTGTTAACTTTGTAACTACAATAGTATCCACGCCAACAAGCAGTTGAGATCATTTCTACACTAAGACCATGCTCGTGGGGATTAAAGAGTCCATTCCCCTTTACACCTGCTATATTATAATCCTTGCCATCAAACTTGATGGTATCGCTGATCTGAGCAGTCATGGTTATTCTCTCTTATACAGGTCACTCCAACAGCCTAATGGACAAATCCCATATGTTTTCTAAGAAACAATGTAGGTATTATATCGAGTACGGGCAGGTAATAGGTCCGCTTTTTATATAGATACTTCAACCAAGTCTCCTGTATCTAATAGTCTATATATTGCAACTGAGTTGACTCCCTGCTCTACATTTGCTAGACAACAAACATCCACCATTTTACTAGACTCTAAGGTAACTCTCTTGCGATATCTCTTATGCATATGCCCGCATAATACGAGTCGTGGTTCTAGCATCTCGATAATCAGTCGGCTATATTCATTACCAACATCATCATATCCTAACGCATGTCGCAACTGCTCAAACTCTTTATGATCGCTATCATCAATAATATTTGCAGGCCATTCATGTAACATCAGAATATCTGGTGTAGAAAACTCTAAGACCTTATCCACTTCATCTTTTGTAAAATATATATACTCTTTGTTTGATCGCCTATTTATTTCAGCAATACTTGGACGGGTTACGGTAAATTTATCTTCTCGATATATGCCTGATAAACCAACTATTGTTAAACCAGCAAGTTCCACCTTCCCAACTCTACCAAGATAATAACAATTTTCCACTATCTTTGAATTTGATGGCAATTGATCAAGAAAACCATACGGTTCATGATTACCACCAATAAAATATAGAGGATAAGGAAATCTTAATTTTCCTGTAAAATAATCAGGGAAATCTCCTAGTTTTCTATATTTTGAAGGTGCCGCCATAGTTGATAAATCAGCTTCATTTCGATGCGGCTCAAAATCACCTACTTGGAGAACGAAATCTAGCTTTTGATTGGTTGCGGATTCCCAATTATTGAGCAAGCGAACCATAAAGTTCATATGGCCATGAACATCTCCAACCGCTGCAAAATATACTTCTCTGAAAGTATTTTTCATAATTGCTCAGTGATACTAACGATTAGTGTCAAAGCAATCCAGTTATAGATGATCTTAACCAACAATGGCTCAAGTCATAGAAGTAGCAACTTTTATTATTCCTTCAACAAGTTTGTGCATCCCTGCAGGAATATCTTGCTCTAACCATTTTACTGCTTCCAAGTAGTCTTCGGCTCGTTCGCCTGACAGATGAACCTCTTGAGTTAATTTCGTTCCACCATTATTTGTTGCTTCAAATTTCCAATGAAAGGTAAGCGCTGCTCCAGACACTGCTATTTCGATCACAGCTTTACTACTATCCTGAACTTCAACTAATGTCCAATTGGTTGGTTGTGCGCCACGTGGTTTGGTTGTTCCTTGTGAACCTGTAGCAAATGCGCCGTTCAAGCTAACCCATTCTACGGCTGGATCAACAACTGCCCAGTTGTTTACATCAGTCCAGAACTGCCAAGCAAATTCCACTGAGATGGAGCACTCTACGGAATGTTTAAACTGCCACATCTTTCACCATCCTATTGAAGAGTTACTTTTGTAGATGCTGTTACACTATTGGGCTGCAGTAGTAGATTCGCTGGTTGCTTCTGTCTCAGCAGCCTTGGGCTTGCGCTCAAAAACCTGTATGACCGGTTCATCCAACACAAATCCTTTCTCTGTTGCCTTTCCCATTTTGCCACTAATAGCCGCAACCCATGAAGGATATTGCTGG
>JBFLVQ010000743.1:0-4414 GCA_040758525.1 Acidobacteriota bacterium
AGAAATGGCCTTTTTCTTTACTCTCAGCAATAATATCTAATTTAAGCCACCTTTGCATTTCGTATTACCGCGACCAGTAACTACGCCAGTATTTTTACTGATTAGTCCAATATTGATGATGGATTTATACTACTTTACATTACCACTAACATCTCGCGCTGCTTGGTAAAATACGAATGTCTACAGGCTACTATTGATATTGGATGGGGAAGATCGTTTTTAGATACAGTGCGCCATCTAATCCAACATAATCACTGCCTAGTCATTGATCTTCAGTGCTCAATTGTACTACCAAAGCCTTTTAGCCCATCTACGCAAGCCATTGACAACAACAGAATCTTTAGACCAGTGCCATTTTCATTAAATTAGCTCCCCAGAAATTGCACCGCCAATTTTTATTCGCTCTCTTCTGTACTTGGCGAATAACAATTGCCGACATCATTTATGCTCCTCTCTTGTTGACGTTCGACAGGTAATCGGATATGATTTGTCTTGTCGTTTGTCGAGAGGAGAACTGATGAAGAATCTACAGACCGATTTATTACAAGGAACACTCGATATGCTGGTGCTTAAGACACTCCAAGCCGGGCCGACGCACGGATGGGACATTGCACAACGCATCCAGCAAGTCTCGCAGGGTGCATCAGAGAACAATCGCCGGGCAAAGTTCTACAAGCTTACTGCTGTTGGACGCAGGCAGTTGGCTGCTGAGACTGAGACCTGGGAGCGCTTCACGGGAGCAGTAAAATTAATTTTAAATACTACCTAAAATGGAAGTGGAGGAGGGAGATGCTCAACAAACTGAAACTGCGATGGCGTGCTTTATTTCACAAAACAGAGATGGAGCGGGAATTGGATGAGGAATTGCGCTTTCATCTGGAGAAAGAGATTGAACAGAACCTTCAGCGTGGGCTGACTCCTGAAGAGGCACGTTACGCAGCACTCCGCAGCTTTGGCGGCATAGAACAGGTGAAGGAAGAAAGCCGGAATATACGTGGTGTCCGCTTCTTGGAAGAGATATCGCAGGATCTGCGCTATAGCTTGCGTATGCTATTGAAGAAGCCTGGATTCACTGTCGTCTCCGTACTCACACTGATGCTTGGCATCGGTGCTTGCACAGCGATCTTCAGCATTGTAGATGCGGTACTGCTGTGCCCACTGCCATACCCGGAAGCGGAAAAGATTGTCAGTCTCAAAGAAGTTGACACCAAGGGCAGGCAAATCACTTTTGCTGAGCCGAACTTTTTGGATGTGCGTGCACGCAATCATACACTCTCGGCGGTAGCAGAATACAATATGGGATTGACGACTGTCCTAGGCGGCAGCGAGCCAGTGCGTACAAACGTAGCTTATGTGTCCGGCGATTTTTTCAATACGCTCGGTATGAAGCCTGCGATTGGGCGTAGCTTCTTGCCGGAAGAGACTAAAGTTGGTGGTTATCCAGTAGTAGTGGTAAGCTATGGTTATTGGCAAAGATTGCTCAGCAGCCGGAATGATTTGACTGCGACACCACTCCGCATCGCTGACACTAGCTTCACAGTTGTGGGGGTCATGCCTCAGGGTTTCAATTTTCCCAAAGATGCAGAAATCTGGTTGCCGATTGAATTATATCCGTCATCAGAATCGCGTACATCGCATGGAAAGCATGTCATCGCCCGCTTGCGTGATGGTGTGACGCTCACACAAGCAAGTGTGGATCTAAGCACGATTGGCAAACAACTCAAGCAGGAGAACGACACAGACATAGATTTGGTTGACGTGGCGGTATTGCCTTTGAAAGAAGCAATGGTTGGCAAGGTCAGTCAAAGCTTGTTGTTGATTTTGGGGGCGGTGGGTTTTCTGCTGCTCGTGGCCTGCACCAACGTCGCTAATTTGCTGCTTGCGCAAGCAACCGCGCGACAGCGAGAGTTCGCTGTACGTACAGCGTTGGGGGCAACGCGCAGTCGGCTGGTGAGACAATTCATTGCCGAAAATCTAGTGCTTGTGTTGTTGGCTGGCAGTCTGGGTGTGTTGCTTTCATTCTGGGGCGTGGATCTGCTAGTAGGTCTCAATCAAAGCGATCTGCCACGTGCCGATGAAATCAGCGTCAATACACGCGTGCTGGTTTTCACTTTCGCGCTCTCGTCAATGGTAGCAGTAGCACTTGGCTTGGTGCCATTGCTGCGTTTCAGTGGGCCTGATCTACAAGAGGCTTTGAAAGAAGCCCGCGGGCAATCGGCCAACATCATGAGCCATCGTTTGCGCACAATGCTCGTGGTGACTCAAGTGGCTTTCACAATGGTGTTGTTAGTTGGTGCAGGGTTGCTTATCAAGAGCTTTGTCAAAGTGCTGGAAATTGATCCAGGCTTTCGTACTGAGAGTGCTGTAGCGATGGAGATTTCATTGAGTGATGAGTCTCCACAACGCCGGGCCAGCTTTTACCAGCAAGCACTCGAACGTATAGCGGCGTTGCACGACGTCACGACGGTTGGCGGCATTAATGGCTTGCCAATGGCTGGCGGCGGTGTTGACGGCCAGTTTCTCATTGATAACAATCCAATGCTGAAAGGCTACGGCGAATTTCGTGTCGCTAGCCCAGATTATTTCAGCGCAATGGGCATGCGTTTAGTGCATGGACGTCTCTTTAATCAGAGCGACGGACCTAAGACACCACAAGTCGCGCTCATCAGCGAATCATTGGCACGACAATACTGGCCTAACGAAGACCCGCTCGGTAAAGGCATACAATATGGTAATATGGATGGCGACACACATCTGCTACGTGTGGTCGGTGTGGTCAGTGACGTGCGCGAATTTGGGTTGGAGGCAAAGGCCCAGCCAACGGTTTACGTTCACTATTTGCAACGACCAGGGCAGGCCTGGGATTTTGCTATCGTCGTGCGCACCCAAGGAGACGTAAATACATTGATTCCAGCAATGCGTAGTGTGATGCAATCGCTCAATCCTGATCTTCCAACCAACTTCCGCACACTCGGCCAAATCTTTTCATCTTCACTCAACAATCGCCGCTTCAGTTTGGTGATCTTTGGCAGCTTTGCCGCTGTCGCACTGTTGTTGGCCGCGCTTGGTATATACGGCATGACATCTTATGCTGTGACGCAACGCACTCAGGAGATTGGTATCCGCATCGCTCTTGGCGCACGGGTCGCTGACGTATTGAGGCTGGTTATCGGGCAAGGAATGAAATCAGTGTTACTCGGCATTGCAATTGGATTAGCAGGTGCTTTCATGCTGACACGCTTGATTGCGCATCTGCTCTTTGAAGTGAGTGCAACCGATCCGTTAACATACGTGGGAGTCACGGCATTGTTGATGTTGGTTGGGTTGTTGGCTTGTTACTTGCCAGCACGACGTGCAACAAAGGTGGATCCAATGATTGCGCTTAGATACGAATGAATGAGGCAATAGATAAGATAATGTAAAAAGGTTCTCAAATCAGAAGATTGAGTGGCCTGGCAAGAACGTCTTATAAGGGTTGAAAGTACAAGCTCTGCTTCTTATGCGGATCAATCTATTTAATTTTAGGCATCAAGGAGAATCATGATTACCTGTTATGTGCGATATATCATAGATCCTTTCAAGCTCAAAGAGTTTGAGCATTATGGAAAACTATGGATTCCGCTTGTTGAGAAGTTTGGTGGCAAACATCATGGCTACTTCTTACCTTCCGAGGGCGCAAACAACATAGCACTTGCTTTATTCACCTTCCCAAGTCTGGCGCTTTACGAAGAGTATCGGGCAAAGTTGCTCCAAGATCCAGCGTGCCAGGCTGCCTTCAAGTATGCTGAAGAAACCCGCTGCATTATCAGTTATGAGCGCAGTTTCTTCCGGCCAGTTTTCGAGTGAGGTAAGCAATGCCTTCCCCTGTCATCAATACTGATAGCAAAAGCAACGTGATAAGGAACACACCTTTTACTATGGTTATGGCCGACGTTAGGCGCGATAATCAAATAGAAAGTCATTGCAATGAGTTCAATAAAGAACCTGGATCTAAATTTTTCTGTAGTTTCCGCTATTATCGAGCGAAAGCGGGATGGAGAGATCGAAGTCTTAGTCCAAACAAGATGGAAGCCTGACGCGGATCCTCAGTATTCTGGCACGTTAGAGATCCCTGCAGGCGCTATGCACCGCTACGAAAATGTCTATGACGCGCTGAGGCGTGAGGTGCTTGAAGAGACCGGGTTACAGGTGACTGGTTTCAAACCTGATATAAAAACCAGAATGTATACGCCAAAAGATGATGAAGCGTTTGCTTTCCTGCCCTTCTGTTGTCAACAGCAAACAAAGGGCGGGGTTCCACGTGTTGGATTTGTCTTTTTGTGCACTGTCGCAGATCAAGAAGTTTGTCCACAGCAAGAAGAGGTGAAAGATATAAGGTGGATAAAAAAAGCCGAGTTGAGAAAAATACTTGAAG
>JBFLVQ010000744.1:0-4403 GCA_040758525.1 Acidobacteriota bacterium
TTTCAGCGTTCAAGTTCTTGTGTAGAAGGTCGCAATGGGCAGTTCTCATTACGACATCATAGCTTGCACAGGATTGGCATCAGGAAATTGCAAGCATTAACCATAGTCCACAATTATTTTATCAAGCGGCGAGATGGCACGACTGCGGCGCAAAGATTTTTTGGCTCAAAGCCTGCCGATTTATTTCAATGGTTAATAGATCGAGTGAGTTTACCGGCCAGACCAGCTAAAAGGCCATCCCTTTTGAAAGCAGCCTGATATGGCCTTTGGCCGAAACCGTGACCAAGGCCCCTTATTGTTGCTGTGCATCCTAAAGTAGCCATCTCTAATCTGGTTGGTAAGCTCAAAGGTAAATCTGCTTACTTTCTCAGGCAAGAGTTTTGGCCACAGCTTAAACCCAAACTCTGGGGGGCACATCTTTGGAGTCACTGTTTGCTCACAGCTAAGGGTTTTTAAAGTGTATAAAATAAGGTGTGCTTGCCGACAGATGGCTGTCAGCAAGCGTGGTTGGCTTCAGCTATTTAAGCTTAGCAGCTGGAAAACGGACGACAAAAACGTCATCTTTGGTTGGTGAGTCGTCCATCCAACTGAAAAACAGATCGCCGTTGTTTGTGCTGCCGCCGGAAACAAATAAAGAAAGACCTATCGTCTCAGATATGTTGATTGGATCGCTGAATGATCCCCCTTTATTTAAAGAAGAGACAAATAAGATGTCTAGGTCCCCTTTTTCATTCAAAACCTCTCTCCAGGCGACATTTATGTTCCTGTCTTGACCAAGATTAACAAAAGATTCAGAACAGCTCTGACACTCTTTGGAAATGATCTGTGGGAGACTAAATGAGGCACCTTTATCAGTCGATCTGGTAAAGGCGATCTTAGAGGTTCCTTGCTCTTTTTCTGAAAAGGAGATATAGATATTGTCATCCTTGTCGATTGCCAAACTAGGGTTGGATGATAATATGCTTTCATTTGAAATGATTTTTGGTTTTTTAAAACGCTTGCCGTTTTTAGCAACCGCGATGTGGACAGCAAAGGTGTCGGACAATCCACGATCGTCATAGACAAGATAAGCCACGCCTTTTGAGTCAAACTCCACCATACAATTAATACCTAAAAAACTCAATATTGGTTTTGAGAAACTTCTTCCTCCATTGGTGGAATTGGTGACAAAAAGCCCCCGGGTTTGGGGCGTAGTAAGCGTGAAAGCAAAATAGACAAGAAGGATATTGCCATTTCTGTCTACTGCCAGACTCGACCTCTGAGCGAAATGTGTGGGTAATGATACAGGTAATGGCGCCGAGAAGCTTTTGCCTCCATTGATCGATTTGGAGAATACTACCTGTCTATGAGCTTTTGATGTTAGAGTTGACCAGGCGACAAAAATATTCCCTTCCTTATCAAGGCTCATCGAAGGAAACGAGGATTTGGGGAATTCATCTGTTGTTAACTTGATTGGGGTACTAAAAGACTGGCCGCCATCGGTTGATTGAATGTAGAGCAGTTCGGTAGAGAAAATATTGCCTGTTGCCGTGTCCGTCTCGAAAATTATGTGTAGCTTGCCATTACTATCAATCCGCATTTTCTGAGCTGTTTTTATCCCAGGATCCCTACTAGCATTTACTGGAGTATCAGCCAGACGATTGGAAGCGAATACAGTTAAAAGTAGAGAAGTGCTTCTAACCAGGTTGGCTGCCCTGGCAGAAACTCTTATCAGGTAATTGCCAGGTTTGGTTTGCGCGGTTGTGGAGATCTTCATTTTGACTGGCTGTCCAGGAATATTGCCAGTGTCAGGGAACTGATAGTTTATTCCTTCGATATTTGGTATGGCGCTGAAAGAAAGTCTTTCAATAAAACCGTTTATGAGGGTAGTATTGAGCGCCACAGCTACCGAATCACCTGCCTTTATGCTCTCAAAAGTGCTTGATGAAGAGATAATAAAGTCCTGGTGGGGCGGTTCACTATTAACAGCAATCTTTGAGAAATAGATGTCTGGATCGCCATTGCGTTCATCGCTCCAACAAATATAGTAATTCTCATTGTCAATTGCCACGCTGTCATAATCGCCATGATAGCCAGCGCGCTGGATAAAACCCAACACCGGCTTGTTAAAAAGCCAATTAGTATCGGTAACACGACGATTGAGGCTGAAACTTTCCCCGCCATCAGTCGATACTGTCAGGTAAACATCGGTAAGGCTATCATTGATCGGATCGTTGCGATGATCCCACCACTTCACGATCAACCTGTCACCGGTCGCGGCAATTGCAGGCATAAATTGAGTAGTAGAGGAGATGTCATTATTGAGTTTGACAGGAAACGAAAAATTGTTGCCGCCATCAGTGGAACGGACATAAAAGATATCAGCGCGGTCTGGCCCAGGTCTTGATTCGATACCATTGTAGACAATGTGCACCTTGCCATTGCCGTCTACAGCAACACTGGGGAAACTGTTGGTTCTTACAGAGTTTGGTGTAAAAGGTTCCAGTGGGGAAAGTCTAGTAACTAAAATCGGGCTTGTGAAGGTGCGTCCCCCATCAGTCGATTTTACAATGCTGATGGCGCCGCGAGAATCGAAATTTAGATCAAAGTAGGCAACATAGAGATCACCATTGGGAGCAACCGCTGGCATCGAACCTTGTACAGAGAAAGTGTTGTTAATAGGAGAGAGATTTTGAGGGGCTTCAAAGGTAAGGCCACGGTCAGTGGAACGGGAGAAATTAATATAGTTACCGCTGGGCATAAATGTTGTCCAGCTTACGTAAACATTTCCCCGGAATGGTGAATTAGCGCCTTTGTCAACAGCTATCCATTCTTTGTCAGAGAAACTATTTTTACTGTTTGCGTCCAGACTAACATTGATAGGAGTGCTAAAGGTCCCACCATTATTAAGCGACTTCGCTACCCCTACGAAAACTTTGTCATCACTGTCATCCTGAAAGAATACCGATAGGGTAGCATAGTAAAGCTCTCCATCTGGTCCGAATGCTACTACTGGACTGCCTGCATTGCAGCCGTCTGGAGGCAAAGGCACACGCTGATGAGTGAAGCTGTTGCCGCTGTCTGTAGAAAAAGCATAGCCGGCACGGTTGTTAGCTTTGCCGAAATCGTTAAAGGCGATTACAACAGTAGCGCCATTGACGGCGATACTGGTTTCGCTTTGTGTTCGATCGTCCTCATCCAAATCAGGATTATTGACACGCAGATTTTCACTGCTGGCAGCCAATAGTCTTTGGTTTTTTATATGGGTAGGGATTAACCATGACGATGGTGATGTTGTTAACCCTTTTATCTTTAGCACAGTTTGTTGGCCACTAGAAGAGAGTAGATTGAATACCTGAGGCTTAAGCCGCCAATCTGTAGCCATTTCTTGAACTTGAGGGCAGGAAGAGGCTGCCGCCATAAAAGTCTTTACTAAGACCAGTCCAACCAATAAGGCTATACCTAACCATTGTACTATGCGCCGCTTGATATTTGACGACAAACCCCAAGAATCGAGTATAAGAATCGTTTTGGCATACAACATAGTGTGTTACTCCAGGTGAATTCAGCGTTAACCGGCATCTACCAGGCCATAAACCTGAAATCTTGCTCCAGCCGGCACAGGCAAGAAGCGGATAGTGTGCCGTTGCCATTAGGCTTTTGCATACTACCTGCTTCCTTTGTCTGTACCCTTTTATTGCTGTCGGGCTGTTCACCCGCTTAGAGTTCAGATCCTTTTAGGTCCGGTGTTTTTGACGAACACTGAAATCCCTGACACACCGCCATTAAACATCTACAATATCGCCAACCCTACTTTTTAGGGGAAGAGGCCATTAGAGTTTGGGTTTAGAAACAGCGATTGGCAGTTGGGAATTTGTTGCTTTTAGATATTAGGAATTGTGCATTATTGCCTAAACGGATTAAGAAAATTAACCTATGGCTAGGTCATTTAAGTATACAGAATGAGGATCCTAATTCTTTTATCTCTTATTAGGAAAATCAATAATGCCAAGAGCATCTAAAAACCGCAAATAAGATGATAATTCCCGATCTGATTAACTTGAACTATCAAAGAACAGATTCTGTGAAAGGTTTTTCACATCAATTATCGGTGGTTGATATAGAAAGTTGCACAAAGAAAAAATCTTTGGATAAAATGTTTAACTTCGAACTACCTGTGCACTCCACAGTCGGTTCTATACCGAATGGGATGTCGAGTAGAGTAGGGTTTTTGATAAGAGATACATTTCTGCTAGAGACAGATTTTGTAGATCCTGCATTGGGCCGCGAACTATATAGAGTGATAACTGTCCACGAGTGATAGGCTGATTTTCACAAAAACCTCCTAAGAAGCATCCAGGACTCGCTACAGAGTTGGAAACTATCCTTAGACTGGCAGGATCAGGGTAGAAAGGAGAAGTTGC
>JBFLVQ010000745.1:0-4400 GCA_040758525.1 Acidobacteriota bacterium
CTCTGAGAATACTGCTGGCGGAAGACAATCTCGTCAATCAGAAGGTAGCCTTGAGGATACTGGAGAAGATGGGATATCGAGCTGATGTTGCTGCTAATGGACTGGAAGTGCTAGCAGCACTGCACAGACAGCAGTACGATGTAGTATTAATGGATGTACATATGCCAGAGATGGATGGGTTAGCAGCATCTCGACACATCAATGAACAATGGCACAGAGATGAGAGGCCAACGATAATCGCGATGACTGCCAATGCAATGCAGGGTGATAGAGAAGAGTGTCTGGCGGCTGGAATGGATGACTACATCTGTAAACCTGTTAAGGTGAAAGAACTAGAAATTGCTCTACAAAGAAGTAAACGTGTAAGGGAAATCACAAATGATTCACATGCTATTTCTATATAAAAACATATCAGAATCTAGTCTGAATCTTAGAAATAATTCTCGAATTTGGACTGCAATAGAGCCTGTTTCTCACTGTATTACCCATAAAAACCTGATTTATTCAGCAAAAATGAGTGGCTCTAGTTTGGTATGGAATTTGATGATTGGTTATCAATATGTAATCGGAGTTAGTCAAGCGAAGTGTTTGACGATGTAATTGCTTTTCGGTAATTGTGCAAGGAGGGATCTCGTTATGAAGAATGCAACAAAACTCTTTCTGATTATGGTCTTTGTATTAATTCTCAATGTCGTTACTGCGTTTCCACAAGCATCCAGTTCAACTGCAGAACTTCGTGGACAGGTGATAGATGTTTCCGGCGCAGTAATTCCAGGTGCAAGCATTACTCTCAAGGATGTAAATAAAGGGATTAGTCGCACAACCTCTACCGATTCCGATGGTAATTACATCTTTCTAGCAATTTTACCTAATACTTATGAATTAAAGGTAGAAGCAACTGGAGCAGGCTTTGCCCAGAAAGTAATCCAAATAGAATTGACTGTCGGTCAACAAGCCAATGTTCCTGTTACATTGAATGCTACCAACGTAGCAGAAGTAGTCACCATTATAGGCAATTCAGAAGTGGTTGAATTGAGTCGTACTCAACAATCCACTGTGATAGATGCTAGACAGATCAACAGTCTACCGATCAGCCGACGTAACTACTTAGACTATGCTCAACTGACACCTGGTGTTAGTGATTCAGATAACATTGCTGATGCTTCTGATTTTCGTGTTGCACAGACTCCACAATCTGGACTCTCTTTTGGTGGTAACAATGGGCGAGGAAACTTTGTTTCTGTAGATGGCGCAGAGACCAACTCTTTTTCTGGAGGAGTACTGACAATTGTGAGCCAGGAGGCTGTACAAGAGTTTCAGGTCTTGCGCAATAGCTACAATGCTGAATTTGGCAGCGCTACTGGCGGTGTTATTAACATAATCTCTAAATCTGGCTCAAACAGTTTTCATGGTAGTGGCTTTGGACTCTTTCGTGATGGCAGATTTGATGCACGCAATCGGTTCGACTTTTCTCCAAATGAAAAATCACCCTTCAATAGACAGCAATATGGAGGCTCATTCGGTGGTCCGATAGTAAGAGATAAGACTTTCTTCTTCTCTGCAGTGGAGAGGTTTGATGAAAAACAGACTGCTTTTGTGAATCTGATTTCAGATCCTAATATCTTCAAGATAACACCGTCGCAGTCGGCTCTCTTCAATTTTCTTGACCAGACTCCTTTTGCACAACTATCAGCAGGGCTTCGTGCTGCTTTGACTACCACAGCAGCGCGCTATCCCCGTACAGTTAAGTTATTCAGCGATGCCAGTGGTCAGTTTCCTTTCAACTCTAATGAGACAACATTTTCTACCAGGATAGATCATATCTTTAATGAGAAAGACAGTGGATATGCACGTATCAGTCTTAACGACTCTGTCTTTGAGAATCAGGCAGCAGGAGCATTGACAGCCGTATCACGAGGGCGCACAGTAGATACTTTCAATGGAAGCGTGCTGGCTTCAGAGACTCATATCTTCACACCCAATGTGATCAATGAGCTAAAGTTTCAATATATCTATTCGAGGTTTTCTGTTAATCCCAATGATAAGCTTGGTCCAGAGATAAACATTCAAGGGTTTGGCAACTTCGGACGCGATATTTTTCTACCATCTCAAGTATTTGATCGCCATTACGATGTTGTAGATAACATCTCCTGGGTGAAGGGGTCGCATACCTTCAAATTTGGAGGATCATTTCAAGTTAGTGATATAGTTACTTACAACGACATTTTCTTTGGTGCACGATTCACTTTCGGAGCTAATATTCCATTGTCTGGCCTAATAGCAGGCAATCCTAGTATTGGACCAGGAGTCCTCGGTCAATTAACAGATTTCTTGAGTAAGAATGATCCTAGCTTGGTGACTGCATTAAATGCTCCGATAAATGCGTTGCAGGCTTACAATTTCAACTTACCGATTGTTTATCAACAGGGCTTTGGCGATGCTGCGATAAGTTTCACAACAGCTCAATATGGAGTCTATGGTCAGGATACTTGGAAGGTAAAACCAAACCTCACACTCACCTATGGATTACGCTACTCGCTAAATGATGAGCCTCTCTTCATACCTACTGACAAGAATAATCTGCAACCACGGGTTGGTTTCTCTTGGGATCCATTCTCGAATGGTAAGACAGTGATACGTGGTGGCGCGGGTATATTCGTTGGCACTGCGGTAATTCCAGTTGCCGTCGGCACATCACAATTAGCAGGGTTTGGTAATCCAGGAGAGATCAATATAGTAATAGCCACAGCCACTTCTAATGCGTTAGGATTGCCTACCTCATTTAATATCTACCAGACTCTGCTTGCGCAAGGAGTGATAGGTAAGCGTGCTATCACAGCAGCAGACCTGCGTCAGTTTGGTGTTGTACCAAGACCAGGTGCTCCGTTAGAAGTGCGCTTCCGCATTCAACCTGATTACCAGAACCCTACTTCATACCAAGCTAGCCTAGGTATTGAGAGAGAGTTAGTCGCCGGTTTCTCACTGGAAGCGAGTTACCTCTTTACTAGAGGTCTGCATATCACACAATATAATGACATCAATCAGTTCAAGCGCACTGGGCCGATCAATCCAATTACTGGTCAACCGACCTTCATACGCTTTCCTAATCCTGCACAAGTTGCTGCTGGGTTAACCAGCGATTTTCGCAACCCTTTACGTTTCCAGGATAATCTTGCTCGATCAACTGCCAACTCTTTCTATCATGCTGCAACAATCTCTGTGCAGAGACGTTTCTCTAAGGACTTCACTATCAATGCTCACTACACCTACTCTAAATCGATTGACGAATCAACCGATTTCAATAGTGATTTTGCTGTACAGGACCCCTTAAACCTGCGTGCCGAGCGTTCGCTGTCGCCATTTGATCAACGCCATCGCGCAGTTCTCAGCGGTGTCTTTGTCAGCCCCTTCAAAGGAGATTCACTGGTTGCAAAACTCTTAGGGGATTGGACAGTGTCTCCAATTTTTACCGCAGGCAGTGGCAGACCATTCAATCTATTGCTTGGTTTTGATGCCAATGGTGATGGGCGTTCACAAACGGATAGACCTGGCGCAGCGGGTAGAAATACTGGTAAGGGAGAGCCTTTCTATAGTCTTGATACTCGTCTAGCACGTAGCTTCAAGTTTAAGAATGATATGTCTTTAGAGTTTACTGTTGAAGCGTTCAATCTACTCAATCGTACCAATTTCACTGGTATTAACAATATTGTGGGAGTTACACCGCTAAAGACCTTCGATGTACGTGGTGATAAGACGAAATCTCCTACCCAGCCGCTGGGATTCACATCGGCTGCTGCTAGACGTCAATTGCAGTTTGGAGTTCGCTTCATTTTCTAAGATGAATTGATCGCTTCACCAAATAGAGAAGTAGATAGAGCCACAAGAAGAGTAGAAAGAATATCTTTTAAGCCTTCTAGTGGCTACTTTTCATTCTATCTTGCAGTATGAATAGCTATGAATAACGTGGTGGCAAAAGGATAATGGTAATGGCATTGATAGCAATGGATAAATGAGAGAGGTGATAATGGTATTTAGTCCCTGGGTGATAGTTGTAGCTATACTCGTCTATATGGCTGGCTCATTCTGGATTGCTGAAGCAACAGAACGTCGTGCTGCAGTGGGAAAGAACTGGGCCAATAATCCCATAGTATATTCACTTGCCATTGCTGGTAATTTTTGTAGTTCATGGGCATACTATGGTAGTGTTGGTTTGGTAGTTACGCAGGGAATGTTTTATCCCACTATTTATATTAGTCTAATGCTATGCCTGATATTTGGCAAAACGATATTATCACGAATAATCAAGTTAAAAGATACTTATAAGATCACCAGTATTGCCGATTTTATTGCAACTCGCTATGGAAAATCACAAGCAATTGCAACTATTGTTACTGCCATAA
>JBFLVQ010000746.1:0-4386 GCA_040758525.1 Acidobacteriota bacterium
ATGCTCGTATAGGACTTGGCGATCAATATCCAGGAGCTAATTGGGTACAGTATTGGTATGGGCGAAACCTCAAAATCTTTGTGAATTTAATGAGAATTACTGAATCACCTGATGATCGTATTCTAGTAATCATTGGCGCCGGACACCTTAAATTACTTAAACAATTTGCCGAAGAATCTGGTAGCTTCGTTTTAGAAAATCCTCTTAAATACTTATCACCTCAAAATAGTTCACACGAGAAAAACAGGTAATAGTAAAGGAGCGCTAATGTTATGGCGATGATTTACAGATATACAGCTATTCCAGATGAGCAGATCCCACCGGCCTCATCCCCAATCTTCCAGCATATATTAGATACCTATGCGAGCGAGACAAACAAAGTGATCTCTGTTTGGGGTGAATTTACCACTGAGGATATGTCCTTCCGCCCACATACACGCTCTAGCACAGTGCATGATATCTTTAAACACCAACTGCTATCAGAGCGGCGTTTCTTTGGCGAGTTTCTTGGCACTCCAGAACCTGCAGCAACCGAGGTTCTACCAAAGAAAGATACCGTTGAGGAACATATCAGTCGAATGTTGCAGCTTGCCTTGCCACGGTTACAATTTTTTGCTCAACAGATTGAATCTTGGTGGTTAACTAGAGTGCAATTTTTTGATGTAGAGCGTGAGCGTATATGGATATTCTGGCGTCGAGTTCTTCATACCTCACACCACCGTACACAATTGACTGTCTATCTACGTATGCTAGGTAAGAATGTTCCTGCTACCTATGGACCTACTGCAGATGTAACTTGGCAAGGAGCTGATCCAACACACAGCATAGAAGCAGCAAATCGCAAATAGGCTAATGAGGTTGTATAGCTGCTAGGAAAGCATTGCTAAGGTGTATGTATTCAAGCGGGCTGAGTGTCTCGGCGCGACGTATAGGCTCTATCGCTGCCGCTTGCAATATTGGCGCAACCTGCTCTGGTGTAAGATATGGATTAATGCTAGCGATCGCAGATTTCAAACTGTTGATGATGGTTTTGCGACGTTGTGAAAAGGCTGCTTGCACCACACTTGTAAGCAATGCTTCATCTGCTACCGGCGCAATTGGCACCTCACGCACATCTAAATGTAGTACTGTAGAGTCAACTTTAGGAATGGGACGAAATGCTCCTGGAGAGACATGAAAAAGGCGACGAGCTTGACAGTAAAGTTGCACCATTACAGAGAGCACACCATATTCGCGACTACCTGGTGAACTAATGATACGTTCGGCTACTTCACGCTGCAGCATTAGCGTGAAGTCTTTGAATAATGCACGTGCTGTGATTAGACGAGTAAGGACAGCAGTAGAGATATAGTAAGGAAGATTGGCAACTACACGTACACGCGGCTGTAGCTGTGTATGGACAGCTCTTACATTAGCAAGCAAGCTCGCAAGATCAACTGCCAGAATATCAGCCTCAATTATCATCAATCGATCAGAACGGAGTTCTGTCTTTAACCATTCACCAAGTTCCTCATCGATCTCGACAGCAAGCACTAGTCCTGCACGTTCAAGCAGCAGGCGTGTTAATGCACCACGGCCTGGGCCAATCTCAAGAATAGCCTCATCCATAGCAGGCGCAACCGCTGATATAATACGCGCTGCTGTACTACCATCAACAAGAAAGTTTTGTCCCAGACTTTTCTTTGCTCTCATCCACGATCATTCACTAGATGCTTTTGGATATCCGGTAATTTCAATATCCTCGCCACGCCTTACAATGGTGAGATCCTGCAATTCTATGGCTTGGGCAAGCGTTTCAAAACCGCTGCCACCTATTGCTGGCACAGCCGTATTACCACCTACTAACTTTGGCGCGATAAAACATGTCACCTTATTGATAAGACGCTCGGCAAGAAATAGACCATTCACTTGTGCGCCTCCTTCAACAATTAGACTGGTCACCTGGCGACGACCAAGCTCCTCAAGTACCTGTGGCAAACTTAGACAACCCTTAATTCCTGGGAGAAAGATCACTTCCACACCACGTGCTTCATACTCTTGCAAACGTACTCGTAACATGGCTGCGCCACCATGGGCAATCGATGCTGATTCCTCATCAGCAAAGATTAATACTGGTTGCATAGGTGCGCCAATAAACAGTTGCGCATTCAGTGGTGTACGCAGCCGACCATCAAGCACTACGCGTAATAATGGTCGGTGACGCTCCTGTTCGATACGAAGCGTCAACTTAGGATCATCGGTCAATACTGTTCCTACCCCTACAAGGATTGCATCATACTCTGCACGCAGTTGCTGAGAGGCAAGACGGGACGCTTCACCAGTAATCCAACGTGAATGTCGCTCACGTGTGGCAATCTTACCATCCAGTGTCATAGCGATCTTCATATGTACAAAGGGGCGTCGTGTTGTTATATAAGTAATAAATTTCTCGTTGAGCCGACGTGCTTCGGCTTCACATAGTCCTACATCAACCTCTATACCAGCCTCGCGTAATCGCGTAAAACCTTTACCACCCACGAGTGGATTGGGATCTTGCATGGCTGCAACAACACGGCTAATACCACTCTCAATAACCAGATCTGTACAAGGCGGAGTGCGACCATGATGGCAGCAAGGTTCTAGATTGACATAAAGTGTAGCACCGCGAGCATCCCTACCCGCCTCGCTAAGTGCACAGACTTCAGCATGCCGATAGGCAGTATAACGATGCAACCCTCGTCCAATTACTCTACCCGCTTTAACGATGACTGATCCTACTAGTGGATTAGGACTAACTTGCCCACAACCTTGTGCGGCCAATCGTAGCGCTTCCTGCATGTACTCAAGATCACTCATAACTTTACTCTCAACTTTTACTTGTCACTAGATAACTGTTTTTTCACAACAGCCGGCACTCCGACGGCAAGCGATTCAGCGGGAATATCTTTGGTTACCACTGTGCCCGCGCCTGTTACAGCGCCTTGTCCTACTCTTACAGGCGCTACCAACATCGTATCACTACCAATCTTGACATTGTCCTCAATAAAGGTGGCATGCTTGCGCTTGCCATCATAGTTACAGGTGATTGTGCCCGCGCCTATATTGACATTATTTCCAATCGTGGCATCACCTAAGTAGGCAAGATGCATTGCCTTGGTACGCTCTCCTAATGATGACTTCTTCACTTCAACAAAATTGCCCACAGTTGCGCCCGCAGCCAGATGCGCCTCCATACGTAGATGGGCAAAGGGACCTACTGTAGTCTGGTTTTCTAAAACACTATCTACAATAAGGCAATGGTCACGTACTGTAACATTATCGCCTAGCCGACAGTTAATAAGGTGAACGCCAGGCGCAATTGTACAGTTCTCGCCAATCACAGAATTGCCTTCGATATTAACTTGTGGATAGATTGTTGTATCTATGCCAATTTCGACCTCTGCATCAATATAGGTCGAGGCTGGATCAAGAATTGTGACTCCAGCACACATCAGGCTCTCCAGTTTCTTGTCGCGTAACTTCTTCTCTGCTGCTGCTAACTCTATACGGTTATTAATCCCCAAAACCTCTTCATAGTGCTGGTAAGGAAAGATTGTTACGGTTCGCTCCTCCTGCTTAAGCACTCCTAACACGTCTGTAAGGTAATACTCGCCTTGCGCATTAGCAGGGGTGATCTTATCTAGCGCATTGTAGAGCGCCATCGCCTCAAAACAGTAAATACCAGTATTGATCTCGTTGATTGCCAACTGCTCTGGAGTAGCGTCACGATGCTCTATGATATGAGAGAAATCGTCTACACCACTGCGTACCACACGACCATAGCCAGTAGGATTAGCAACCTGTGTGGTAAGTACAGTAGCAGCAGCAGCCCGTTCCTGATGCAAGTTAATCAGAGCCTGTAAAGTGGCTGGCTCAACCAGCGGTACATCCCCAGAAAGTAGCACAATGGGAGTAGGATCGGTCGCTAATAGATTGCGCGCCATCATCGCTGCATGCCCAGTACCATGCTGCTCTGCCTGCAGAACAAACTCAGGCTTAACAGGTGGCAATATACCTTTAACCTGTGCCTTAGCAGCAAGCCGATCATAATGATGCAGCAGCACATCCTCAACCTGCTCAGCCTGATAGCCAACAATTACGATAATACGACGTGGCATAAGCGTAAGCGCAGTCTGATAGACATGATTGACCAGTGGCTGTCCGGCTAGCATATGCAAGACCTTGGCACGACGTGACTTCATACGTGTGCCCAATCCTGCCGCCATAATTAGTATATTTATCTCCATATTCTTTAATCTCCCTATTCTCTCTGCTTCTCTCTGCTATTATTGCTGTTCTTTATCAGACTCAGTTCTTTATTTTAATTAACTCCCTCAAGTTTTTCCCAGTTCTTTTTGATAGATGAAC
>JBFLVQ010000747.1:0-4375 GCA_040758525.1 Acidobacteriota bacterium
ATATTAAATCATGATAATCGATCTGAAATCAATAACTTAGCAGGAGTACAAAACGCAGTGCGTAATTCTACTCTACAGAGACAGGAATATCAATGTGAGTATGCAAAACAAAAATGCTCCATCGCGACAGGAATGTGAAAATAATAATTATCGTCGGATCAAATAGGAGAGTTTAAGGAATAGAGACCTCTGTTGACGACGAAAGCCCATTTCACGCTCAATGGTAGAACGATTATCACCAACTTCTAATAGATCATTATAGCCAAGATATATTGCAGTGCCTGGATTAGGTGTATAACCAAATAATAGACTACCATTAGCACGCCGCCGGAATGTATTATATTCCATAATAAAACGCATACTTGTATTACGTGTGAATTGCTGGTTGATCTTAGTGCGATAGATTGTTACATCAAATAGTTCTTTACCTGCTTTAGAGCTGAGACGATCACGTAACAGGTTTAACTCTATTCTTAGTTTGTCTCTTAAATTAAAATTCAAGTTTGCAGTGTAGTTGAGCGATTTGCCAACCATAGCGTTGTTGAGATCAAAATTAACTGCTTCTCCATATCTGAAATAGAAATTGCCATTCACCCATTTAAAGTAACTACTTCCCGTATAGAAACCAGCATACTTGGTATCAAAATTAATATCAGCAAAACGTGTGCGTTCGTATGATAAAAACAGACTGGCAAAGTGATTGCCATTGAAGTTGGTTTCTAGAGTTGGGGTGATGGCGCGATCCGTCAATTGTCCCTTATGATTATAAATGGCATTTACTTGCAACATAGGTTGAATGCGCCTTATTACTGACTCGCTCATCTCATTAAAATAGGTATAGCGTAAATATCCTCCAATCTCACGAATATCAGTGCGTGTAGTAAAGCCAGAGTCAACACGATAGTTTGGTGTAATATCTTGAACAAAGAAGTTATAGCCTAACGGCTTGGTTATGTAATCAAGATTAAACTTAATTGCGCGTCCGCTCTCTTTTGTTCCATCAAGATCTTTGGTTACTGTCTCAGCATATTGGAAGCTTGTTATATAATGTTCACTAAGACGAAGACGACCATCAATGCTAGCAGCACGATTGAATGAGCCATTAAATTCTCTATCAGTCACCATAAAGCCCAAGCTTGAACCGCTGCGCACATCACGCTTGAAGCGGAAGACAGAGAAGAGTGCATTACTAAAAAACTCATCTCGCGTGCTGGAGAATCGTAAACTAGAAGTTTGCTCATCAAGTGCGGTAATTAGTCCAAAAGTATTCTTTCCCATTTTGCCAGTAAGCTTGGCGGCAACAATTGGCGCAACAATCTGTCTTGTCTGAAGCAGATTAAAACTAGAGGTCTGGAAAATATCTGCTCCTTCCAGGAAAAAAGGTCGCTTCTCAGGAAAGAAGAGTGGGAATCGAGTATTGACATCAATTTGAGGGAAATCAGCTTCTACCTGGCTGAAATCAGGATTGATGGCCAAACCTAGCGTGATATTGGGTGTAAGTCCATACTTGATAGACACTCCCATATCCTGAGAGACAGGTAAATTGACGAGCCTACCATCAGGCTGACGGCGGCCTGTTTCTGATATTGTGATAGTTGGAATAACTTCTAATGTGCGCCTGTTATTAACCCCTTCTAACCCTTCAATAATTCCTTCTTGTGCAAGAAAAGAGTTTGAATTTCGATCAAATGGCAGCCAAGAATCAACCTCATCTTTAGCGGCATGCTTGCGCCTTGTGACAAATCCCCAGGTCCCTGGTTTGTACCGTAATGATCGGAAGGGAATTGCAACTTCAACAACGTAGCCACCTAAATCTACAGATCCTTTTGATGTATGCAGTACATCTACTGTACGATCCTCTCCCTTTTCCTCAGTGAAGAAACCGTCAGATTGTACCCCCATTGGATTAAACCGGAATAGATAAGCACGTCGTTGATCATTAAATGTATCCAGGTAAAGAGTAACGAAATCATCATCAGTAACCTGATCACGCCTGGCTAAAGTAGCGCGTATCTTATCGGGTGTGTTGGAGCGACAATCGTAGGCGATATAGAAGTTTTCGTCATCGTAGGCAAGGAAAATAGTAGTCTTCTCTGGAGCTGGAACGTTATTACCTGGTGATATTTGATAAGAGTCAGTTAAACGAACCGCTTCATCCCATTCAAGTGAAGATAAAACACCATCAATGCGAGGAGGTTGCTGGATACGCACAATACGAACAGTTTTATTTCGTTCTGGTAAGGGAGTATCAGCATAGACCGTGACAATTATTGGATCTAAGAAAAATATTAGTAATAGAAGTAAAAACCTAGAGCTGCGCATATATCTGCGGATAACTTTCTTATTGAATAGAGGGCTGAATATCTATAATTATGGCCGCATTAGCTTAAAAGTCAATCATAGTGAAAATACTAAATTATTTATAGATCAAGTAATTACACTGAGAGTGTCTTGATGTTAAAATTCACTTTTGGCCATTTATGGCATTATTGTTAAGAAGTATTAATTAGAGAGATGGGGATTAGGAACTCATGATCAAGGCAATCAAGGTTAGGTTCTTTTTACTGGTTATGGTGATAATATTGGCTACCTCAACAGTGATAGGCGGTCACTATGGCGGTAAGGTTAATAACCAGCATACTAGTAGCCAGCAGATAGCATCAGCAGGTGTAGAGCAAAGCATAGGTGAAGCGATAAGTGTGATTGAAAGTAACTATACCAACAACTTGGAGCGTACCACTCTGGCAAAGGCATCCATACAAGGTATGCTACACAGCCTTGATCCTCATTCCAATTATTTTGATAAAAATGAGTATCTGGAGTTTAAGCAGGATTACCATAGTGTTTTGCATGGAATTGGAGCGAATATTCAGCATCGCAATAATCGTGTTTACGTGATTTCTACTGTAAAGGATGGATCAGCAGCTAAAGCTGGTTTACGTTATGGGGATGCCATTATCAGAGTAGATGGATCTCCAACAACTGGGCTAAATGCACAACAAGTAAGTGAACGATTACGTGGAGATCTGGGAGCTAAGGTTGAGATTGAGGTAGAGCGAGCTGGCTTATCAAAGCCGCTTAGTTTCAAGATTGAGCGTAAAATCATTCAGTCTACCTCTACACGCGTAGCTTATATGATAAGACCAGGCATTGGTTATATTGAGCTGAGCATTTTTAGCAAAACAACCTGGCTAGATATGATGGATACTATTGAGAAATTACAGAAACAAGGTATGCAATCCCTAATTCTTGATCTACGTAATAATCCTGGAGGAATATTAGATCAGGCAGTCGAATTAGCAGGTATGTTTCTCTATAGAAAGCAGGTTGTAGTTTCTGTACGTGGAAGGGATGAGGCATCAGTGAAGAAATATGAATCAAGTAATCCATTTCCTGAAGAGATGCCACTGATAGTCTTGATTAATAAAGCTTCTGCATCAGCTTCGGAGATAGTTGCTGGTGCTATACAAGATCATGATCGCGGTCTAATAGTGGGTAATAATAGTTTCGGCAAAGGTCTTGTACAACGGCCTATTGATCTACCTTCTGGAGGAGGTTTGGCATTAACTACAGCCAAGTATTATACGCCTAGCGGACGACTAATTCAGCGAGATTATTCAGACAGCTCGCTATATGAGTATTTCACTAAGCGTAGTAAGCAGAAGCAAGAAGCATATCGAACCGATGAAGGCCGAAGTGTCTATAGCGGTGGCGGCATTAAACCAGATATAGAAGTAGAACTAATGCGGATGAGTCCTTTGCGATTAAGGGTATTGAATGCCACCTTTGAATTTGCCCGCCAACTAACAAGTGGGCAAATAGAAGGTCTTCCCCATTTTAAGATTCGACGTGCAGTTCGTGGTCATAAGCTATCTAATAACGAGTTCGTGATTGATGATAAGGTTATAACGGCATTCCGCACATTTATTATGGATAAAGATGAATACCGAATCAGTGATCAGCAGTTTGAAAGAGAATTGAATTATATTCGTCGCTGTATCCGCGGAGAGGTGGTTACAGCAGCTTACGGACAAGAAGTTGGCCTCCAGGTTTTTCTTAATGAGGACGAGCAGGTTCTCAAAGCTATTGAAGAATTACCGCGCGCTCGCGCAATGGCAAAAAAAGCTCGTGAAAATCGCCCATATCCATTCTAACTAGAACTGAAAACCTACCGTGTTAGAGACAACATTATCTACTATCACTTGTACACTATTCTGACCCTTCTTCAAGCCTAGCTTCTTCTTATTACCTTTTGCAGTAATGGAAGTATTGCTGTTGATGGTAAATCTTGATGTTGGTATCTCCTTGCCATTGATTAATACTTTAGTAATAGCTTGTGGTGTACTGGAAGTAAATCCTACACCTGTGATAGAGA
>JBFLVQ010000748.1:0-4371 GCA_040758525.1 Acidobacteriota bacterium
GCTACACCGCCTCCAGCTAATGTTGAGGCGCCGTCTACACCACCGCTTAGTCGTAGTGGACGTGATCTAAATGAGCTACATAGGCTGGTTTATGGTGAGCAAGAAGTAGAAGAGCCGTTAAGTGAATTCTCCCTCTCGGGGCCAGTGGCTAGAGAAGCGATTGAGCGGGAGATGAAAAGGAGTTCTTCTTCTGACACAGTTAAAAAGATCCCTGCGACGCCATCTGCAACACCGCCTCAATCTAATCAAGCCCGAGAGCAGCAGAGCGCGCCAGTGCGTCGTCGTTTTGATACACCAAAATCCTCTCAGGCTGCGGCAGCACAAGTATCTGCTACACGTAATGCTGATCCGGCTATTAATGAAATGCTTGAATCAGCCTCTATTGAGCGAGTATCTCAGGACACTGATGATATACCACTGCCAGCGGCAGAACCATTATTGAGATTTAGTAACTTCGCTCTACCCGATTTGAAGTTTCTTAATCCATCCCAAGAGAAACAGGAGCAAGCAGATGAAGAGCTATGGGAGCGTGCACGACTGCTTGCTGAGAAGTGTAAGGAGTTTTCTGTCTCCGGTAAAATTCAGCATATCAATCCTGGTCCAGTGGTTACTACCTTCGAATTTAAGCCTGATCCAGGAGTTAAATATAGTCGTGTAACAAGTCTTGTTGATGACCTCTGTCTGGCCCTCAAAGCCGAATCGATCCGTATTGATCGGATTCCTGGTAAATCGACAGTAGGAATGGAAGTGCCCAATGTAAAGCGTGAAGTGATCTATCTACGCGAGATCTTTGAGTCAGAAAAGTATAAGAACTCAGTCTCGCCATTGACTCTTGCGCTGGGCAAGACCATTGATGGTAAGACCTATGTTGCCGATCTTGCTCGTATGCCACATCTACTTATTGCTGGTGCGACTGGTACAGGAAAATCGGTCTGTCTCAATTCTATTATTGTATCGATACTCTATAAGGCTACTCCTGATGATGTTAAAGTGATAATGGTTGATCCCAAACGCCTGGAACTGGGGCTTTATGAGGGAATCCCACATCTGCTTACACCAATTGTGATCGATCCTAAACGTGCTTCTAATGCGCTCAAATGGGCAGTAGGTGAGATGGAGAACCGTTATCGTATGTTGGCTGGCTATGGAGTTCGTAATATAGACCAGTATAATCAGTTTGTGCGGCAGCGATTTGAACAGATTCCTGCCTTACATCCTGATGAGCTGCCACGGCCGCTCCCTTATATCTTAATTATTATTGATGAGTTGGCCGACCTGATGATGGTTGCCTCTAGCGATGTGGAAACCTCTATTACACGCCTAGCACAGATGGCGCGCGCTGTGGGCATACATCTAGTGATTGCTACTCAGCGACCTTCAGTAGATGTTATTACTGGCCTGATCAAGGCAAACTTTCCTTCACGTATCTCCTTCCGTGTCTCATCTAAAGTCGATTCACGTACAATACTCGATACCAATGGGGCAGAGACCTTACTTGGACAGGGTGATATGCTCTTCCTACCACCTGGTACTTCCCGACTTGTACGTGTGCACGGTGCTTATATAGGAGAGATCGAGATCAATCGTATTGTTGAGCATATACGCAAGCAAGCTAAACCAGATTATGATGAGCGTATACAGATCTCGGATGAAGAGGCTGAGATTAGCAATGAGGGTATTGGCATTAGAGACGAACTCTATGATGAAGCGATACGCATCATCTGCCAAATGGGTCGTGCTTCTACTTCTGTGCTACAACGTCGCTTAAGGATTGGCTATGGTCGTGCTGCGGCAATCCTTGATATGATGGAGAAAGAGGGTTTTGTTGGGCCTTCCGATGGCAGTAAACCCCGCGTAGTCAAACAGGATGCCTATGATTATTTAGAACGATTAGACCAAGTACAAGAGTGACTAATGAGTTATTAGATAAGTATTAGAATTATTCTGCTACCACTGTATTCTTAAGGTGTCTTATTGAAACCGCAAGGTTCCTAGTACTAGATTAAACAGTTGAAAATAAATGGATTGTGCTTGTGAACATTTTTTGTGCAGAATGCTATAAATTGCTGGAATGGACAAACTTAGAAATTTTCCAAAGCCCTTTTCCACAGACTTTTCCACAACTTTTGTGGAAAACAGTGGAAAAGTCTATTAATTTATTAAGGTAATGGCCTTAATAAGTAATTTGTAATATCAATCACGATTTGGCCAACATAAGTAAAGAATTGGTAAATAGTATACGTATAATTTTGTTGAGCGTATTGTTTTTGCTTTAGTCTGTTTGAAGAGTTTAGAATAAAGATGTACTTAAGTTGCTGGGAGGCCATATGACACCTGCCGAACTCATGGGTGTTATACTTATAATCCTTGCTTTGGTGCTATTTCTGCTTGAAATAAAGGCCCCTGGTTTTGGTTTAGCTGGCGTGTGTGGGGTAATGACACTGATTGGCGGCCTAATTCTTCTGTTTGGATTCTCCTGGGCTAGTCTCCCTTTTCTTATTGCTGGTGCAATCTTCCTTACTAGTCTTTTTGCTTTTCTCGCTCTGTTAGCGCGCAGAGCACTAAAAAACCGCGTCGTTACTGGTGAAGCAGGTATGATCGGGCTGGAAGGACATGCCGAGACGGCACTATTACCAGAAGGTAAGGTTTCTGTGCGAGGCGAGATCTGGGACGCCTGGTCAACCGTACGCCTAGAGCGAGGCGAGCCCATACGTGTTACTGGTATACGTGGCTTACGATTGGAAGTAACGGCTGCGAATGAGCGTGCGCTGGCGCGGCCTGTTTCTGCCGTGCCTTCACAAACGGACCGTAATACTCAAGCAACTGAGTAGATGGAGTAGCAAAATGGAAATTGTCCCTTTATTTATCCTCTTTAGTATAATTGTCTACCTTTTCTCCTCGATCAAAGTGTTAGCAGAATATGAACGAGGAGTAGTGTTTCGGTTAGGACGACTACTGCAAAAATCTAAAGGGCCAGGACTAATCTTTGTCTTCTGGCCGATAGATCGTGTTGTACGAGTATCATTGCGTACTATTGTACTTGATGTTCCACCACAAGATGTGATTACACGTGATAATGTCACAGTGAGTGTAAATGCCGTTGTCTATTTTCGTGTACTAGACGCAAGCAAAGCCGTAGTAGAAGTAGAGAACTATCTCTATGCCACTTCACAACTGGCCCAAACCACACTGCGATCTGTGCTGGGCGAGTATGAACTTGATGATCTGCTTGCTAATCGTGAACAACTAAATGATCGTCTACAAACAATACTTGATCATCACACCGATCCTTGGGGTATTAAGGTAAGTATGGTAGAAGTAAAAGCAGTTGATCTTCCTCAAGAGATGCAACGTGCTATGTCTAAACAGGCCGAAGCAGAGCGTGAGAAGCGAGCCAAGTTTATACACGCACAGGGTGAGCTACAAGCTTCGCAGTTACTATTGGAGGCAGCGCAAAAGATCTCGCAGGAGCCAACCGCGCTACAACTACGCTACCTTCAAACTTTGACTGAGATCGGTACGGAGAAGAATACTACCATAGTGTTTCCACTTCCTATCGATATAATGAAGGCCTTGGGCGGGACAATCGGTACAAACAGTAGTGAGGAGGCTAAGTCCTTGCCGACCAATGTTGCTGCACACGCTAACACGAATCAGCGTGCTTTGCCAGCAAGTGAGACACAACCATTGGATAAACTGTTTGGTGCAGAGAAAGAGAAAGTACCAGTTAGCTAAAGAATATCTTCACTAGTTTGGTGATAAAAGCAGAATGGGCACAGAGAATCTACTCTGTGCCCAGGAAATGGCAACGCTAGTTTTCTGCCTGTTTCTTATCAAACTCCTCTTTGGTAAGAGGCTTGATTGGATCAACCTGTTTACCGCTCAACTTAGCATTAATATCTGTCAACTCTGTTCCTAGGATCGATTCAAAGCTCTGATTGGCTTTCTCGATCTCTCTTTCTAGCACACCTATACGTGATAGTTGTGATTCCGTGGGTTTACCGCCATAATTGCTTACCTGGCTGTAAAGTTCAACCACCTTTTCACGCAACTGCTCCTCACCAGTGATAGCAGTACTTTCACGTGTTGCTACCAGGGTCTTGTATAGGCTGTCCAATTTGTTTGAAAAAGTCTCAAGAATTTTGCTAAGGTCCTCTTTAGGCTTTTTAGTCTTCTCTTTAGTCTTAGACTCATTACCATTGAGCTTATCCATACGCTCTTTTGCCTGATCACGGGCAGTTCTGACTGATTCTGCTACAAAAGCAAGCCGCTCTTGCAAACGATAGAGTTTCATTACAGTCTGCTGTTGGAGTTTGCGATCTTCGGCGGAATGCGGCAGCTTAATATCACCTTCGATCTTGATCTGGCCAG
>JBFLVQ010000749.1:0-4358 GCA_040758525.1 Acidobacteriota bacterium
TCTCAGTTTGGGCACGATGTGGAAATGGGTAGCGGCTGTACAAACGAATATAAGAGCCGGGATAATTCTTTTGAATCTCATTGCCAAGAGTTTTGACTAGCGTTGCAGGGAGTGGCAAAGTGTTATCTTTTTGCGCAAAGTTATAGTTGATCTCCATTCCTGCTTTCTTGGCTCGGGAGACTACTTCGGATGTGTAGAATGTTCGTAGGGTTGTAATCTGATTTGCAACTGCTTGCGCTGAAGTAAGACCAACCAATTCGACATTTCTTGATCTTACCTTAATCATAATAGCTAGACTGATTAACACTACGACAATGGTGCCGATGACTATGGGCAGCACCATTTTGGCTTGTATCGACTGTGTAATTAGTTTTATCATGCCATTACTCCTATTCTAGGTTTTATTTTTGTTGTCTTGATAAATCCACTCTGTGGGTCTGGCAAGTGGCCAACAGATTAGTGTGGAGTTATAGGAGATCTCAGTTTGAGGAACAATTTAGCTTTCTCAAAAGCGCTCCATTGTTTCTCTAACCAGTCTCAAGTTGTCTGATCTCAGGCGATGAGAGCAGCTGCTCAAGATCGAGCACAGTCAATAATTCCTGATGGTGGTCATATACGCCTTTCATAAATTTCGCAACCTTATCCTTAATAGGAGCAGAAGGCATCGCTATATCATCAATTGACAGTTCACGAAGCCCTCCCACATTGTCAACGATCAGGCCGGTTATCAAATCATCATTACCTCCTCGTACTATCAACATTCGTCCCGCATCCAACTGTTCTAAGGGGGCAATACCGAGAAAAGCGCGGAATTCTATCACCGAGAGGATATCTCCACGCATATTGGTTACGCCTCGTATCCATTCGGGAACGTTAGGCACCGGAGTAATTCTGGGAATTCTGCCCATCTCAATAACATTGCTTATAGGAATTGCGTACTTTGTGTTAGCTAAAGAGAAGACTACATAGCGTTGCTTAACTATCTCGGTTTCGGTTTGCACCGATTCCAACTCAATCATCGGCGCCTCACCACAAGTCTCATCAATGGTTGCGATAAGCTCTTCTAGTACACCCATAGTTGGATCTGCTATGGGCTTGCTCAATGTGTCGATGGTTGTAGATTGTGTTGTTACTGACCCAAGCCGCCAGTCTGTCTCCTTGGCAACTTCAGGGGAAGACGATTGCGCTACTTCTACAGTCGATTCAGCCATTGACTCTTCTACCAACTCCCTAGCCATATTGACTGTTGTGACAGCTTCTGACGAGGAAAACTCTACAATATTGTGTGAAGAGTCATCATAGTTAACTGGCGAAGTCTCGGCAGTTTCGAACGACTCAATCATTAATCCTTTTGTTGATTCATTGATCGGATCGAGTACCGTAGCGGCTAGTACCTTGACCTCTGCTAACTCATTAACATCACCCACAGGTGTGGGCACATAGGCATCTGCTGATATCTCTGCAATTGGTGTTGATACGGTCTCGCTCTCGATCTCAAGCGAAGCATTGGATGGTTTTGGCACGGTATCAGGGGGAAAGTCTAGTGTTGGCTCAAATACGACCTCGACGCTTATCTCCTCGCCCGGATCGCCGCTCTCAGCATCTATCCAAGCTGGCGCTGCGGCAGGAAGATCGGCAATGTAACTAAATTCTTTATTATCTGTGTCAGCCAAGATTACTTCTTGTTGTAAAACGGATTCATCAATCGCCCATACCGTATCATCTGCCCAAGCGGGCGCTCCATTAGGCGCTTCTAACATTTCATCTGGGTCAATCAGATCTTCATCAGGGAGATCAGTTGCGCCAGCTTGCAATAGCTGGTTTAACTTGTCAGGCTTATCTTTCTCTTCAGCCATCTTAAGACTTCCTTATCTATTAACTTTCTAGTTAACGACTACTGATCAGCAACTGCCGAAATTCTACTCAAGCATGTTTTGCTACCAACGCTATCAGCTCTTTATCCTCAAAAGGTTTGGTCAGATATTCGTCAGCGCCTTGTTTCAAACCCCAGAAACGATCAGTCACCTGATCTTTGCTTGTTACTAGAATAATCTTGATATCCTTAGTATCTGGAGCGGTTTTAAGTTGACGACATACCTGAAAACCATTTTTCTTAGGAAGAACTACATCCAGCACAAGCAGGTCTGGTCGTTCCTGACTAGCTTTATCAAGAGCTTCTTCTCCATCTATGGCAGTAATAACCTTGTACCCTCTGTTCTGAAGTGCATTAATCATCAGACGCAGGTCGGTCGGACTATCGTCAACCACTAGTATCTTCTTAGTAGCCATTTATTTCCTCCTTATCAGAGACTGTTAATTGGGCTGCTCAAAAATTGATCACATCAAGTGCCCGTTTAAGATCAGCGATAAAAACATCGTCAATCTCTTCTATCTCCTCGCGTACATTAGCCAACTGTAATCGGCTGGCGAGAAACGAGAAGTAATAATTTAAGATTTCGATCAGTGCGTGCGAGATTTGGCGAAACATGTATTTACGTTCAACAGGATCGCTGGCCCAGCTATTGTGCAGGCTTACTGCGGTTTGAACTGAAATACGGTTATTCTCTATATGGAGCACACGCGCTTGTGGATACTTCTCATATATTTTAATTAAAGCGCCTTTCAGAGAGCTCATATCGAGATCTCCTCTTGCCGTCATCTCGGAGATTTCCACAACTTGATTAACAATCTCCTCCATAAGCTCTAATGCTAATGATGGGCGCTTGTAGATCTTCTTCTCAGCAAAGCGAGGAATATACTGCTCAAGCTTAGCAATAAGGAGAATCAGATCGTTTCTTAACGTAGTATCTCTTTCAATATCGGCGGCAGAAAGAGCAGTGGGAAGTTCAGCAATGGGTGGTGGTTCGATGTTGCGTTTGCGTTCATCGATTCGCCGCATGCCTTCCATTAGCAAGTGATTCCAATTTACTAGAATCGTCTTGGTAAGTACAGTAACCTTATCAGTTATACGAAAAGCTCCATCTCCCCAACTAAGCATACGGAAGAGCGCCTCTTCTCCCACTAGGTAACCTGTCTTGGCATGAACAATCTCACCTTTGTCAAAGAAGATCACACCCTCTTCACCTCTTCTTGTTAGTACAAGCTCTGCAGTACGACGTTCCAAGCAGACAACCTGTACCAGACCTGTCAAACTAATATCTTTTAAATCACCTTCAATAGCCATTTTCGTTCTATTTCTTATTCTCTGTTTTAAGATGTTTCTGTAGCGCTGCTAGCAGAGTATCTGGATCTACTGGCTTGGAGATATGACCAACTGCTCCAGCCATACGAGCGCGCACTTTGTCAATAAATCCATCCTTACCTGATAACATCAATACAGGAACCTGTTTAGTTGAAAGGTTGTTCTTAAGAACTTTGCAGACCTGATAACCGTCCATGTAGGGCATAGTAATATCTAGCAGGATAAGATCAGGCATTGATTCCTCGATTTTTGCCATTGCTTGTACCCCGTCTGCCGCAGTAATCACTTTATATCCATGCCTCTCCAAAGTAACAGCAACAAGTTTACGAACTGTCGGACTATCATCTATCACTAGTACAATCTTCTGACGCTGCCGCTCCCAGGCTTTCTCTCTTATGGTGGTCAGTTGTCGCGTTAATACTTGTACCTGAGCACGCAAAACATTATCGGTAGGCGTGAGATTGCTTGCCTCACGCAGATGTATCAGTCCTTCGTCAGGCAGCTTGAGGTTGAAATATGCTAATGCCAAATGGAAATGGAGATTAAAAGCGAAACTCTCATCCGTAGAATCTTTGTCTATTCGCTCGTTCAAAGAGTAGTTTTCCAGACGTTCAATAGCTTGATTAATCAGGGATCGATCTGCGTCACCGTTGTTAAGAAGAGCCTCAATATCGGTCAACTCAAGAATACTACGACACTTTGGACATTTGCTCACCTTTGTCTGCAGACTTACTGCACATAGAGGGCAGTGCCAGATCAAAACTCCTTGAGCTTTGCGTTGTCGGATCTTCAACATCCATTGATTAGCCTGTGCGTTGTTAGGGTTTATCTCTAAGACCTTTTCTAGGTAGAGAACAGCTTCCTTGGGTGTTTCCGCTATCCAGGCAAGCCAGAGCCAAGCTAGTTCAGCGCGCGAATTGAGTTTGAGTGTTTCCAACAATAGCGTGCGTGCGGCTGCTTTATCGCCAGCTTTGGCAGCAGCTATTCCTTTACGTAAGAGGGCAACAGCATTTGTAGTAGATGTGTTCGACTCTTCCAATGAGTGTCCCATAAGAAGGAGTTTTCCAGTTGTAAAGTGGGTTGAAGGTTTAACTCAACGACAGCTACTTTGTAATACCTAAAGTAGACCGGCTGAACAATACTATGTTAAGCGTTT
>JBFLVQ010000750.1:0-4357 GCA_040758525.1 Acidobacteriota bacterium
TAGATCAATTTCCGAACGAGCACTGGCTTTAGAACGTGGTTTTGAAAATCTGGCCGGGCACATTGATATTCTCAGAAAATTTAATCTGCCCTTTATAGTTGCTGTCAATTACTTTCCATCTGACACCAATACCGAGATCAAAATGATCGAAGATTACTGCCGAGAGTTTGGGGTTGAGTGCGCCATTGTTGAAGTATTTAATCAAGGTGGTAAAGGCGCTCTTGATCTTGCTTCAAAAGTTTTGACCGCCGCTGAAAACTCTAAGCTTACAGATCTCCTTCCACTCTATCCAGCGAACCTTGGCATAGAAGAGAAGATTGAAGTAATAGCAAAAGGGATTTATGGCGCAGGCTCAATCTACATCGAATCAGTAGCACGCAAGAAGATGAAGAAATTTAGTGAGTTGGGTTTTAATAGTTTACCTATATGCATTGCTAAGACTCCATCTTCATTTTCAGATAACCCCAAATGGTTTGGCGCTCCCAAAGGTTGGACTTTGACAATAACTGACATGCGCCTATCCGCAGGAGCAAGGTTCATAGTCGTTATTGCTGGTAATATACTTCTAATGCCAGGGCTATCAAAAAATCCCAGAGCAGTAAAGATGGATGTTGATGAGAGTGGCAATATAGTTATGGATAGCCGGCAAATTTTCAGCTATAGCAAGACTCGCTAAAGATAGCTTTCCTTTAAGCATCGCTTGATGCGGTTTTGATCCAAGTTGAGCAGAAGCGCAGAAGCATTGTTATCCCGCTCTCCGATTCTATCTGCAACGCTTCAACATCTCCTTTATCTGTCTGTTCGACCCACACATGGATCGGCACTAAAATGTTATGAGTAACATGATCCTCCGGAGCTTCACCAATTATTATCGAGATCTCATCTTTACCATCCTCCTTCAAGTCAACGGTTATACCTTCAAGGGGTAATTCGTGAGCCTCAACTTGCGCTCCGATATTTGGATTGAGTATTTCGACTGTAACGGTCCAGCCTTGATAATTACGGCTGAAATCATCAAAGAATGCCGGCCATTCATTGCGTGGGATCTCTCTAGTCAACATATTTTACCTCCAATTTTTTTGATGACATCGCTTAAGTTGCTCTCATTCTTCTTTTCGTACTATCTCAACCGAACAGTGAGCGCGCGATGCTATTGCGGTTGATACACTGCCGAGCAGAAATCTCCTCAAACGATTAAGCCCTCTTGCACCTATGAATATGCAATCTGCGTTCAATTGCTCGGCTTCATTGAGCAGTATAGTTTTTGGATCGCCTGCTTTGATCAAGGAAGAAACTGATAAACCGGCAGAACTCAGCTCAGCCTTTGGCGACTCCTGAATTTTTGCGCGTGGGCCAGTTCTTCAATCTCTTCAGAGTTGGTTGAGGTGATTAGTTTCACTACGCTGCCTTTCGGCCACTGACGCATTGCTACAATATCTACAGCGGCGCTGGCACAAGCGGAACCATCAAGACCAATAATAATCCGCGCTGGATGGCTCTCTTCTTGAGTCGATTTGCGACCGATTCTTACTGAACAATGAGCCTCAGTAACAACCTGCTGCGCTATGCTGCCGAACATCATTCGGCTCAGTCTGGATCTGCCGTGTGAGCCAAGCAGAATAAGATCCGGTTTCCAGGAGTCGGCTTTAGTAAGTATCTCTCCTGCTGCTGAACCAATACTCGCTTCAGGAGATATCTCCCAGGTTGGGAAGAGCGCACGCAGGCACTCACAGCCCTTTGATACCAGCGCTTGCGCCTCTTTGAGATTAGTGGAATGCCTCTCCGCAAAATCTGTCTCTACCATTCCATAACTCGGTGGAAATGACAAAGACAACTCACCTACAGTTATTACTATCGCATCCATCCTATGTGACAATCCAGCCAGCTTTAGATCAGATATTGCAATATCAGCCCCTTCCGAACCGTCATACGCGATCAATATCTTTGGTCTTGCTTCCATGATCATCTCCTGATAGTTTCCACTAATTTTTTATTGGCGTATCCATAAAACTCTTTGCAACTAACATACCGAGTTTCATAGCTTACTAAAATGAGTTCTCTGACCACAAATCGTTACTGATCAGAGATATTACTGGGTGGTTTTCCAAAAAATGCGGATTTTTCCACAGTTGGCAATCATCATTTGATTAAATATCGATTGGCTACTGCGGCCATAGCAATAGCTAAAAGGAAACGTTTTGACGGCACAAAGGTTGCTATAAAGTGTTATCAGGTGATGAAAGAGATATGAAATTATGAAAGTCTTGATTGCCACTGAAGGTTCGCCGTGCAGCCAGGCTGCTGTGCGCTCTGTAGCCGAGAGACCCTGGCCAGAGGGCAGTGAATTTCGCGTATTGACGGTAATTGAAAGGCCCCCGATCTATGGAACGGTTATGGCGACCGACCACATTGCCGATGATATCCGTTGTGCATCAGAACGTATAGCAATTGACGCAGCTTCTACTCTACAAGAGTTTGGTCGAAATGCTTCCTATACCATACCGCAAAGCGCAGCAGACGAGGAGATTATCAATGAGGCTAAAGAATGGGGAGCGAATCTGATACTTGTTGGCACTCATAGCAGGCATGGCTTCTCTCACTTACTGCTCGGTTCAGTTGCTCGCAATGTATCGCTGAATGCCCCCTGCTCGGTGGAGATTGTACGAGCACTTGAACATTCAACCACATGAAGATAAAAAGGAAAGATCCAATGCAAATCAGAGTAGTAAAAACAAGCGATGTGGAAATGTCAACATTATCTGTTCCGATCTCATTGGTCGAAGATGATTGCACACTGCGTAAATATCTTTTCCACTTTGCGCAGACCTGTGAATGCGATCGGCATCTCTGTTTCTGGGTAAATCTGACGGGCGGCAGGCTGAGAGCCTATTTTCGCACCAATAGCGGTATTGAGAGCCGCACTTATTCGCCTATAGAAGTTACTGAAGTAATTTTTAACAAACATACTCTCCTCTTTCAATCGCCTGAAGAGATCTTGAGCTTGCTGGAAGAGTCTCCTCCGTCACGGTGTAAAGATCTGCCTAAACCCAGTTTCGAACTTGCGTATGCATAATGGGAATATGAATACGACAGAGAAATCACAGTGGTCAAACTCGAAAGTGAGATTGTTTCTTGAAAAGAAGGAATAGAGTGTTATGACTAATTTAATGATAAGCAATGAAAGACAAATGACCATTATTAATAATATCGGGGGTAACTCTGCGGAGAAAACTGCCAGCTTGCTTGACAGAGTATTTGAAAGCACGCAGGACGGAATAATGATTACTGATGTGGATAACAATATCCTGGCTGTCAATCCTGCCTTTAGCGCCGTCACTGGGTATACTCCGGAGGAAGCCATTGGACAAAATCCCCGAATACTGAAATCGGGACTTCATACAATAGAGTTCTACCAGAATCTCTGGGATTCGTTGATCAAGACTGGCCAGTGGCAAGGCGAAATCTGGGATAGACGCAAGAACGGCGAAATTTATCCTGAGTGGGTTAATATTAGCGTCATTAAAGACGCAGAAGGCAATATCACAAATTATGTTGCAATATTCTCAGATATCACGACTCTTAAACTATCAGAGAATAGACTCGATCGCTTAGCTCATCATGATGCTCTTACGGGGTTGCCTAACCTTCTGCTGTTTCAGGACAGGCTCAAGCAGGCGCTGGCACAATCTTATCGCAATGAGCGAATGGTGGCCGTGCTGTTTATTGATCTCGATCGATTTAAACCAGTCAATGATACTTATGGCCACCGCACAGGAGATCGGGTGCTGCAAGCTGTGGCAGAGCGGTTAACAGATTCGGTTCGAGAGGGCGATACCGTCGCTCGCGTCGGCGGAGACGAGTTCACTGTGATAGTAGCAAATATTTCTAACGCTAATGACTCAGTTAAAATTGCTCAGAAGATCCTCGACGTTTTAAGCCAGCCTTTTATGATAGAGGGCCACAAACTACAAATTAGTGCCAGTATCGGCATCAGCTTATATCCAGCCAATGGCCAAGATATAGACGAGTTGGTAAGAAATGCTGACATTGCGATGTATCACGCAAAAAAGCAGGGCGGCAACAATTATCAATTCTATCTTAAGCCATGAATCCTGCCTATTATCTCATGTTATGAGTCGCCGGGCCAACACGGATTTGACTCGGCTCAAACGACCAGTTAGGCGCGCTCATTTTTATACACTATTACAAGTTAAATATTCTATTGCTATTGTCTATCACTTCTACTTCTTTTTGTTTAAATCTAGCGATGTAAACACTTCATCTTTATATTCCTTACTTCTATTCGATAAATTTAATCCCAAAGGCTCTGATTCCTCCATCCCTAGCACTTCCCTGA
>JBFLVQ010000751.1:0-4340 GCA_040758525.1 Acidobacteriota bacterium
ATTCCCTAATGTAATTACATTGTTGCTAGGCGATTATCACTACTTGAATAGTGCGCTGAAATTACTCAATAAGAGTTCTATCAACGCAAATGTTTTAATGGAGTAGTATTAACGTGGCAACAAGCAGAGTAATAATCAAACCACTAGAGCAATGGCAAATAGCTGTCTGTCTTTGTGTATGTGCCTATTTGGTACTGGGCAAAATAACCTATACGCTCCGTCCTTATCATTGGTTTATGTTATTGGTAATTCCTGGGGTGATACTTGTGGCCGAGCATGGTCGGCGATTTTTTACTGATTGGTCTCCAATGTTTGCATTTTGGTTGATCTATGATCGTCTACGCTGGCTACAGCCACTGCTGCTATCGCGTGTTGCTGTTGAGCTACCTTACAAAATAGAGCAATGGTTATTTGGCGATATCTGTGCAGGTAGTATTCCTGCTCATACATTACGTGCTTGGCTTGCTCTACACTCCAGTGAGCCTATTGCAAGGGCAATCTCATTAACAGCGCAGTTGGTTTATCTTTCACACATAGCCGTCTTGCCTATATTGCTGTTTGGTTGGTGGCTTAAGAGTCGGTATTGGGATAATAATCATGATCAGTTCCGTCTGCACTTAAGAGCATTCACTATATTAAATGTTATGACCATTCTCTCTTATCTGCTGATACCGGTTGCTCCACCTTGGTGGGTAAGTCTACATGGTAGTGCTCAACCCTCTATTCAACTTATCGCACAGACAAGCACAGCAGCAGCAATGGATGGTAAAATAGTTCAAAAATTGATTGCCACCGCACCTATGTGGTTTGGCGCCGTTCCTTCATTACATGGCGCATATCCAGTCTTGCTTTTTTTACTTGCGCAACGTAGACGTGGCTGGTTAACCTTGATAGTAATTGGCGTTTACGCAGCCGCGATGTGGGGTGCTACAGTTGTTTTGAATCAACACTATATTGTTGATCTAGTTATTGGTGCGGTTTTTGCTTTTGTAGCTTACTGGCTTACCGAGAAAATAAAATTACTCAAATAGGATATAAAAGATATGGCAGGAATGGATACATTAATTGATGACTTGGACGCTTTTGATCGACATTTAAGCCGTAGAAGGTTTATTAAACTATGCGTTGCAGCATTAGTTCTACCACAAACCGCATTAGCTTTTGGCGAATCGGCCTCTCTTGCCAAAGCAGAGTATGAGTTTTTACGTAAAGTAGCACTTACGCTGATACCCTATGAGGTAATAATTAGCACTGGTATTGATCCAATGGTCAACATTGAAAAACTTATTAGTAATGGCGGTGCTGAACAGCGTGCAAAAGTAGCAAGATTAGTTGCAGTTGCGCAGCGTAGCGCTTTTCTTTATGGTGGTGACAAGATTGCGATAAGAGCACGTACTTCACGTTTTGTGCTTGTTCAGAAGTTAGCTAAAGCTCTCTCTTCGCTCTGTCTAGTTGCATTCTGGGCTGATGAACGCGCGCTTGCGCTTATTACCACACCTGGAGCAGTAAAATGATACGCAAATTAACCGATGAGCTTCGTCAGCAGATCTTTTCTGCGCATGATTTCCGTACCCGTGCAGCAGATAAATATCTTTCCAATACTTTTGATGTCTGTGTAATAGGTTCTGGACCAGGCGGTGCTGTGGCGGCAGCAACATTGGCACAGGCGGGATTAAAAGTTATTCTTGTTGAGCGTGGCCCTTTTATTCCCGCAGAACAGTTTAATTTTCGTACTCTTGATATGACAAACCGCACAGGCCATGTTGAGCTTACCTCTGGCTATCGTACCATTCTTTACCAAGGTAATCTGCTAGGCGGTGGCAGTATCGTCTATGGTGGTGTCGCGATGAAACCTCCACAATTTGTCTTTGATGAATGGAAAGCGTTGAGTGGTGTTTCTACTCTAGACCTAGATTCACTCTCTCCTCATTATCAACACATTGCTGAAACAATGTCTGTGACTAAACAGACTAAAGAATTGGAAAACCGCCCTAATGCGATAGTTCGCGAAATGGCTACTGTACTGGGAAGACCAGCGGGATTAGAGATAGTAGAACGTTATACGCAAGGTTGTGCCGGTGCCGGACTTTGTAACTTCGGCTGTGGTTTTGATCTAAAAGGCAATATGATCAATAGCTTTCTACCCATTGGATTGGCAACCGGTAATATTATTGTCTTTACAAATTGTGAAGCAGTCTCTTTAGAAGGCAAAGGTGAGCGCGATCACTTCTGCGTTACTGGATTAAATGTAATCATACGCGAGCCCGCTCAAGGCAATATTGTCGCTCGTGGCGTTATTAAGGCAAAATCATATATTGTTGCTTGTGGAGCATTCTTCTCTTCTGCGCTTTTATTACGCAGCCAAGCAATTCCCGTACGTGACCGCATTGGAGCAAAAGTCTATCTGCAACCGCATGCACAAATCTTTGCCCTTTTTGATGAACCGATCACACAGCCTGGCACAATGGATAATGGACAATACATTCCTTACAATGGTGTGCCTGCGATCTACAATTTCACAGGCTTTCTCAAAGAACATAACTTTTTCTGGTTGGCTAGCATTCTCTTTCCTGCCAATCTTGCTTCTTTCATCTCTTATCTACCTCCAGAAGAACATTTTCAGATAATGCGCAGATTCCACCACACCATGAGCATTACGCTAACGATTCGTGATAACCCAGACAAATCGCGTGTTGTAGTAAAGGATGGCAAAGCTAGACTCGATTATAAAGAGAGTCGTGCTGATATTGAGAGTATGCGTAACTGCTTTCTCCTCGCTGCGCGTGGGTTTCTTGATGTAGGAGCACGGCGTGTCTTTTTGCCTATGCTACGGCCACCTAAGATTGAAACTAAGGCAGATCTGAAAATCATCGAAAAGATGAAATTCGAATACGAGGATCTATTACTCTACTCTGATCATACTAATAGTGGTAATCCATATGGAATCGATTCTCATCATGGGGTTACTGATCAAAGAGGCAAACTCTTTGGTACAGACAATCTTTATTTAGCAGATGCTAGCCTGTTTCCATCTGCCTGTGGGCTTAATCCTTCTTGGACAATAATGGCGCTTGCCCGCCATGTAGCAATAAATTTAGCCAACAAGTAATCAACATTGGTGCAGGAGCATCAGTTTTTCTGATTCTCCTCGCCACTGAAATTTCATAGAAAATATAGATTTTCGTAGTTGCTCGCCTTGAAAAGCCTATTGCAAGGTTATAGGATTCTATGCCATCTTTCTGAAAATTAACCGATTGACCATTTCCTCAAAAGACTTTTCTGGTATTGGTCTATGGTTTGCTTGTGTCGCTTTAATTTTAACTGTTTAGAAGACCAATATTGTAGGAGACTCACTATGATCAAATGTATGATAACTATCCTGTCGTTATCGATACTTATTTGGGGAAGCCATACGCTTGCCAGTTCACCGGTTGTGAGTGTTAATGAAGCTGCTGTCAAACTCCTGCTAACTGATGATCAAAGTGCGATCTCCTTAACGATAGAAAACCGATCAGGACATAACCTGCCAGCACATATATATGTAGAAATCCTAGATCCGCAAAGCTGTGTTCAAGCAAGTGCTGACGAAGAAGCAATGTTACAGACAGGCACAACAATCCACCAGTTGGCTTTACCGCTGACCAAGCTTTCGCGCAAGGAACTTTCTCGTATACTGTTCTACCGTCTGCGTTATCGTATTGAACCGATTGGCTCGACTGATGTCGGGCCTGCTATGGAAGGGATCATATCAGTATCAGAAATTACTCTGGATATCTTCGAATTAAAAGTCACCGCAGACAATTATGCATTGGCTGGTACACATTATCCTGTGCGTACTCGCGCACTACATCCAATCACCGCTCATCCAGTATCAGGAGTTACAATTAAAGCTGAGATTATTTTCGACGAGACTAATATGCCTGCGCTACAGGCTACTGGCATTACCGATGCAGATGGTTATGTCGTAATCAATTTCGATCTACCAAGAGAGATCGGGAAAAAAGAGGCTGCCATTAAAATCACTGGTCAACGTGGAATCTTATCTCAGGAAGTAGAAAGCTATTTATCGCTGTACCAACTTGCGCGTATTCTTATCAGCACAGATAAACCACTCTATCAGCCAGGACAGAAGTTGCATGTACGTACATTGGTGCTGGACTCGTCGCAACATGTGCTCGCTAATGAACCCTTATCATTGATACTTAGAGATCCAGAATATGCTGTAGTAATGCGTGCAGAATTAAAGACCTCGCGCTTTGGCATTGCCAGTATAGATTGGCAGATTCCAGAGAATATACGCCTCGGCGATTATAATTTGGAAGTGTTAATGGATGATGAGA
>JBFLVQ010000752.1:0-4334 GCA_040758525.1 Acidobacteriota bacterium
GCTCAATGTACGTCCACCTACACTTGCACGTACTTTCACTTACGATGATGGTTCGCCACGTCTTAAGCATGTTATTGAACCCTTCTTGAACTACCGAAATATTAGTGGTGTAGATAATTTCGCACGCATTATACGCTTTGACGCACGAGACACAGTAGCAAATACCAATGAACTAGAGTATGGTGTGGTTAACCGTTTCTTTGTTCCTCGTATCGCTGTGGATGGAAGTATCTCAACACATGAGATGCTCAGCATTTCCCTTACCCAGAAATACTTTTTTGATACTGATTTTGGTGGTGCGCTACAGCCTGGTATGCGCAACCAATTCTTTCCTATCAATACACTCTCAGGTTTTAGTTTTGGAGGGCGAGAGCGTCGTTTCTCGCCACTCAATCTGAACCTACGTTATCGACCACTCTCGTCTCTATCGGCAGATCTACGCATGGACTATGACACGCTGGCGCAGAAGGTACGTAACTTCTCTGTTACCGGCTCAATGTCGCGTCGCTATTTTACTATCTCGGAGCGATTCTATCACTCTACACAGCTACAGATATCCCCTGGTATGATCGAGCCAGGCTCATTCCCAGGTAGTCTATTGGTATCCAACCTCTCGTTAGGCAACGAACGCAATGGCTATTATGGTGGCACAAGTTTTACCTATGACTTTACTGAGCGTAGAGATGCACGTACAGGGCTGACCTCACGTGAAGGACTACGCCGCTCTTCGACCTATATTGGCTATGCCTGTGATTGTGGTACCATCGAGGTGAGCTTCACAACTTTTAACGTAGGGGGATTCCGCGAAAGTCGTATCTCATTCTCTTTCACACTCTCTGGTATAGGTAGTTTTGGTACCGATCGTTTACAACAATAGTAGTATTTTCTAGCAGCTTTTTATCGTCTTAAAGCAACCTTTTCGCACCTTCGAAAACTCTTCTATTTAATCATCAAAATCCTTGTCCAGGAACGGTTAACAAGCCAGCGTTAAACCGTGTGGAAAGGAGCGAACGGAAAAATTGAAAAGAGCGACAGAATTACTAAAACAACGTGTCGCCGAACTAGAAGCAAAACTCGTCAATCAACAGCGCCAGAACCAAGAACTGCAGGACTTCATTGAGAATGCCCCGGTAGGACTGCATTGGGTGAACGAAAGCGGCATTATCATCTGGGCTAATCAGGCTGAGTTAGATCTACTTGGCTACACTAAGGAAGATTATATAGGCCATCATATTGGCGAATTCTATGTCGATCCGCCTATCATCGAAGACATACTACGCAGGCTTATCGCCCATGAAACACTACATAATTATGTAGCCAAACTACGCTGCAAAAACGGTACTTTTAAAACAATACTAATATCCTCAAATGTATTATGGGAGAATGGTAAATTTATTCATACACGCTGCTTCACTCGTGACATTACCGATCGCAAGCATATGGAAGAGATGCTTAAAGAGAGTGAGACACGTTATAGGGAGCTGACTGAAGCCCTCAAGTCTGCTGAAGCGGAGCGTGAACGGTTGTTAATTGGTGAGCAGTCAGCGCGTCAGCAAGCGGAAGAGGCCAATCGTGTTAAAGATGAATTTCTCGCCATGGTGTCACACGAATTACGCACACCGCTTACAGCAATTTTGGGCTGGACCAGACTGCTAAGGGCTGGTCGATTAGATCCGGCTGGTAATGCACATGCGCTGGAAACAATTGAGCGCAATGTACAGACACAATCACAACTGATCGAAGATCTTCTTGACATATCTCGTATCATCACTGGCAAGCTACGCCTAGATAGACAACTGCGAGAATTGGTACCGATCATTGAGGCGGCTGTAAATGCTGTACGTCCGCTTGCTGAAGCTAAAAATATCCTGCTAAAAACAATCTATCTAGCTGGTTCGGCGCCTGTTTATGCAGATTCCACACGCTTACAACAGGTAATTTGGAATCTACTCTCTAATGCCATCAAGTTCACTGCCCCTGGCGGACATATACAGATACAATTACTAGTAGTTGGCGAGTATGCCGAGATCGCAGTAAACGATAGTGGCCAAGGAATCAATCCAGAGTTTCTTCCCTATGTCTTCGATCGTTTCCGCCAAGCTGACAGTACCATTACTCGCCATCATGGCGGATTAGGGTTAGGTCTTGCGATCGTAAAGCACCTGGTTGAACTGCATGGTGGCACAGTTGGCGTAGAGAGTCTTGGCAGTGGACAGGGTGCTACTTTTAAGGTGCGGTTACCATTGGGTCTTACTCAAAATGATCGTATAGACACAATACCAAAGCCTATTATCAATAGTGACGATCTATTTAAATCTACCGCTACACTTGATGGATTACGCTTATTGGTCGTTGAGGATGAACCGGATACTCGAGAACTACTGATTGAGATACTATTGCAATCACACGCTGAGGTTCGCGCCGTTACTTGTGGAGATGAAGCGTTAGCTGTTTTAGATGAATGGCAGCCAGATGTACTAATCTCCGACATAGGTCTTCCAGGTATGGATGGCTACCAATTGATTCGCACCATACGGGCACGAGGTATAGAAAAAAGTGGCCGTATCCCGGCCATTGCGCTAACAGCTTATGCTAAGTCCGAAGATCGATTGCGTGCTATTACCGCCGGATTCCAGATGCACCTAGCCAAACCTATAGAGCCTGCTGAGTTGCTTGCCGTGATCTCCACATTGATTGGATTCATAGGTATGAGCGGCCGACATTAGCCAGTCCTGGCTATAGCAGTTTCGCTTCTTCCAAACAATCAATTATACTTTCCCGATACCTGTTTCAGACAATCGCTGGCCAGGCTTGATAGTGGCCAGCAGACAAGGGAAGAGAGCTGATGTACAGCGAGCAATTTGATACCCTCTATCCGATCTCGGCATTAAAGCGTCAACGTGGTGTAACAATCACAGCCGTAGATGAAGGTGCGCTTGGCCATGAAATTGGTCTTGCTGCAGGCGACCGCATCATTTCTATAAATGGCCGACGACTACGTGACTATATAGATTTCCAGTTCTATAGCGGTTCGGAAGAGGAACTAACATTAGAGGTAGAGAAAGCCAGCGGAGAACATTGGGAGTTGAGCGTGGAGATTGGCGAAGGCGAAATCTGGGGATTAGATTTTGAAACCTTTGTACCACGTCAGTGTGCTAACAAATGCATCTTTTGCTTCTGTGAACAGAATCCGCCCGATGCACGTCCTTCGCTCTTCTTCCGTGATGAGGATATACGGCTCTCCTTCCTACATGGCAATTACACTACTATGACCAGTATGAGCCGCGATGAGATGACTCGTATTGTTGAACAGCGTCTCTCGCCACAATATGTCTCTGTACATGCCACAGATCTAGAGGTACGTCGGTTACTACTAGGCCGTGACAATATCGATGATGTGCTAGAGAAGATGCGCTACTTTATTGCCCATGGCATTGAACTGCATGCACAGGTAGTGCTATGTCCTGGTATCAACGATGATAAACAGTTAGAAAAGACTGTACATGATCTTGTCGCGCTCTACCCTGGTGTGCAATCGACGGCAATTGTGCCACTCGGTCTCACCAAACACCACAAGAACCGCGCATTACTCACACCTGTTAGTGACGCTTGGTGCGCACAAATTATTGATCTAGTGGCACCCTGGCAGCGCAATTTCAATAGGCAATATGGTACACGCTTCGCCTTCCTTGGTGATGAATTCTATTTGCGTGCTGGCCGCCCTATACCAAGCCGCCAACATTACGAACAGTCACCACAGATCGAGGATGGTGTTGGTATGGTGCGCCGTTTTCTAGCAGATTTTGAAAAGCTACTTAAACGCAGTAAAAAGCGGGTTGCACAGACAATACGTGGTACGGTCGCCACTGGCACGCTCTTCTATCCTGTCCTTAAAGACTGTCTAGACCGTTTTAATACCCACTTTGGCAGTGAACTGAAACCGCTACGGGTTGTTAATGATTTCTTTGGTGAGGAGGCTTCAGTAGCGGGACTGCTCTCTGGTCGTGACTTTCTCAAAGCACGCGCAGAGTTGTTTGGTGATTTCTTGTTGCTACCGCCAGAATGTGTGACTGGTGAGCGTGAACGTTTTCTTGATGATCTTACCCTGCCACAACTGACTGAACAGCTTGGGTTGCCTATCTATAAAGAAGGCTGGCAATCACTCCTGGCGCTTATTTAAATCTCTATTTCACGTAGATAGCGTGCTGCGTCAACAGGATCTATAGGGTTGATGTGTATACCACTGCCTTGCTCAAACCCGGCGGTAATTGTAGTACGTACAAGAATCTCTATATGCCAATGGAAATCTTCTTTGATAGTCTTAAACTCGCCTG
>JBFLVQ010000753.1:0-4324 GCA_040758525.1 Acidobacteriota bacterium
GAATAATACCATAGTTTCTTTCACTAGTCCGCAGTTAAAAATTTACAAAAATGTTAATAGAAAAATTGAAATTTACAAAATTGTCAAATATTAAGAGACCTATAATTGCGTCACCAGCTAGGATTCTGCTTATCAAATTGAGACTTAGCTGCTGATTTAGAGCACTCTTGCCGATTTCTCTGCATCTGGCATCAACGTTGCTGACAACAGATACAAATAAATCAGAACCATTAATAACTTATAGATCGATTTCTCAGGAGGGTTATGACACGTACTAGATTAGCAATGGTAGTACTTTTAATATTTATAATTTCACTGACACCACTGACACCGCTCAGCTTAACGCAAGCAGTAACGACTGTCAGTACTCAAGAGGAGGTTACTTCTGAACCATTACTACGTTCATTCACAGACTTAGTGACTGTCTATGCAACTGTAAGGGATAGTTCCGGCCATATCGTGAGTGGGCTGGGGCCACAAGACTTCGAACTATTCGATAATCAAATAAAACAAAAGATCGAATACTTCAGTGAAAAAGATCATCCCAGCTCGATAGGCATTCTACTAGATACGTCGATCAGTATGAAGAACAAGCTTGACATAGCTAAGCTAGCGGTACGGCAGTTTATTGATAGGCGGCAGCAAGGAGATCAGTTCTTTATAATAACATTTAATACCAACGTTGAGTTGACCTATGATTTTACTTATTCTCTTGATGGGATAGTTGGCTCTCTGTTTGGCTTGCAAGCCGATGGTTTAACTGCGCTCAATGATGCTGTATATCTTGGTATTAGAAAGTTGCAGCAGGGTCATTATAGAAGACGAGCATTACTATTAATCTCCGATGGCGAGAATAATAGTAGCAAGATCAAAGAAGATGTTCTCTGTTACACACTTTCTGAAGCTAATGTACAGCTTTATGCAATAGGTATCTTAGACAAAGGTGGTTTAGGAAAACGTGGTCAACAACTGCTCAATAAACTTTCAGAAATTTCTGGTGGACTAACATTCTTCACTCCGATCATAGAACTGAATAATGCAATAGATGCTATTAATACTGATCTAAGGCATCAATACAGTTTAGGTTTTATACCTACTGATGATCCTGCGGGGAGTTGGCATAAACTCAAGCTTAGAGTAAAGGGTGAGCCTAATATAAACTATTTAATACGTAATCGCAGCGGTTATAGAGCAGTAGCCAACAAGAGTTATTAGCTTTGTTAATGACTTAAAGAATTTCAAATGGGAGTCTGTGAAATCATAAGTTTTATCGGTTTCGCGCACCACACTTATGGTACGCGAAACCGATATACCTGCACTCTTCTCAAGCTTAACTACACAGTGTTAAGAGGAGTAACTTGGGTCAAGACGATCGAGTTTGCGTAACAGACCTGGCCAGGCAAGAGCACCGCCTATATTTCTAGTTACCTGTAGGGACTGCGCTTTTGCACCGGCAATTATTCTAGCATCGATCTCAATCAACTCACCGCCCCCACTCTGTGCACGCAACTGGATCAAACAGGCAGACTCAAACAGGTACATAAATAAGAATGCATCTGGGATATTGTCCGCTACTGTAATCAAGCCATGATTGCGCAGCATAAAGAAATTCTTATCACCTAAATCTTGCACCAATCTGGGCTTCTCATCTTCGTTAAGCGCTACACCTTCGTAGTTATGGTAAGCAAGTGAAGTTAGCACAAAAATGGACTGTTGCGAGATTGGTAGAACACCGTTCTTCTGAGCCGAAACCGCAACACCACTGAGACTGTGTAAGTGCAGTACACACTTAGCGTCTTCACGCGCAGCATGGATCGCACTATGTATAATAAAACCTGCAGGGTTAATATCGTAAGGGCTATCCATCACTTTCTTGCCATTATAGTCTACTTTGACTAAGCTAGAAGCTGTGATCTCATCAAACATCATACCGTAAGGATTGATGAGAAAGTGATGTTCTGTACCAGGCACACGTGCCGAGATATGAGTGAAGATAAGATCATCCCAATGGTATAGCGCCACCAGTCTGTAGCAAGCAGCAAGGTTTACACGTTGTGCCCATTCGCTATCGCTCACTTGAGCTTGAACCGCAGAAACGGAGGTACTCATACAGACTCTCCTTATAGTTAAAATTCTTATACCTGATCGACAGGCACAAGACGATATTAATTATTCTGTGACAGTAGTTTCTAGTTACTATCTAACAGATAAGTTATGGATTTGCATCTATAAATGCTTTGATTTGAGCAACTGTAACAGGGCGGTGATTAGTTTAACATAACTGTGAGAAGTTGCAAAAAAGTTGGCAAAACCAGGGAACTATATAGATAAAGATTATCTATATAGGGTGGAACGATTCTCCCATCACATTGTATACTCTAAAAAAGGAGAAGATTTATGTTAAAGGTAATACGTGGTAGAACTATCTGATAACTTGATCGAGAAGCCTTGCAAAAACTCATCGCCCCATATCGGCGAGGGGATAGTGATCGACATAGGGACTGGAGACGGGCTCTTTGTATATCAGTGCGCCCATCAGAATCCCAGGAAGTTTTACATAGGGATAGACGCAAACGCTAGCCCTTTGGAGAAGATTTCCGAAAAGATCTATAGGAAACCAGCAAAAGGCGGCTTGCCAAATATCTTGTATATACAGGCTGCTGTTGAAGAGCTTCCTAGTGAACTCTATGGGGTGGCCAATGAAGTACATATTCATTTTCCTTGGGGAAGCTTGCTTCGCGCAGTAGCAATAGGAGATGAAAAGGTACTGCACAACCTAAGACAGATTTGTGCTAAGGAGGCTTTATTAGAAATTGTCATAGGTCTTGATCCAGAGCGAGACTGCTCAGAAATAGCTAGACTAGGTCTAAAACCCTTATCAATAGAATATATGGATGCAGAACTTATTCCTCGATTTCATGCTAGGGGTTTTGAAATTCTAGAAAGAGGTATACTTACTGCATCAGAATGGCCTAATTTAAAGACTTCTTGGGCAAAACGGCTTAAAGGTAACCAAGGGAGATCTGTGACTTATATTATTGCTCGTGCCGTATAGAATAGAGATTATCGCTAACTAGCTAGTACGTTGCTAATGTTAACTGACTAAATGTATGGCAGGGTTTAATCCTAGAATCCATGTCTTATTAGCAAGAGATGGACAACTTGGAGTTGTCATTCGTCGTGGTCCATCTAAACATGTCTGCACTATGCTCTGGGATCGGCATCGCGATGAGTTTCAAATAGGGCAATGGATGAAGGGGCGGATCTATGAGCGGCGTAGCGATCTATCTCCTAATGGTAAATATTTAATCTATTTTGCCATGAACGGAAAGTGGGATTCTCAAGCTAAAGGTTCTTGGACAGCAATTTCACGTGTACCTTACCTGAAAGCATTAGCCATCTTTCCTAAAGGAGACTGCTGGCATGGTGGTGGATTATTCACTAGTAATAGAACATACTGGCTTAATGATGGCTATGGGCATTCTCTACTGCGCGATAGCACTGAGGTTCAGCGTGATCTAAAGTTTCAACAAACAGGATATTTCGGTGGTGAATGCCTGAGTGTCTATTATCCACGATTACTTCGTGATGGTTGGAACTTAACCGAGCGGGTGAAGGTGGCTGCTTGGCAGCATTACGATATTTTCGACAAGCCAGTCAATAAGGAATGGGTTTTACGAAAGATTGCTCATGCTGAAATAGGGGCTGCAGCCGGTAAAGGGTGTTACTGGGATGAGCATGAACTCCTACATACTAAAACTGGCACAAGTATAAAATACCCGGATTGGGAGTGGGCAGAAATTGATAAAAAACGTTTAGTTTGGGCCAATGGTGGCAAGCTGTTCACAAGCAAAGTAGCTAAAGATGGCCTGACTAATGAGATTCAACTATTCGATTTTAGCGAAATGGCATTTGAACCAATTCAGGCGCCATACTAGTCAAAAAGAGTTATTACCGAGCAATTCTAATACCTGTCTAGATAGTCCTTTCTTTAACCCTAGCTCAGCTCGTATCTTCAATAATCAACTATAGATGAGCTTCTAATTAGGCACTTTAATTGCTATCAAAAATCAATATTGAAATAGGTCACTTAAAGCATGAATTTCGATCTAATAAGGAAAATGTCTATGAGTCAACGACTAATAACGATCGATGACTACCAACCTTTAATTGGCGAGAAGATTGTTACAGGTATTCTAGAGAAGGCTAAACCGCTCCAGGACTATCATATAGTTCACGTGAATTCAACCTATCAGGGTGGCGGTGTAGCAACTATATTAGATTCACTAACTCTCTTAATGAATAGTATTGGCATCAAGACAGG
>JBFLVQ010000754.1:0-4315 GCA_040758525.1 Acidobacteriota bacterium
AGACTGGACGGGAACTGGGATTCTATTCCGGCAAAGATTTCTTAATTGCTGATCTACCGGCTAATGGAGCATTGCAAAGCAGCGAAGGGATACAACCAATCAGATTAGGTATTGTTACCCCATACAAAGTTAATGGCTATGATGCATTGACAATTATCTATGGCAAACGCAAGAGCAGCAGTGGCATAGCAATACCGCAACTGGTATTAGCAGAAGCGAGTCAAGAGCAACTTAGTCAAGGTGAAGGGATTGCACGAGCAGTATCACCAGACCTGACAACAACAGCCAGTCCTCCAGGAGGAGGAGGTAGAGGCGGCAGTGGTGGAATAGGCAAAGTGGAAGATGATGCTGGGCTATTACCAGGTGATAGGGATAGAGGTGATTTGCCACCACCAGGAGGTGGTAAGGGTGGTGTACCGCCTGGCGGAGGCAGTGGCGGCCCACCTAAAGGTGGCAATAACAATGTTATTCCTGCTGGTCTATTCAACATTGGAGACTTGATGCTGCTGATAGGCACACCAGCATTGCGCAACCGAGGCGTGGCAGTAGGTCCTATACAACCAGTCGCACGATTAGTGCGTTTGACTGCAACACCTCAATTAACAATAGACAATGTCTGGCAGCGACAGTCGATAGAGTTTCGTTACAACCTCTGCGAGATAGGGTCATGTGGACCTCAATTACCCAATCTTACTAATCTCACAATAGTAAGACAGTTTCGTGCTGGCAGTATGCTAGTACCGGTTAATTTAGTCAGTTTCTACCTTGTGCCAGAGGCAGGGCGAATGCGAATGATGCGTAATGATGGCGGCTCTATCTTGCCCGTGAATGGTGTGAACGGTTTAGAGTTTCAAGTAGTCGGTGGACGAAACAGTTTCGTAGGTGAAGCAGACAGCCTAGCAATAAGCTATCTGCTCAAAGATGGCAGCGAACGTGCTACCCCCACTAGTCCAATAGTAGATTGGCTCAATCAAGTAGTAGCAGTGAGAGTAGCAATGTCTAGGTCGGTGACAGTACCTGATACTCAGGAAAAGATCTCTCGCACCAACAATACGACCTTCCCACTCACCATACAGATGCTAGAATAGGAGGCAGCGGCAATGCAGAGAATGAGGAGATTACTGAGAGATAAGAGAGGGATCGCAATACTTGGCATGGTATTTCTACTCTTTGTATTGAGCGTAGTTTTCACATTGCCAATAGTAACTGTGACACACAGTCAGTTCATTGACCTGAATCTGAAGTTTGCCATACGGCAAGCGCGCAACACAGCGATTGGTGCGACCGATGTGATCAGACGAGATATTGATGAGCAAGCCCACAGCCAGTTGAAGAAAGAGCTATTGGATCATTTGAGAAGGGCACAACAAGCCAAAGTAAGTCGAGGCACATATGTATGTCAGGGGGTAGTGCCAGGAGAGAGTGGCATCAGCAGCGAGTTTGGCCTTTGTGACCCAGTACATCTGTTGGACAGCCTGAGCGGCAAGCAGAGTCAAAGCATTGATGATATCAGCTTGCTGAAAGGACTCACCGATCCACAACTGCTCAATACTGAAGAATGGAAATCGGTAGAGCGTCAATCATTTAACCGATATAGTTATATATTGAAGCCAGTATTTGTCAACCAAGAGTTAGTAATGGCAGGATTGCCGCCGCGAGGGAGTTTTCCTGCGCACCCACGAGTAGAGCGATACCGTTATAAGGTCAAAGCAGAGGTAGACGTGCTTGTCTATGATGATGTGAGATACAAGATGATTGCTTATTATGATGTAATAATCACTGCTGCTGGATTAGATGAGAGAGTTTCGTGTGGACCAAATGCTGGTAGATTCCAATCTGGTTTTGGCAATATCAGAGTTTTTGGTCTTGATAGTTGTCCACCACCACCATCAATTCCTGGCTTTGAACCCTCTTGTAATGGTGAATTTTGTGTTAATGGTGAGTTTTGTTACGATGATAGATGTCGGGGTGACAATATAGATAAATCTGATTCGTGTAAGCAAGAAGTAGAAGACAATGGTTGTAGACCTGATCCTGATACCGGTTTTATTATTTGTCGTACTTCAAGAGGAACGGTTTTTGCAGTAGCTACAGGAAATTCCTACAGTTCAAACGGCTGTGCATCTTTAGGAACTAACACCAGTGGCTACTTATGGACTACTACTATTAAGCTTGTGTCATTGGGAACCAATTATGATTAGTAGATCTGTGTTCTAGTGTTGAGGAACACTAAAATTAGAGGTATTTATGGTTAGAATTTTTCTATCTCTCTGTATTTTATTACTGATTGCTCTTCCTTGTTTTGCTCAAAATGATAAGCCATTGATTTACATATGTTTTGATCGTGGCTTTAGTGCTAATGACCCTAATGACGCTTTAATAATACTAGATGGTATGACTTTAACAGAAATTGGACGCATACCGCTTGAAAATGCCTTTCCAGACGATATCGTAGTACGTGGAGATAAGAAGATAGCATTTGTTAGTGCTGATCCTCGCTTCAAAAATAGTACTGGATTTTCTATAGTAGATTTAGTACAACAAAAGCGTATTAGAACAATGTTGACTGGCACAGTTTTACAAGGAGTTGAAATAGGGCCAAAGGGAATCCTGTATGTGCTGGCCAGACCTGGCCAATTATTCTTATTTGATCCCCAAACTTTTCAAATACTTCAGATGGTGAATCTTCCCGATGATCCTTTATCTATTATCTTCAGCAAAGATGAAAAAAAGGCTTTTGTTACTATTTCAGGTGGCACTGAACTAGTAGTTTTAGATTTGGACAACAATCTTTCCTTAATCAAGTCTATCACTGTACCGACGGGTTTCGGGGATGATAGAAGGCAAGCACTTTCACCAGATGGACGACGTCTCTACGTTGCTGGCAGAGGTACGATAGCCGTTATAGATACTGATAGATTAGAAGTAATAGATCATTTACCTGGTACCAATGATACTCATGCGATCCAAATCAGTAAAGATGGAAAGACACTTTACGCGTCAGATTTCTTTAGCTCACCTCCACTTATAGCAATTGATACTGCTTCACGCACAATTATTAAAACTTTTAAAATAGCAGGAGAGACTCGATTCTTAACGTTAAGCCCTGATGGTCAGCTATTGTATGCAAACAACCGCAATGGTTTCTTTTACATAATTGACACAAAAACAAACATAGTGTTGACACCGATACGTTATACTCCAGGTAGTGATGGGTTTGGCCGTGGCATTGCAGTAACAGGTGATTTCTCTACTGGTACTGCGCCAACTGTGCAGGTAGTTTCACCCCAATTCAATGAAACTGTTCAGCGTGGCAAACCATTTACAATTCGTTGGCAAACTACTAGCGGAGGATTCGTTGTTAGTACACACATAATAGAATTATCAACTGATGGTGGACAGAACTTTAGCACTATTATGTTTGCTGATGACCTCTTTGGAACTGCACAAGAGTTTCAATGGAATGTGCCTAATCAGATTATTAACAATGCACGGATTCGTATCACTGCACTTGATGTGGGTGGACGTTTTGGTACAAAAACAAGTGAAATCTTCAGCATTGGTGACCGTCCACCTGATCCTGTCGATAATCAACCACCTACTGTGCGATTCCTTAATCCACTTGGAGGTGAGCGCTTTAATCAAGGCGATAATCTAACGATCACTTGGTCATCATCTGACAATGTACGGGTAACTTCTCAAGACCTTACACTCTCAACTGATGGTGGCAATACTTTCTCAACAACTATCGCTACTGGTCTCGATGGAACAACACAAAGCTTTGCTTTCACGATACCAACCAGCTTACAAACTACACGTGCTCGATTGCGCCTGATAGTACGAGATGCTGCTAACAATATGGCACAAACTGTTACTCCTGCTGACTTCCAGATTCAGCCTGTAGTTGTGCCTGATACTCAAGCTCCTACCATTACCATTAGCAATCCCACTGCTGGTCAGGTATTGCCTGCTGGTCAATCTATCACTGTGAACTGGCAGAGTGTTGATAATGTAGGTGTTGCCTCACAATCTCTGCTGCTATCTCTTGATGGTGGCACTACTTTCCAAAATGTCGCTGACTTTGCTGGAGATGTTGGTACATTCACAATCAATAATCTCGACAAAGCTACTGCTAACGCTAGAGTGAAGATTGCTGCTACAGATATGGCAGGTAACAAAGGAGAGCAGGTAGCTAGCTTTATGTTAATGCCAATGATTATCCAGCCTACTTACAACAAACCTACTCTCTCTATCACAGGAGTGGGATTTACTTCCAGCACTCCACAGGCTACTACTAAAGTCTTAATCAATGGCA
>JBFLVQ010000755.1:0-4315 GCA_040758525.1 Acidobacteriota bacterium
TGGCATCATAAAACATCACGATCTTTCACTAGATTATTTATTGTAGTTCTGGCTGGCTGGTTTGTGGCTTCGGTTGATGCTTGTGTAGTACCTCTCGCTCCTTTTGCAACGCGACTCCACTGGTGATTAGTAGAATACCAACAACCTCCATGACCGTCGGTACCTGGCGAAGAATAACAATTCCTATCACGGTTGCTGATGCTGGTAGTAAAGCTAGTAGCAGCGCGAAGGTTGCACGTGTTAATCGTGCCATCGCCAGTTGATCACAAACATAAGGAATAACCGAAGAACAGACTCCCACACCAATACCTGCTAACAACAGGCGCGGTTGCTGAAATGCTGGCAGTGCATCGATAAATCCTATAGGACTTACAATCACCAACGCGATCAGCATCGCCATCCCTAGACGATCTATTCCTGCCGCACCGCCTTCTTGCGCAATCTTATGCCCCAACATTATATACAACATAAAGAGTGCACAATTGGCAAAGGCGAATAAATAGCCTAATGGTTCTCCACCAAACCGTACATCTGTTAAGATCCATCCACCGCTAGCAGCAAGTACCAGCGCAGTGATATTGCGCCGTGTTCGCACACCATATGCTGCTAGCAGAATGGGTCCAACAAACTCGATAGCACCGACCGTACCCAATGGTAGGCGAGCTATTGCTTGATAGAAACATACATTCATCAGCCCAAGCACGATACCAAGTGCGAGTAGAGTACTGCGCTGTAGATATGCTTGTGCAGCAATACTACGCCAAGGACGCCGCCAAAAGGCAAAGATGATAGCTGCGCTGGTAATACGTAGCCAGGCAACCCCAAGCGCATCTACATGTGCGAAGAGGAGAACGGCAAAGGCTGGCCCTAAATAGTGAAAGATTGCACTCACTAGAAAGAAGACGGTCGGCGGCACCCGATCACTTACACACATGGGAAAATCCTCCCATTAGCATTACCATAATACTCTTGGGTGATATGATATAATGTGACTAGAATAAAATACATAGTAGTATTAAAGTGTAATAAACAATATGCCTAAAAATTTAAATAAAAAACAGCTTTTTACTTATAGCCCTACCGACACGATCGCCGATATTGTAAATCTACGGATCTTAGTAGAGCTACAAAATGATCCCCGCTTAACGATGAGCGAGCTTGGTCGGCGTATTGGCCTCTCATCGCCAGCAGTCACGGAACGTGTTCGACGTTTAGAGGAGATGGGGGTAATACAAGGCTATCGTCTGGATCTCAATCCTACAGCACTAGGATTACCGATTGCGGCTTATATTCGTATTCGTCCCAATCCAGGACAATTACCAAAGATTGCAGAGATTGCTCAATGTATTCCCGAGATAGTGGAATGTTATCGTGTTACCGGTGAGGATTGCTTTATCTTAAAGGTGTATCTGCCAAGTATCGATCAACTTGATCGTATCCTTGATACCTTTCTATTGTATGGCACAACAACGACCTCACTTATTCAGTCATCGCCGGTGCCACTGCGCCCGCCACCACTTCCAGATATAGATAGATAAGGCAAAGATGGATAGCTCTCTTCCCTTGTGAATAGAGAAAACAGCGAAAGATAGAGAAGTGAAATTAATTTCTGATTTTAGCTTCGTCAACTAGATTATTAAATTGCTCAAAGGTAATTTCTTGGGCAAAAGGTAATAATCGATAATCTAAATTACTATCAATTAAAGATAACCTTTCTCCATCAACTTCAAATCCAGTATTAATAGAATAGTCTTGTTCTTGTTCATTGAAATCTAAAAAGAGAATATATTTTTTCCTTAATTGGGGATAACCATAATTATTAATTCTGTACTTTTGTATTCGCCCTGAATTAAATTGAACTGTACCACCCCATCTTTGTGTAGTTATTAAATCCTCAACCTGAAGATTAGCTTTTCCCTTATTCTTAAGAATTTGATCTATCTTAATGGTAAACTCTGAATAGACTGTTGTTCTTTTCTTAGATAAAAAGGCTTTAATATTAACTACTTTACCAATCAAAACAATCTCACTATTAAGTATTTTCTCTTCCCGATAACCTTTAAAGAAACAGACATTCTTGGGAAGTATTTCTATATCATCGGTTGGTTCTTGAATCTCATTATAGTCTCTCTCATAACGCTTACCACGATGCTCTCTAATAATTGGATCAGTCTGATCCTCGTTGGCTGGATTATCAAAATGAACAATAGGCTGATTATCGTCAGGCTGTTTCTGAGCTTTAGCTATTATGGAGCAGTTTATAACTAGAGCTAGAGTTAAAATTGATATCGTTAATCTGCTGTTTCGCATGACAAACTCTTTCTGGGTAGTGAGCCCAGCTTAGCTAGATCACTCTTAATACTTTCCTCTTTACTCGGTTATGCTGCGTTCGCAGCCAAGACTATTTTGCTTATATTGCTAATCAGCCTGATGCTTCTTTGCATAAGAGTAGGCTGTATAAGCAGAAATAACATGACAGACCCAACCAAATAAGCCTCCTGTTCCAATCCAAAAGCCAGGGGTGACGATCAACCAAAATATTCCTCTGAGAAATTTGCCATTATAGATCTGTCCCAATCCGGGAATAAAAAAGCTTAGAATTGCTGCTGTGCCTGGATTCTTCATATCTCCTCCTGATTAATTATACGCTCATATACTTAGAAGGTTTACAGGTAAAGGCAAGATTTTTTTCGAAGTATTAGTACCTATTGCACTGCTTCTGACAATGCTGCAATAGGTACTAAATCACTAACATCGCTAATAAAACTCTGTCGTCTTGGCACAGCAATAGAAAGAGAGTCAGCTACACTTTCATCTTATTATGCGTCGGCCACTTTTATTACTAGTTTGCCAAAATTCTCGCCCTTGAACAGCATCTGCAGCGTTTCTGGAAAGGTCTCTAATCCATTGACAATATGTTCACGAGACTTCAATCGGCCTTCCGCCAGCCAACCGGCCATTGCCATAATTGCTTCGCCATAACGTGCAGCATAATCAAATACGACAAAGCCTTCCATACGAGAATGGGTGATCAATAACGATAAATAGTTCTTAGGACCGCGCATTGATTGAACATCGTTGTACTGTGAGATTGCGCCACAGATAGAGATACGTGCATAGCGTGCCAATTGCGACAACACGATGTCTAGGATCTCGCCACCAACATTGTCGAAATAGATATCAATACCTTTGGGGCAAAACTGTTTCAGCTTTTTATCGACATCCTCGTTTTTATAATCTATTGCCGCATCAAAGCCGAGTTCATCTAATATATAACGACATTTATCAGCCCCACCAGCAATACCGACAACCTGGCATCCCTTGATCTTGGCGATCTGGCCAACAACACTGCCAACTGCACCAGCGGCAGCCGAAACCACTACCGTCTCACCCTCCTTAGGATGGCATATATCAAGCAGGCCAAAGTAAGCGGTTATTCCCGGCATGCCTAACACTGCTAGATAACGAGGTAATGGTGCAAGGTTTGGATCGATTGTATTCATATCTTTGGATTTGGCAATAACGTAGTCTTGCACACCGGTTACGCCAACCACATAGTCTCCCACTGCAAGGTTAGTAGCATTTGAGGCGATCACTTTGCCTACGCCTCCTGCCCGCATAACTTCACCTATGCCAACAGGTGCAATATAGGATCTACCTTCGTTCATCCAGCCGCGCATTGCCGGATCAAGCGAGAGATAGAGTACTTTAACAAGCACTTCGCCAGCACCTGGTTCTCCTACAGGCTCTGTAGTAAATTCGAAGTCACTGCGCTTTACCATTCCGACAGGACGAGAAGAAAGTTTGAACCGACGGTTCTGTAACTGGCTCATAGCAGGTTCTCCTTGAATTTAATGATAGAGGTCTCTATTCAATCTCGTATTCGGTCTTTATACAGTATAGAGAAAGCCTCTTATTGTTGTCTAACCACTCTACCTTCGTTAAACCCAGTTCTTGCTTGTTGAGAGGCTTGCTGTCAGGTAACCAGTCTATGGTATAGAAGTGATCATGCCCAACGTTGTTTTTCTGGCGGGAATTCTGCAATCAATATTTTGTTGATACGATAGAGAAAAGAGTTAATCCCGGCACGGGTGATACCAACCATCTTTTCAGCAATTTCGTCGCGGGTATAGCCATCCCAATAGGCCATTAGAAAGATATTACGATTGCGTTCGCGACTCTCTTGCTCAGACTCGCGTGCTACTACATCTAGCACTCTTTCTAGTAACTCTTTATCTAGATACTCTTCCTCAGGATTGCGGCTAGTATCATAAAGTAGCTCAGAGGCTGGTAAAACATTTCCGCTTTGATAATA
>JBFLVQ010000756.1:0-4311 GCA_040758525.1 Acidobacteriota bacterium
GCTTATCTTATAAAAGATTTAAACCCCGTACGTGACACACGACGTGCGGCAATAATAAATGCTGGCTTGACCCTGCATAATTTTAACCCGCCTGCCAGTCTACAGGGTGAGCTTGGTTTTAATATCTCTTTCTTGCAGCAGCAGATCAAAACCTCTGAGTATGACATCTGGTTTCTCTTTGGAGAAACTAGAGAAAGGATAATTGGTTGTATAAACTATAATACCGATCTATTTGAGGTAGAAACAATTGATCTAATATGGTCTAGATTCGTGAGAATACTCAGTGAGGTGACAGAAAATCAGGAGATCAAGATCATGGATATTGAGCTATTGAGTCGCACGGTTGCACCAGCGGGAGTTGCTGATATAGAGATTGAGTTTAATTTCTGAGTATGAATTTCTTTTGTTCCTGACCTTCTAATCTAAAAGAGATTTGTGTTAATATTTCGTGTTTAAATTGTTACTGTCTACTGTAATTTTACGTTATTTAATTCCGGGAGTGGTGGTTTGAGTTCACAAAAGGTTTATTTGAAACAGAATGTCCAGTTGGATCCTCTATTTAACCAATGGTATGTGTGGCCACATCTAATTGCCCCTACTACCGCTGCGATGAATATCGCAAACTCTCATGTAAAGATAGTGAAGTCCTATGTTATGGCGCCAGAAATTCATGCTGCTGCCATCAAGAATCCTGCCATGCGTGGCGGTCCTTTCCTAGACTTTGATAGCAAAAGAGTGTACGAAATCAAAGCCTTATTGGATAAGACGACCAAAACACAGGCACATTTGCTCCAGTTTGCTGAATCGATTAAGAGCCTTAACAATATTTTATTGAATGAAGCCAAGGGTAATTCTCTGGAAACACTTTATAGTAAAGTTCCTGACTTGCTAAAGGGATACGTTGAGCTGGTTTACGATATTAATAACCATCCTTCTATGCGTTTTATCGAACGGCTCTTATATAAAAGTCAATACTATAATCTGGATGCTCAATCGATTGCGCTCTCGCTAGTTGAAGGCGATGAGCGGCCATTTGTCTTTAGCACACCACGTATGCAGGATGATAAGCATGTGCATTTGCATATCCCGTTAAAGAGCCCAGAGATTGATGAACTGTTTAGAATGCGAAAAACACCTCAGACATATGATTACATTAAAGAAGTGTTAAATGTGCAAGGTGAGCAAGAGGCAATTTTTCAGAAGTTCTTCACATCAGAGGAGACAGCTAAGCGTCAGCCTTATAATGACGACACCGTAAGAATACGCTATCTGGGTCATGCCTGCATTTTAGTGGAACGCAATGGTTTCAGCATATTAACCGATCCGCTGGTCGGTTATCACTACGAAGGGGGAATGTCGCGTTATACTTATGCAGATCTGCCGGAGCATATAGATTATGTGCTGCTTACCCACCAGCATTCAGATCATGTTGTATTTGAGACATTACTTCAATTGCGTCATAAGATCGGTACTGTGGTAGTGCCTAAAAATAGGAGTGGAGGGTTGGAAGATCCTTCACTAGAGTTGATATTGCGAAATACTGGATTCAATAATGTCGTCGAAATAGATTCATTGGAGGCCATTAGCGTACCTGGTGGAGAGATTGTTGGTCTGCCTTTCTGGGGAGAGCATGGCGACCTGAATATTAGCAGTAAGACAGCTTATCTAATCTGTTTGGGTGGTAAGTCAATCATTTGTGCGGCTGACTCTAGCAATTTGGAACCGAAACTCTATGAACACCTACATCATGTCATAGGGGATGTAGATGTGATCTTTCTTGGTATGGAGTGCGATGGTGCGCCTATGAGTTGGATGTATGGCGCATTGTTGGTAAAGCCGCTAGATCGTAAGATGGATAATTCCCGACGATTATGTGGATCTGATTGCCAGCGAGGGTTGGATATTATTGAGCGGTTTAATTGCCAGCAAGTCTTTGTCTATGCAATGGGCCAGGAGCCTTGGTTGAGTTTCATTACTAGTATCAGGTACACAGATGAATCTAAACCGATAGTTGAATCGAATAAGCTTGTAGAGGCATGTCGAAGCAAGGGTATAGAATCGGAAAGGCTTTTTGGTATAAAGGAGATCTTTCTTACGTAAAGTGTAGCCAGGGAGCGTCTTTTCTATGAATGTCGTAGAGTGTCGTAATGTAACAAAGCGGTTTGATGAATTCATTGCTGTTAAAGAGCTTTCTTTCGAAGTAAAGAAGGGTTCAATCTTTGGGCTACTTGGTCCAAATGGAGCAGGAAAGACAACCACATTGCGTATGATTGTAAACATCTATGCTCCAGACAGTGGCGAAATAACTGTATTAGGCGAGCCAGCCTCGCCACAAGTTCAAGCGCATATCGGATATCTACCTGAAGAGCGAGGTCTTTATAAAAAGATGAGAGTGGGTGAACAGCTCCTCTTGTTTGCCCGTCTTAGAGGAGTAGAACGCAGCGAAGCCGTGCGCCGAATTGACCGCTGGCTCGATAGATTAGAACTTACTGAATGGCGTAATAAAAACACTGATGAACTATCGAAAGGAATGCAGCAGAAAGTTCAATTTATCGCTACTATTCTTGCTGAGCCAAGCCTGCTGATCTTGGATGAACCTTTTTCAGGGCTAGATCCAGTCAGTGTAAATCTGCTCAAGAGTGTAATACTAGAACTACATCAGCAAGGCAAAACAATAATCTTTTCCAGTCATCAAATGGAGCAAGTTGAGCGCATGTGTGATGATATCTGCTTAGTTGATCATGCTAGCAAAGTACTCAGCGGCAGCTTGCGTGAAATAAAACGACAGTTCAGTCGAAATGCAATATTACTTGATTATGAAGGCGCCGATTCGTTTTTAACCGACAGCCTGGTCAAAAGGGTAACTCGTCAAGGCGATTATGTTGAGGTAATGCTAGCCGATGGGGCTAATCCGCAAGATTTACTCCGGCAGGCAATCACGACTGGTGTCTCTGTGAACCGATTTGAACGTATTGAGGCATCTTTAAACGAAATATTTATCGAGAGCGTAACGAAAAAAAATGGAAAAAATAATAATACTAATTCAGCGTGAATATTTGCAGCGTGTACGTACACGCTGGTTTCTTATTAGCACTATCGCAACCCCGCTCCTGCTCGTTGGCATCTCGATGCTCCCGTACTTTGCTGCACGCACGGGCGGCGGTGCTGCCCGCCAGGTGATCGTGCTCGACCAGAGTGGCGACCCCGCACTTTTCCAAACCATTAAAGATAAATCCCAGTCAGATCGACTTGCACTGACTGGCACCACTGCACAATTCGATCCCGCTGTTGCCGACATGGTCATTACTAAATTTGAGCTAAGCCATATCGTTGTTGCCCCAGATCAAGATATCGATCAAGTGCGTAAGACACAGAATGCAGAGATCGAAAAAGATTCTAGAAGGGCGTATATAATCTTACGCGCAGGTATACTGGAAGGTAGCGAGCCAGAATATTATGGGAAGAATGTTAGCGATCTTTCTATACGGCAACTTGGCTATTCAATCGGAATGGCAATCGCCGAACGACGATTAGTGCGTGCTGGACTAGATACAAGCAAAGCTTCACAGTATCTCAATCTGCCTGAAATGAAGATTGTTAAGCTGGCAGCAGAAGGAGAACGGCGCGAAGGTGGGCAGACGGTATTGATTGCGTTAATTATGTTCTTTTCAATCTTTATGTCCATTTATCTCTATGGTCATTCGGTTATGCAAGGTATCGTGGAAGAGAAACAGTCGAGAATTGCTGAAGTAATGCTTTCCACAGTACGGCCCTTTTCGATGATGATCGCCAAAATCATTGGTATTGGATTGGTTGGTTTAACACAATATGCTATTTGGGTGATCTCTCTGATACTACTTACTACTTTTGGCGTATCGCTATTAGGTCGTGGTGTGTTACAGTTACAAATTCTCTCCAATAGTATGTGGCTTATCTTCATAATCTACTTTATTCTCGGTTACTTCCTCTTTGCTACGCTCTACGCGATGATTGGCTCAATTGTTTCGCGCCCCGAAGATGGCCATCAATTACAGTACATTGTGTCTGCATTAATAGCCATACCTAGTATGTGGTTCTGGATGGTGATGAGAGATCCAAATGGCACTCAAACTGTCGTGCTTTCACTTATTCCTTTCTTTGCTCCAACCCTTATGGCATTACGTATGGCGGTGGTCGAGCCGCCTCTATGGCAGATAGGGTTGTCCATTCTACTTTTAGTGATAACGATTTTTGGTGGTATCTGGATTGCCGCCAAAATCCACCGTGTTGGTATTCTTATGTATGGTAAACGGCCTAGTCTAGCTGAAGTTG
>JBFLVQ010000757.1:0-4305 GCA_040758525.1 Acidobacteriota bacterium
CAGAGATAGAAGAACCAAAGCAAGAAGATTTGAACCAGCATTACCTAAAGCCCAATTTATCGACTCTATATATTGGTCCCAGAAACGAGTCTGAACAGGTTATTGTAGCAATCTGGGAAGAGATGTTGGGTTTCAAGCAGATAGGCGTCAATGATAACTTCTTTGAACTGGGTGGCCATTCGTTGCTTGCTATTCAGCTACTGAATCGAATAAATGAGATCTTCAAACTCCAAGTGCCAATGCATAGTCTATTTGAGCAACCTACCATAGCCGAATTAGCAACAATAATTGAACAGAAACGGCGCACTGGTGAGGTGTTAATTGCACCACCTTTGCGGAGACGATCTCATCGTAGAGAGTCAGTGCTCTCCTATGCGCAGGAACGGCTCTGGTTTTTAGACCAATTGATGCCTGGCAACCCTTTCTACAATATACCAATCGCAGTACGTTTGCAGGGCAAAGTTAATGAATGGGCATTACAGCAGAGTATCAATAAGCTAGTAGAACGTCACGAGACACTACGTACCAGTTTTAGCGTCAAAGATGGAAAACCAGTACAGATAATGAAGGAACGGCTGAGAGTGAATTTGGTGGTGATAGATCTGCAGCAGCTAAGTGTAGAGCAACAAGAGGAGCAACTAACACAAATAACTTGGGCAGAAGCAGCACAGGCTTTTGATCTAAGACAAGCACCATTGATACGAGGCAAGATAGTACGAATTAGTGCACAAGAGGTAATAGTACTGCTGACTATGCATCACATCGTTTCAGATGGCTGGTCTATGGGTGTGATGATCAGAGAGTTAGGTCAGTTATATGGAGGATATGTTAATGATATTAAGGTAGAGCTGCCACCACTGTCTTTGCAGTATGCTGATTATGCTGAATGGCAAAGGGAATGGTTACAAGGTGAAATTCTCCAGCATCAGCTTGACTATTGGAAAAATCAACTTGATTGTATAGCCCCTTTACGATTACCAACAGATCGTCCTAGACCAGTTTCCGAAACTTTTCGTGGAGCACATCAACTTCTAGCGTTTTCTCCAGAATTAACAGTTCGTGTTAAAGAATTTAGTTATCGTGAAGGTGTCACATTATTTATGACACTGCTATCAGCATTTAAATTGCTATTATATCGTTATACTGGACAAGAAGATATTCTTGTTGGCTCACCTATTGCCAATCGCAATAGTAGAGAGCTTGAGTCACTCATTGGTTTTTTCGTAAATACTCTTGTGTTAAGGAGTGATCTTTCTGGTGAGCCAAGTTTTCGCGAACTATTACGCCGAGTGCGAGAGGTAACGCTACAGGCATATACACATCAAGATCTGCCTTTTGAAAGGTTAGTAGAAGAGCTACAGCCAACACGCGATCTTAGTCATAATCCACTTTTCCAAGTAATGTTTGCTCTTCAGAATGTTCCTTCTGCTGTAATAGAGCTGTCTGATGTAACAATCAGCCCTCTGAATATAGATAATAAAACGGCAAAATTCGATTTAATACTATTCTTATGGGAAAATTCAGAAGGAATAAGAGGTAAGATTGAATATAATGCAGATCTGTTTGAGTCAGCTACTGTTGCTAGATTAGTAGGACACTTTCAAATACTGATCGAGGGTATATTAAACGATCCTGATCTACGGCTATCACAATTGCCTTTATTGACAAAAGCTGAACAGCATCAGATTACACAATGGAATGATACGAAAACAGCTTATCCTCAACAGAGCATATCTCAGCTATTTGAAACTCAGGTAAAGCTATTTCCTGATGCCATTGCAGTAGCTTTTCAAGGAAGAGAGTTAACTTATCAAGAATTAAATCGCCAAGCAAATCAGTTAGCTCATCATTTATTGAATTTGGGTGTTAAATCAGAATTATCTGTAGGATTGTGTGTGCCAAGATCTTTAGAGATGATTATCGCCCTGCTGGGCATCATCAAAGCTGGCGGAGTATATGTACCATTAGATCCAGAGTATCCTCAACATCGCTTGAATTTTATGCTGAACGATGCTCAGATCTCAGTATTAGTTACACAAGAAAATCTGCTGGCAACTTTGCCTGTAACTAACGCTGAGATCGTTTGCCTAGATCGTGATTGGAATTTAATAATCAAACAATCTGATGAAAATCCTGTCAGTGAACTGTCTGCCGATAATTTGATCTATGTAATGTATACCTCTGGATCAACAGGAGTACCTAAAGGAGTTAGTGTTACACACAAAGCGGTAACACGATTGGTTAAAGAGACCCATTATGTAAGCTTTACCAATGCAGAGACTTTTTTACAACTTGCTCCAATCTCTTTTGATGCTTCTACTTTTGAGATCTGGGGTAGCCTACTTAATGGCGCCAAGCTAATCATAGCGCCTACAGAAATGCCAACCTTAGAAGAGTTAGGTAGGCTTATTGAGCAATATAGAATCACTACGATCTGGCTCACAGCAGGATTATTCCAGCTTGTAGTAGAACATCAGCTAGCAGATCTGAAGCCTGTGCACCAGTTGTTGGCAGGTGGAGATGTTTTATCTCTTCCACATGTTAAAAGGGTTATTAATGAGCTGACTAGCTGTAAGCTTATTAATGGGTATGGTCCAACTGAAGCTACAACATTCACTTGTTGTTATACTGTAACTAAAGACAGTAACTTATATAATTCAGTTCCAATTGGCGTTCCTATTTCTAATACAGAAGTTTATCTACTAGATAGAAACTTACAACAAGTACCAATAGGGATAGCCGGAGAACTCTATATTGGTGGGGATGGATTAGCACGAGGCTATCTCAATAGAGCCGAGCTAACAGCAGAGAGGTTCATTCCTAATCCATTCAATACTGAGCCAGGCAGCAGGCTCTATCGTAGTGGTGATCTAGCTCGTTATCTAGCCGATGGCAATATCGAGTTCATTGGTAGAATTGATAATCAAGTAAAGATCAGAGGTTATCGTATAGAGTTAGCTGAGATAGAGGCAGTACTGCAACAGCACCAAGCAGTACAAGAAGCAGTAGTTATTGCTAGAGAAGATAGTCCTGGTGATAAACGCCTGATTGCCTATCTGGTGCCATCGATAGAATCACCAACAGGACAATTACAATTAGAGCAAGTTAAGCAATGGCAGACTCTTTTTGATGAGACATATAATCAACCTGCCATCTCATCGGATACTACCTTCAACATAATTGGATGGAACAGCAGTTACACTGGCCTACCACTCTCTGCTGAAGAGATGCGAGAATGGCTAGATGACACTATTAGACAGATTCTTCAACAAACTCCCGCACGAATATTAGAGATTGGCTGTGGTACCGGTCTATTACTATTTCAACTAGCTCCATATTGTAGTAGATATGTTGGTACAGATTTTTCTCAACTTGCCATTGACTATCTATATCAGCATTTAAGCAGATCAGAGTTTCCTCAAGTATTGCTTTTGCAGAGAATGGCAGATGATTTTAGTGGGCTAGAATCAGAAACCTTCGATACTATAATCTTAAACTCCATTGTGCAGTATTTTCCCAGTCTAGACTATCTAATAAATGTTTTAGAAAAAGCAATTAACGTAGTTGCCGATGGAGGAACTATTTTCATTGGAGATGTGCGTAGTTTACCTCTCTTAGAAACTTTTCATACTTCTATTGAATTGCATCGTGCACCATCATCACTTTCTCTTGTGCAACTGCAACAACGTATACATAAAGGTATCAATCAAGAGGAAGAGTTAGTCATTGACCCAGCTTTCTTCTCTGTTCTAAAGACATACTTACCGAAGATCGGCAAAGTAGAGATTATTCCCAAACGTGGTCTGTATCATAATGAATTAACCAGGTTTCGTTATCAGGTAATACTTCATATAGGAAATATACCGATTACCGATATTGAGCCATTAGTGTTAGATTGGCGACAGCAGAAATTGAGTATGACAATGCTGCGCCAGCTATTAATAGTCGATCAACCAACTTCACTAGTGATTAATAATGTCCCCAATGCTCGTTTAGCAATGGAAGTTAGAGCACTCAGACACCTTTCTGCTACAACAGTCAACACAGTAGGAGAGTTACGAGAGCTTATCAATGTTATGGCAGAGAGCGAGATAGATCCTAAAGAGTTTTGGGCTCTATCAGAAGAACTACCTTATTGTATAAGCATTGATTGGACTCAACATAGTAATGATGGTAGCTATAATGTGATTTTGCAGCACAATACTGTTCCAAAAACACTGATACAATCCACATCCTATTTAATTAAAGAGAGTGCCAAAATATTTCCCGAAAGTTGGGCACAATACGCTAATAATCCATTACGTG
>JBFLVQ010000758.1:0-4301 GCA_040758525.1 Acidobacteriota bacterium
GGAAGCTTTGATAGGATCAAAATAGTCATTTCGATCAACTCGATCAACTTTACTGGATAAAACCTTCTGGCTTGAATTGCAGGTCCAATTATTTTTACTCCACTGCTTTATTAATAGATATCAGGTCCAGAATGTAATTTTTCACGTCTTCGCTAAGGCGATCTCATAATGTCGCCTGTTTTTGGCTTATCGTTACAAAAGTGGAATTCCTTGTGACCGTATTTTTCTTCTTCGTCGGCATATAGGTTGCGTAATTACATACTATAGCTATTGAGTAATCCAAGAAAATGACGAGCTAGCAAATATAAGGGTGTGAGTTATGACTGCCATTAAACCTAAAAAACATTGGGAACTATTCTCGCATGAGGCTGATATGGGAGTTCGAGGTATTGGCCCTACAAAAGAAGCTGCTTTTGAACAGGCTGCTATGGCGCTTTCAGCCGTAATAACAGATCCAAAAAATATCGAACCAAAAGAAGCAATAAATATTACCTGTGATGCTCGAGATGATGAGCTATTGCTGGTGGAATGGTTGAATGCGCTTATCTATGAGATGTCAACGCGCAAGGTGCTCTTTGGTTACTTTGAGCTGAAGATCGATGACCATCACTTGCAAGCAAAAGCTTGGGGAGAACCTGTTGATATAAACAAGCATCAGCCTGCTGTAGAAGTTAAAGGCGCTACCTTCACTAATCTTAAGGTCTCTCAAGATCAGATGGGCGAATGGACTGCCCAATCAGTTGTTGATGTCTGATCTTAACGGGTAGATATTATGGATACTGCATTATTAACACAAAAATCTGAATATGAATGGTGGATTGAACCTACCGGCAAGATGCGAGTGCCTGGAATCATCTATGCTAGCGAAGAACTCGTCAGCAATATGGATCAGAAGGTTTATGAGCAGGTCTCCAATGTCGCGAAGCTTCCTGGCATTATCAAGGCTTCTTATGCAATGCCAGACGCTCATTGGGGCTATGGGTTTCCTATCGGTGGTGTAGCCGCTTTCGATCCTGATGAAGGTGGTGTGATATCGGCTGGCGGTGTTGGCTTCGATATCTCATGCGGCGTGCGCAGTCTCCAAACAGGTTTAACATTAGAAGATATTCAGCCCATTAAGAAGCAGTTGGCCGATGCATTATATCAGCGCGTGCCTGTTGGCGTAGGCAGTAGAGGGCATATAAGTCTTGATCCAGATGAAATGCGGGCGATGCTTGCTGGTGGCGCTAGATGGGCTGTTGAGTGCGGTTATGGTAATAAAAAAGATCTAGAAAGAATTGAAGAGCATGGCTGTATGGAGGGAGCAGTGCCGTATGAGGTTTCAGAGCAGGCAAAGAAACGCCAGCAAAATGAGATGGGCACTCTAGGTTCAGGCAATCACTATCTGGAAGTACAAAACGTCGTAGAGATCTTTGATCAAGATATTGCTTCTGCATATGGAATTAAAAAGGGAGATATTCTTGTCAGCATCCATTGTGGCTCTCGCGGCCTCGGTCATCAGATCGGAACAGAGTTCTTGACACAGATGGCTATGGTTGCCCCTGAATATGGGATTGAACTGCCGGATCGTGAACTTGCATGTACTCCTATCAACTCTCCCATTGGCGAAGAATATCTGGGAGCGATGCGTGCTGGTATTAATTGCGCGCTTGCTAATAGAGAAATCATTACCCATTTAGTCAGGCAAGCATTTGCCGAGCTATTCCCTAACTTAGAACGGATGTTGCTCTACGATGTTTCTCATAATACCTGCAAGCTGGAAGAGCATATTATTGATGGCAAGTCCAAGCGTCTTTTTGTGCATCGCAAAGGCGCAACCCGCGCATTCGGGCCTGAACACCCTGCTCTGCCCCCATCGTTGAGTAAAGTTGGTCAACCAGTTCTGATCGGCGGAACAATGGGAACGGCCTCATATATTCTCGCTGGAACAAAAGAGAGCATGGAGCGATCTTTTGGATCTTCTTGTCATGGCGCTGGTCGTAGCATGAGCCGTAATCAAGCCTATAAAAAGTGGCGTGGTCGCCAATTAATAGATCAACTTGCCAGCCAGGGTATCGTGGTGCGTTGTCCTTCTTCTCGCGGTGTCTCTGAAGAGGCACCTGGCGCATACAAGGATGTAGATGAAGTGGTTGATTCAGCCGATAGAGCAAAACTTTCTTATAAAGTAGCAAAGCTTACTCCGGTCATCTGTGTTAAAGGTTAAGATAAGGAGAATGGAAATGGCAGAGAGCGTTTATAAAGTGATAGAACTGGTCGGCACCAGTTCTGATTCATGGGAAAAGGCAGCCGCAGCCGCGATCGAGAAGGCTGCCAAAACCCTCCGTGAGCTTCGTATTGCTGAGATCGAGAAGATGGATGTGCATATTGAAGACGGCAAGATTCAAGCTTATCGCGTTAAGATGAAACTCTCTTTCAAATATGAGGGCGAATAGGAAAAGTTTTCAAGTATGAATAATCGATTAAAAACCATGATGCTGTTGGCAGCATTAACAGCGCTACTGCTCTGGATTGGGCATGCTCTGGCAGGTCAAACCGGATTTATCATTGCGCTTGCATTGGCACTGCTGATGAATTTCGGATCTTACTGGTTCTCAGATAAGATAATTTTGCAGATCTACCATGCTCAGGAAGTGAGCGAAAAAGAAGCTCCGCAGTTGTTTGCTATTGTGCGTGATCTTGCTAATCGCAATAGTCTGCCAATGCCTAAAGTCTATTTAATACCTGAGCAAATGCCTAATGCTTTTGCTACTGGGCGCAATCCAGAGAATGCTGCGGTCGCAGTAACTGAAGGGTTACTCAAACTGCTTAACCGCGAAGAAGCAGCGGGTGTTATCGGCCATGAGCTTAGCCACGTTAAGAATCGTGATACTCTCATTATGACTGTGGCTGCCACCATTGCCGGCGCTTTGACCATGCTGGCAAGTATAGCAAGGTGGAGGATGCTCTTAGGCGGCCACCCAACCAACAGAGAGGATCGCGGCAATCCATTAGCAATTCTGATCAGAGTTATTATCGCGCCAATCGCCGCCGCGTTAATTCAACTGGCGATCTCAAGAGCGAGAGAGTTCATGGCTGATGGTTCAGGAGCAGAAATGACCGGCGATCCATTGGCACTCGCCAGCGCGCTACGCAAAATCGAAGGTTGGAGCAAACGAGCGCCTATGGCCAGAGCCTCGCCAGCCACAGCGCATATGTTTATTATTAATCCATTAACTGCTGAAGGGTTGGCAGGGCTTTTTAGCACTCATCCACCAACTAATGCTCGGATCGAGCGTTTGGAAAACATGGCCCATCGAGGTATGCAACGACCTGCCGCCTGATAGTACAATTAAGCTAAGACTAAGCGGTAGCGCGTGATATTTTTGGACGCACAACTTCAACCGAGCAGGGCGCATGAGAAACAACAAATTGCGAGACACTGCCTAACAATAATCGCTTTAATCCTGTATAACCATGTGAGCCAACAACGATCAGATCGGCAGCCCATTCGGTTGCTTCATCGACAATAATTGAATGTGGATCTCCATCACGCACTGCTATCTCAACATTGAGACCGCTTGACTTTAAAGATTCAGCCACGTTATTTGCAAGCTCTTCAGCTCTTTTTTCCAATTCCTGATTAGCGCGCTCCAGGCTGTCGCCGGTGTCATACCGCAATTCAGTGGCGGGCGGAGGAATGCGCTCAACAGAAGAGTTTTCAAGTTGATGATGAACCTATCGTTACGCAGCCTGTTGGCTGATTCAAACAATAAATCTCCGCGCATAACAGGCTTCAATCTAGGTTGCCAATATCACGCGCGAATGCCTCAAAAATAATATCGGCCTCTATGGCTTGGTGCATGCGTATTTCCGACATTAATATTGCCGCGCGACGGCGCGCCATCTCGATATCGCTGGCCATAGCATCTGTTTTTTTCCTCAATTGATCCACTAACTCTTCACAACCAGTAATCAATTTTTCGTGCATTGCCCGCACACTAGCAATTTTCTCCTTGGCCTTTACATCTGAGACTTCATTGAAGAATCCGTCAGAACTTTCCGCAGAATCACGATGTTTGCGCAACTGCTCATTCAATTGTTTAAGTTCGACAATAACTAAGTCTAACCAGTGCTGCTCACGTCCTGACGCAGCACTGGCAAGAATAGCTTCGAGCTTATGTTGAGTTGCCAGAATCACTTCGTGCTCTGCAATAGTATTGGTTATCGCAATACCCCTATTCAATGCCGTTGCCGGTTCCATAAACTCCTCCTTTCCTCTTCAAATTATTTTTCAATATCTGTGCCAAAAAATAGATCAGGCA
>JBFLVQ010000759.1:0-4301 GCA_040758525.1 Acidobacteriota bacterium
ATTAAAGAAGTAGGCTATCTTTAGATACCTTTTGATTGATGGCACTATGGATGTATAGATTAGGTGATGTGATCAATAAGGAGGTAGGTTGTAAAATGCGGCTTCATGACTTCTTAGATTATCGTGCCAGAGAGATTCCCAATATCCATTTTGCGATACAAGGTAGTCGTTCTATAACTTACCGAGAAGCCCTCAAGCAAGTAAATCAATTAGCCAATGCTTTCATCAATATTGGATTGCAGCCAGGTGATCGGATTGCCATTTTATCGAAAAACAGTATTGAGTATATATTGCTTTACTATGCTGCCTCAAAGGCAGGTGTTGTGCCTGTGCCACTAAATTTTCGTCTATCGCCAACAGAATGGGTTTATATACTCAATGATGCAGGCGCAAAATTACTAATTACTTCGGCTGCTTACACAGATGCTATCAATGAATTGCGAGCTGAACTAAGAACCATTGAGCAGTACATTGCCATCGACGCAGGAGAAAGTGCAGGTTGGATCGACTATAGAAAACTAATAGATGATCAACCAACTATTTCTCCAGATATCTGGACTAATGAAACTGACGCTATCTATCAGATGTACACAAGTGGGACAACCGGCCAGCCTAAAGGTGCTGTGATCACACATGGAGCTGTAACCGCCAACCTTATTCAGCTCTCGCTTTTCATTACCAGCACTGTTGGTGAAAGGTTCTTGATTGTAGTGCCTATGTATCATGCTGCGGCAGCTCTTAGTAGCATGACATGTATTTATTGGGGGGGGACCGTATTTGTACATGAGGATTTCAACCCCGTAGATGTAGTACGAGCCCTGCGTGAAGAGAATATCGTTACTGCTACATTAGTACCGGCAATGTTACAAGCCTGCTTTCTCTATGTGCCCGATATCGCTGATTACCATTTCAAACAGCTACGATCTATTCTCTATGGCGCCTCACCAATTGCTGAGAAGATATTGTTACGGGCAATGGAAGTATTCAAATGCAACTTTGTTCAAATATATGGAATGACAGAAACAACCGTAGCCATCACAGCAATGCTGCCGCCTGCTCATAGGTTAGCGTTAGAGGCAAAGCCGGAACTGCTCCTTTCCGCAGGCCAACCTCTTGCCGGCACCATGATCCGTATTGTTGATCAAGATGATAATCCATTACCTGCAGGTGTGAGTGGGGAAATATTAGTTCGTGGACCACAGCTTATGCAGGCCTATTGGAATCTTCCTGAAGCTTCAGAAAAAGCACTGCGTAATGGTTGGTTGCATACTGGAGACGTAGGTTATATAGATGCTGATGGTTATTTATTTATTCAGGATCGTGTGAAAGACATGATCATATCTGGGGGAGAGAATATCTATCCACGCGTTGTTGAAGATGTACTGTTTAAACATCCTGCTATTGCTGATGCTGCTGTTATCGGTGTTCCTGACGAAAAATGGGGGGAAACAGTGAAAGCAGTTGTTGTTATACGTCAAGGTATAACGACTGCAGCGGAAGAGATCATAGAGTTCTGTCGTAGCAAGCTGGGTGGCTTTGAGTGTCCAACTTCAGTCGATTTTGTACCATCTCTGCCTCGCAACCCTAGCGGCAAACTGCTTAAGCGTCAATTACGTGAACCCTATTGGGTCGGCCATAAGCGCCGGGTTTCATAAACGCTTTGCCCTAATCTCTTACTATCACAAAGTTTCCTGATTAAGCTAAATCTCTATGTCACTTAGTGCTTTGTCTTATAAGCAAATGGATATGGAGGTACACCTATCCATTAGCGATATTTAATAACTAATTTCGTGTGGGAGGCTTTATGAGTAATTTTAGTAAACAATTGAGTGAGCATCGGACATTTCCCGGTAAAGACGCGATTCTAAATTGGCTAATCTGTGAACTTACGACAAAATTAGGAATTGACCCCAATATAATAGATATCAGACAGCCATTTGTTACTTATGGTTTAACCTCAAGAGAAGGTGTGAGCTTATCAGGCGATCTAGAAAATTGGCTTGGACGTCGGCTTTCACAAACTTTACTTTGGGATTACCCTACCATTGAGAGTCTTGCCAAATACTTAGCTGAGGAACCATGAAGTTTTGAAATCTACATTTCAACAATCCATATAAAAGTAAGCAGCTCTTTTATTAGTAGTATGGAAATAAGGGAATGATAATGCAACCTATAGCTATTATTGGTATGGGCTGTCGTTTTCCTGGAGCTAAAGATCCAGAAATTTTTTGGCAGCTTCTCAGGGATGGTAGGTCCGCCATTATAGAGACTCCGCGACAACGTTGGGAAGCAGCGGCATTTTACGATCCCGATATATCAAAACCAGGCAAAATAAATACACGTTGGGGTGGTTTCCTTGATCAAATAGATCAATTTGACGCCAACTTCTTTCGCATTGCACCTAAAGAAGTTATTCGTATGGATCCACAACAACGGCTCTTACTTGAAGTTGCCTGGGAAGCTTTAGAGAATGCTGGTCAAGTTGTAGAAGATTTGGCCGGCAGCGACACTGGAGTATTCATTGGAATAGCCATTAATGATTATGGACGGATGCAATGGAACAGACCTAATACCATTAATGCCTATGTTAATGTGGGAAATGCATTCAGCATTGCTGCTGGTCGTATCTCTTATATATTCGATTTCAAGGGGCCAAGCATAGCAATTGATACAGCCTGCTCATCATCGTTGGTTGCCATTCATCTAGCCTGTCAGAGCTTATCGAATGGTGAAGCTAGTCTGGCTTTAGCTGGCGGGGTCAATTTAATTATATCTCCAGAGCTTACGATTGGATTTAGTAAAGCCGCAATGTTATCTCCGGATGGTTGTTGTAAAGCCTTCGATGCTCAAGCGAATGGCTATGTTAGAGGTGAAGGTGCCGGTATTGTTGTTTTAAAGCCATTATCAAAAGCTCTGGCTGATAATGATTCAATCTATGCTCTGATTAAAAGTAGTGTAGTTAATCAAGATGGTCGCACTAATGGACTTACTGCACCTAATCGACAATCTCAAGAGGCATTGCTGCGAGAGGCTTATCAACGAGCTGGTATATCGCCGGCTCAAGTTCAATATGTTGAGACGCATGGAACAGGTACGATTTTAGGTGATCCAATTGAAGCCAGAGCGCTCGGAACTGTACTTGGTAGGGATCGTCCTGCTAATACTTATTGCGCTATTGGCTCTGTAAAAACCAATATTGGGCATCTGGAAACAGCCGCAGGGATTGCGGGATTAATCAAAGTAGCACTTGCCCTCAAGCACCGAGAGATACCACCTAGTCTCCATTTTTCTCAAGCTAATCCATACATTCCATTTGATGAACTGCGCTTGCAGGTTCAACAAGAATTAGCACCTTGGCCGATAGAGGATACTGGCGCCATTGCTGGAGTAAGTTCATTTGGGTTTGCAGGAACAAATGCCCATGTAGTTTTGCAAGGATACTACCAAGATGCTTTATCTCAAAACAACAATGAGCAATGGAGAGAGGGTTATCCGTTTATCCTTACGCTATCCGCGCATAATCCTGAAGCCCTGCATTGTTTGGTAGATGTTTATCAAGATCGCTTATCTTCAGGTAGTTTCACAAATCTATCCCTGCAAGACATATGTTATAGTGTTAGTAATCGCCGAGATCATCATGACTATCGTCTAGCATTAACAGCATCTTCACTCAATGAGCTTAGGGAAGAATTGAGACTCTTTTTACAAGGAGAGTCTCATTCCAATATATCCTATGGTCGAAGATCTCCAAATCAGCGACCTAAACTGGTCTGCCATTTTCCTGGTCAAGGATCACAATGGTGGGCTATGGGACGTGGCCTGCTTAAAGAAGAACCATTGTTTTACAATACTATTAAACAGTGTGACGAGTTGCTTAGTAAATATGTAAACTGGGTGAACTGGTCATTATTAGCAGAGCTAATGTCTGAGCAATCTTCTTCTCGTCTGGACAAGACTGAGATTGCTCAACTAGCCATATTTGCTATTCAAATAGCGTTAGCAAAATTATGGGCCTCCTGGGGAATTGTGCCTGATATCGTCATTGGTCACAGTTTAGGAGAAGTAGCAGCAGCGCATATAGCGGGAATTCTGAGCTTAGCCGATGCTATACGAATAGTCGTTTATCGTGGTCGTATAATGGAGCAAATGGCTGGACAAGGCAGAATGGTGGCAGTAGATCTACCACAGCAGGAAATTGAACAGATATTAATAGGGTATAAAGATAAATTAGCTATCGCAGCATATAATAGCCCAACTCAATCAGTACTGTCTGGAGACAGCTATTTTTTAAATGAAATTTT
>JBFLVQ010000760.1:0-4282 GCA_040758525.1 Acidobacteriota bacterium
TAAATTCGACCTTACCCTCTCAGTAGTAGAGAGCGACTCAGGAATGCTTTGTACAATGCATTACAATCGAGAGCTTTTTGAAGCTTCGACAATAGTAAGAATGGCAGAACACTTCACACTGCTACTGGAATCAGCCGTGGCAGCACCTGAGAGCAAGATAGCTACATTATCTATACTTAGTGAAGCTGAACAGCAACAATTGTTATGCAAATGGAATGATACCAATGTTGAGTACCAGTGTAACCAAGGTATTCATCAATTCTTTGAAGAGCAGGTGAAAAGGCGACCAGATGCGATCGCACTCTTCTATGAAAATCAATACCTGACCTATCAAGAGCTAAATCGACGCGCTAATCAGCTTGCCAATTATCTACGTGATAAAGATGTAAGAGCAGAGACCATAGTAGCAATCTGCCTGGAAAACAGTTGTGAAATGGTGGTAGCGCTACTTGCAGTATTAAAAGCAGGTGGAGCTTATCTGCCACTAGATCCTACTTATCCTAAAGACCGACTAACATTGATAATTTCTGATGCTCAAGCCTCTTTGCTAATTGCTCAGCGCCGCACGATTTCATTTTTATCCATAGAAACTATGGGATTATTGCTGCTTGATGAAGAGTGGGAATCAATTTCTCATTGCAATGGTGATAACTTAGATAACTGTTCGGTATCAAGTAATCTTGCTTATCTGATCTACACATCAGGTTCAACAGGTAGACCAAAAGGGGTAATGGTCTCTCATCAAGAGATTAGCAACTATCTGCATTGGATGTGTATGGCGTTTCCATTGAATGAGACTGACCGAGTGTTACAGACTACCTCATTAAGCTTTGATGTTTCTGTGCGAGAGATATTTTGGCCTCTCTGGTCAGGTGCTGCAGTGGTGTTGATGAAGAGTGCAGAGAGGAGCGATATAGATGCGCTATTAAAATTAGTAGAGAAGCATCAAGTCACCAACATACGCTTTATTCCTTCAATGCTAAGAATGATAGCGGCAGCGCCAACAGCAATAGCAAGCAGCCTGAAGCGAGTGTTTAGCGGTGGAGAAGCAATGCCAGCGGAACTGTCTGAACAGTTCTTATGCCATTGGAATGCTCAATTGATCAATACCTATGGACCGACTGAGACAGCAGTGAGTGCAAGTAGTTGGGTATGTCAGCCGATGAAAGAGTTGCAATATGCACCGATTGGACAGCCAATTGCTAATGTTCGAATCTATTTGCTTGACAGTAATCTAGAACTAGTACCGGTTGGTGTAATAGGAGAACTCTACATTGGCGGAGCAGGTGTAGCAAGAGGATACTTCAAAGAAAGTGTTTTGACAGCAGAAAGATTTATACCGGATCTGTTCTCAGAGAAAGCAGGCGCAAGGCTATACCGGACAGGAGATCTGGCGCGGTATTTACCAGATGGCAATATCGAATTTCTTGGACGCACTGATCATCAAGTCAAACTGCGTGGCTTCCGTATTGAGCCGGCTGAGATTGAGTCTGTCTTGTGTCAGCACCCAGGAGTTTATGCAGCAATAGTAATGGCAGGCAAGGATGAGCGCATAGGCGTCACCAATCAACTGATTGCATACATTGTATCCCGTATTGCGATGCTGCGAATTCCATTGCGCTGTAAATGCGAGGTGGAGGATATTGAATACCAAGGTGAGAGAATAACTTTAACTACGGAAGATTTGTCATTCAATGGCGCTTGTTTGATAGATGTTCCTGCCGATTGGCAGCCCAATCGTAAGATTCGGCTCTACCTACAAACAACTGATAGCGAGAGGCAATTACAAATCGACAGTACTGTCATTTGGGTTGATCGCAGTTATGCGGGTATACGATTCGACTCAGATACATCAGTTTTAGTGAGAGTTCAGCAGCTAATATTGAAGCACACACAAGCGGAAGGAATTTCCGTAGTGGATTATCGCCGACGTGCGCTGAGAGTACCTGTTCAGACAACTTGCTATGTCGAGACTGATGATCGCACTCTCATACTTTCGGTTAAAGATATTTCATTAAGTGGTATCTGTCTGACTAAAGTGCCAAATGAATTGCAGTTACTCCAACGTGTTAAGTTAAAACTCCAATGGTTAGAAATTTCTGATGAGCTACAGCTTGAAGGGGTAGTTGTCTGGCGCCAAAATGGGCATGCTGGTATCCAGTTTGATCCACAACCGCAAATACCAGAACAGACAATACTGCGACAGAATATAAGCCGTGTTATCGAATCTAGAGGTTTCTCGATTGCCAATCTGAATAATTTCCTCAGGTCTAAACTACCTGACTATATGGTGCCTTCATCATTTGTGTTGTTGGATAAACTACCACTAACGCCAAATGGTAAAATTGATCGTCGAGCATTGCTGGCTCTGGATCGAGCAGAACTGTTATTAGAATTAAAGAAGATTACCCCACATAATCAATGGGAGGAGTTAGTAGCCGTCAGTTGGCGTGAATTGCTTAACCTCAATCGGTTGAGCGTCGATGACAATTTCTTTGAATTAGGCGGCCATTCGCTACTGGCTACACAACTGATTTCAAGATTGCGTTTAGGCTTGGGCATTGAGTTACCCTTGCGCATGCTTTTCGAGAAGCCTAAGCTAGCAGAGTTTGCTAGTGAGATCGAACGGATCATGCAGCAGGAAGAGCGTCAGGTAATCGTACCTATGCTACCAGCACCACGTACAGATAAAATGCCACTCTCGTTTGCCCAACAACGTCTATGGCTACTTAACAGGCTTCAACCTGACAGTACTCAATACAATATTCCTGTGGTGCTACGTATTATCGGCCAACTCGATCTTAATGCGCTTGAGCAGAGCATTAATGAGATCATTAAACGCCATGAAATATTGCGTACTGCATTTGTTGAAATTGATGGTAAGCCGATTCAAGTTATTGTTCCAGAGTTGAAACTGACGATCTCGATAGAAGATTTAACCGGCTTATCTGAGACTGAACAAGACCTTGAAGTTAAACGACTGATTAAGGAGATCACTCAGCAACAATTTGATCTATCTCAAATACCTCTGCTAGGTTTCAAAGTATATAAGCTTGACAAGCAAAGCTATGTGATGTCTATGGTAATGCATCACATTATCTCAGATGGCTGGTCAATTGGGGTAATAATGCAGGAAATAAAAGCACTTTATCAGGTTTTTACCAATAAATTGCCCTCTACATTACCGCCATTGAAAATTCAATATGCCGATTTTGCTTATTGGCAGCGTCAATGGTTAAGAGGCGAAGTGTTACAAACACAGCTCTCTTATTGGAAACGACAACTCGGTTCTGATCTGCCTGTATTACAATTGCCATTAGATCGGCCACGCACTCCATTACAAAACTATCAAGGAGCAGTTAAGCGTTTTGTACTATCAAAGCAGTTGACCGAAGATCTTAATGTGTTAAGCAATCAAGAGAATGTAACATTATTTATGATGCTGTTGGCGGCATTTAATGTACTGTTGGCTCGTTATAGCAATCAGAATGACATCAGTATAGGCACACCAATCGCAGGCAGGAGCAGAGCAGAGATAGAGCCATTGATAGGGTTCTTTGTTAACACACTAGTGATGCGCACAGACCTGTCAGGCAATCCCAGTCTCCTAGAGTTATTAGCAAGAGTGCGGGAAGTATGTTTAGCAGCCTATGCGCATCAGGACTTGCCATTTGAGAGATTAGTAGAAGAGTTACAGCCAGAGCGTAATCTATCTCGTACACCTCTCTTCCAAGTAATGTTTGTGTTACAGAATACACCTATATCAGATTTCCAATTATCTGATCTTACTATCAGTCCTGTAGTAATGGAGAACAGTAGTGCTAAATTCGATCTGATGCTATTGTTGGCTGAGAGTAAGCAAGGTGTAAGTGGTACATTCGAGTACAATACTGATCTGTTTGATGAGACTACCATTACTAGACTGGCAGACCATTATGAGAATTTACTCACAGGAATTATTAACCATCCTCAACACAATATTATGGTATTGCCACTGTTGAGTAAGGCTGAAGAGCATAGATTATTAGTAGAATGGAACGATACCACCAATATAGAGTATCGTAACCAATCTATGCATCAGCGCTTTCAAGATCAGGTTGAATGTACTCCAGCAGCAACCGCACTGGTGTTTGAGCAAGAACGACTCAGCTATCGCGAATTGAATCAGCGTGCTAATCAACTTGCCCATTATCTACGCACTATCGGGGTAAGAGAGGAAGTGCTGGTTGGCATCTGTACGCAGCGATGTAGCGAGATGATTGTTGCGATGTTGGCGGTGCTT
>JBFLVQ010000761.1:0-4280 GCA_040758525.1 Acidobacteriota bacterium
GACCCTCAGCAACGGTTGTTATTAGAGACAACTTGGGAAACGCTTGAAAATGCTGGCTATTCTAAGGAGACATTAACGAATAGAAAGATCGGTATTTTTCTTGGTATTGAAAAACAAGATTACTTACAGATAATCAATGAATCTGGATGCCCAATCGATGGCTATATAAATACAGGGAATGCACACTCGATACTTGTCAACAGGGTATCTTATTTTTTCAATTGGAAAGGACCAAGTCTAGCTATTAACACTGCCTGTTCTGGTTCTTTTGCGGCGATTGATGAAGCAATAAAGAGTATTCAAAGCGGGCAAGTAGAAATGGCGCTAGCAGGAGGCGTAAATGTTCTATTGAATCCTGGCCTGTTTATTATCAACCGCAAAATGGGAATGTTTACTGGAGAAGATCATATTAAACCTTTTGATCAAGAGGCTTCCGGTCATTTATGTGGAGAAGGTTTAGGACTGATCTTGTTAAAACGGCTCTCTGGCGCAGTGAAAGATCAGGATATTATTTATGGTGTTATTAAAGGAATATCTCTACAACATGGTGGGAAAGGCCTATTTTTAACGGCACCAAATGCTATCTCTCATCAACAGATCATTCAAGAAGCACTCTACAAATCTAAGTTACAAACAGAAGATATTGATTATATAGAAGCACAAGGAACAGGTGATCCATTAACAGATAGAATGGAATTGAAAACATATCACCGAGTATTTTCCAAAGTACCTTCTAAACAGATCAAGATAGGTACTATCAAAGGCCATACTGGGCATTTGGGTGCGGCTTCTGGTGTGATTGCCATTATCAAAGCGATCTTATCTTTAAAAAATAATCAATTAATTCGAGTACGTAACTGCAAAAATCTCAACTGGGATTCACAGGAAGAACCATTTGCCTGTAAGGTGTTAGAAGAAAACATTCCCTGGCCAGCCAAATCATATAATGGGCAACCGTTACCGAGAAGAATAGGTATTCATAATTTTGGTTATGGTGGTGTGAATGGACATATGATTTTGGAAGAATACCTCTCTTCACCATTAGTGAATTTCAGCTTAAAGACTGAAGAGCAGATTATTCCTCTCTGCGCACGAACAAAAGAGCAAGTTATTACTCTGGCAGAACGGTTACTACACTATATCAACACTCAAGAGTACCGGTATTATGGCTTCTTGACGATCAGTTTGCCAGAATTAGCTTATACCCTTCAGATAGGGCGTGAAGCAATGGATGTGCGTGTAGCTTTTGTGGTAAAAGATTTGCCATCATTGATCGGTGCTTTAGAAGATTTTATTCAAGGCAAAAAAAATATTGCAGATTGCTATCAAGGAGATATTAAACAGGATAAAGGAATACTGAGTGTTTTGCAGTATGATAATGATTTCCAGATATGTCTGCAAAGATGGATCAACAAAGGCAGCCTGGATAAACTGGCACAATTGTGGGTAAAAGGTCTTTCTCTTGATTGGGAGTTATTACATAGTACCAATAAACCTCGACGCGTTAGTTTACCGACATATCCTTTCACCAGGCAGCGGTATTGGGTTAAATCATCCATTATTAATCATACACTAGCAGATAATAGCAATAGTCGATCAGGCGCACGAGAATTTCTTCATCCACTGGTACAAGAGAATACTTCCGATTTTGCTGAACAACGCTTTAGTTCGATTTTTACTGGTGAGGAGTTTTTTCTTGCAGATCATATAGTACAAGGTCAAAAGGTGTTACCGGGAGTCGCTTATCTTGAGATGGCTCAAATTGCTGTAAAACGAGTAGCAGGATCACTGGAGGAATATCGATGTAATGGTTTGCCACCAATAATTCGGCTTAAAAACATTGTTTGGGCACATCCTATTACTGTGAATCAGGTGAAAGAGGTTCATATTAGACTTTTTGCTCAAGAGAACAACCAAATTCACTATGAAATCTATACAAACTATGAAAATGTGGAAATACCATTGGTTCATTGTCAGGGAATAGCAACCTTCCATTGTGCTGAAAAAGTACCTGTGCTGGATCTTTCAGAGTTGCAGGCCAAAATAGATCAAAGCACTTTTAGCGCAGAGCAATGCTATCGTGCTTTTAAGATCATGGACATTGATTATGGTTATAGACAGCAGGGTATTAAGACTATCTATGCTGGAAACAATCAAGTATTGGCGAAACTATCTTTGCCTTCCGCTATTTTAGATACACTAGATCAGTTTACTCTTCATCCCAGCCTTATGGATTCTGCCCTGCAAGCGTCCATTGGACTAATTATGACAACAAGTCATACATCTTTAGCATTATTTGTCCCTTTCGCACTGGAAGAGTTGGAAATCATTGAAAAATGTCCGGCTTCAATGTGGGCATGGATACGTACTTCAGATGACAGTTATGCTGAGAATAGAATTCAAAAGCTGGATATTGATCTGTGTGATCTAGCTGGGAAGATCTGCGTAAAGATGAAAGGTTTTTCTTCTCGTATATTGAAAAATAAAACTATCCCCATTGAAAAATTTATGCCTACAATTCCAGAAGAAAAACATATCCACCCTTTACTTCACAAGAATACTTCTACTGCGGAAGAATTAAGATTTAACAGTATTTTCACAGGACAAGAATTCTTCTTAAAAGATCATGGAGGTGTATTACCTGGGATAGTTTATCTTGAAATGGCGAGAGCGGCGGGAGAATTTATTAATGGGTATGAGATAATTGGTTTAAAAAACGTAGTTTGGGGTAAACCTATTTTGGTGACTGAAAAGGTGCAGGAAGTATGTTTACGATTGTGTCGTGAGGACAACTACTATACTTATAAAGTCAACATATTTGATGAAGCTGATAAAAAAATAGAAAATACTATTTATTCGCAAGGAAGGTTAATTTTAGGCTCTAAAGATGAAAAAGCAGATCCAGGCTCTCTTTCTATTCAAAATATTCAATCGCGATGTAAGTTTCACCAAGGTTCTAAAGAGATATCGATATTGATAGAACAAATTTTTGGGACTTCCGTTATCGGAGAGAGTTTTCAAGCCTTAGAATACTTACAGTACAATGATGAAGAAGCTTTAGCAACATTGCAACTTCCTGCTTGTATTGAGAATGGTAGTGAAACTTATGTTCTACATCCAAGTCTGATAAATAGCGCCTTTGAAGCTATCGAGATTTGGTACAGGTTACAAAACAAGGAGATGGCTATCCGACTTCCTTTCACTCTACTAGAATTATGGATTTATGAAAAATTGTCTAAACGTGGATATGCTTATATAAAATTGAGTTCAGGACAAGATTCTCAAGCAAGTGTAAAAAAATATGATATTGCCATTACTAATGAGCGAGGAGAAATTGTCATCTCTTTTCATGAGTTTACAATGGTTGAGAGTCAAAGAAAGAAAGAGCAAGAAAGTATCTTTTTAGCAGATAAGTATCAAAATGGGCGCAAAGTAGGATCGGTGCATCAAGAACTTGTTAAGTTAGTGTCTCATCTACAGAAAATTGCTCCTGAAATGATCGACTTGGAAACAGATCTATTAAAATATGGCTTTGATTCCATGGGTTTTGTTTCATTTATGAATCAATTGAATAAAATTTATCGATTAGAGCTAATGCCTACCGTGTTTTTTGAGTATCCTAATTTACATTACTTAGGAAATTATTTATCTGAGATTATCGCTAAGGGCACTGTAGATAAAGCTAGCAAAAAACCTATCAAACGCAAAGATTTTGTGAGCTTTTCCCAGCGCGAATTTAATCATTCGATAGATATTGAAGCTATTAATGTAAATCAACTTTCGTTTACCGATGTTTTCTTGGATATCTACAAGCAAGCGCTCTCAAAATGTAAAAAATTGGAGATATCTTTTATAAAAACATCCAGAAACCTCAATATTGAAGTTTTTGTTGCTGGTCGAGGAGTACCCATTGTCTTAATGCCGCCGTTTGGTTGCCTTGCCACCGTATGGATGCAGCAAATCAAAACATTATCAAACAACTACCAGATAATAGTATGTCATTATCCGGGGCATGGAAGGAGTGAATTCAAATTACAAAGTTCAAATTTTGCTGGCATCAGTGAAGATATTTTTGAAATTCTTGATCATCTAAACATAAGTCAGCCAGTGCACTTGGTTGGCTGGTCTATGGGAGGATTAATATCACAGATCATGACCAGAAATAGACCGGATAGAATTCAATCCTTGACATTGATAAATACCTCAGCAAAGTTAGCAGATGAAGGTACGATGAATAAAAATATCCATCAAGTGTTGGAATCACTTATGTCGGATTATAG
>JBFLVQ010000762.1:0-4273 GCA_040758525.1 Acidobacteriota bacterium
GAAACCAATCTCTACCTTACGGCGGGCACTTGAGAGCGTCGATGTTGATACTAAAGAGAGTTCACGCGCCGCTTTTGAGAGATCTGATGTTACCGCTGTGCCAGCTGGCGGTGTGATTGGTGAGGCTGCGGTTGCCACAGTATTAGCTGGGGCAATGCGCGAGAAGTTTGGTGGTGACACGCTTTTGGAAATGGAGAAGAATTTTCAGCAGTATCTTAAGATTCTAAAAAAATATTAGGAGATTTATTTCGCCAGGAGTAAGAAAAACCGATGATTTTGCCTATTGTTAAATATGGTGATCCAATATTAACGCAGAAAGCGATCCCAGTAACTGAACAAGAATTCGACGAAAAGTTACGAGAATTGGTCGAGAATATGTTCGAAACTATGTATGCTGCTCCTGGGGTTGGTTTGGCTGCACCACAGGTAGGAATTCTCAAACGTATATTTGTAATGGATTGCTCGGGTGGAAAAGATCCCAAGGAAAAGCTTGTCTTTATCAACCCTGAACTCGTTTCCACAGAAGGCGAACAGATTGGTGATGAAGGCTGCCTCAGTTTTCCTGGCATCTACTTTGAAGTCCAGCGCCCTAGACGTGTAGTTGCTCGTGCCCTTGATATTGAAGGAAAGCCTTTTACTATTGACGCGCTCGATTTAGCAGCACGCTGTATCGCTCACGAGACAGATCATCTTGATGGTGAACTGTTCATCGAATATCTTAGCCCGCTTAGACGCGATCTTATCAAGCGAAAGATAAAGAAGCGTATAAAAGCCAGTGACTGGTAATTTAAACGGATGAGAGTGGTCTTTCTGGGCACGCCGGAAGTGGCAGTGCCATCTTTAGAACGTGTAATTAGTGACGGCCACCAGGTGGTGGCCGTTTTCACTCAGGCAGATAAGCCGGCCGGGCGTGGTAATCGCCTACAGCCACCACCCGTAAAAATTGCCGCTCAAGCCCATAATCTGCCTATTTACCAGCCTGTTAAGATTCGTACCGAAGAGATTCGAGAGCTTTTCCAAAGTCTTGCTCCTGAAGCTGCTCTGATTGTTGCTTATGGTCGTATTATTCCTGATTGGCTGTTAAGCATACCCCCATACGGTTTTATTAATCTACACTTCTCGCTGCTGCCTGCCTATCGTGGCGCCGCGCCAATCAACTGGGCAATTGTAAATGGCGAACGGGAGACAGGTGTTACAACTATGCAGGTTGTACCAGAACTTGACGCAGGAGATATCTTGCTACAACAAGCAACCTTAATAGGCCAACAAGAGACCGCGTCAGAGTTGGGTACACGCCTTAGTCAGATGGGTGCAGAACTACTGTCTGAAACACTGTCTAGATTGCCAACTAGTACACTTACACCACAGCGACAGGACGGGACACGGGTCTCTTATGCACCAGTGCTTAAACGCGAAGATGGCCATATTAATTGGGCACAATTACGTGCCGAAGAGGTGGAGCGGCGTGTACGTGGCTTCCAACCCTGGCCAGGCGCCTATACAAATCTGCATGGCACACGCTTGCTATTATGGCGAGCAGAGGTCTGTACAGATCTAGCGGTCGCCGATAATCAGCCAGGAACCATTGTACGTGCCGATAAAAATGGTATAGTGGTGGTTTGCCGTGAAGCTACTGCGCTGAACGTGCTAGAACTGCAGTTGGAGGGGCGCAAGCGCCTACTGGCCCGCGATTTTCTTAATGGGGTACGCCTCCCCCAGGAGGAAAAACTTGACGCATAGAGTACAATGATATCTCCAGTAAAATTGGCAATGCTTGATCTACAAGCGGAAAATTTGCCGCCTATGTCCACCACACTAGATAGCAATATTGATCGCACACAATTGGAAGCAGAGCTAGAGAAGCTTGAGCAACAGATCAATGATCTGCTCAAAAGCGATATAGCTCAGAATGAAAAAATCGATCTGGAGGCCGAAGTACTTCGCCTGCGTATGCGTGTCGAACAGTTACAACAGCAGTTGCAGGCACTCTGTACCCCAATGGATCGGGTACGCACTGCGCGCCATCCTGACCGGCCCTATACACTTGATTTCGCACATTTAATCTTTGATGACTTTCAAGAGATCTATGGTGATCGTCGTTATGGTGATGATCCTGCCATCGTCTGTGGTATGGCAAAATTCCTCGGTGAACCAATTGTGATTATTGGTCACCAGAAAGCCAATATAAACAGTCGCAAGACAGAAGATCGCAAGGCACGTAATTTCGGTATGCCAAAACCGGAAGGCTATCGTAAAGCACTACGTATAATGAAGCTGGCAGAGAAGTTTGACCGCCCAGTCTTCACTTTTATCGATACTCCTGGTGCATATCCTGGTATTGATGCAGAAGAGCGTGGCCAAGCTGAGGCAATTGCTCGCAATCTGATTGAGATGGCACGTTTGCGTGTGCCAATCATCACGACTGTAACAGGCGAGGGTGGCTCGGGTGGTGCACTTGCGATCGGGGTAGGCGATATTGTCTACATTCTCGAAAATGCTATCTATTCTGTTATCTCTCCAGAAGGATGCGCAGCAATCCTCTGGAAAGATGCTAGCAAGGCGGATTTGGCGGCCGAGAGTATGCGTATCACAGCTAATGACCTTAAGGCAATCAATCTTGTTGATGATATTGTCCCTGAACCAAAAGGCGGGGCACACAAAGATCATCCGGCAATGGCGCAGACGCTCGGCGAATACCTACAACGCGCCCTTACTACGGCTCGGCAATTCTCTGTCGAGGAACGGTTGGCACACCGTTATGAAAAATTCCGTGCTATGGGCGCCTTTGAAAAGCGCACTAGTGCTTAATAAATCCAATGAACTCCTTAAAACAGACCCTTACATTGCTGTTGTTGACGGCGCTCTTCTGTGTATCAGGACAAGCTAGTACAGAGAAGATATCGTCTCCCCAAGAAGTCTTTGGCTTCCGTATTGGTGAAGACCGTAAACTGATTGATTGGAGCCAGATTGTCTCCTATTTCAATAAGGTTGATGAGCAGTCTGATCGTGTAATTGTCAAAGAGCTAGGCAAGTCAACGCTGGGCAAACCCTTTCTTGCCGCTATCATCTCCTCAGAACAGAATATCAAGAAGCTTGCCCGCTATCAGCAGATCCAGCGTGAACTGGCTAAGCCTTATACTCTCTCCGCCGACGCTGCGGCTGCCCTGATTGGCGAAGGTAAGACGGTCGTACTTATTACACTAAACATTCATTCAACGGAGATTGCGGCAAGTCAAGAGTCCGTAGAACTACTCCATGAGTTTGCTACAGGAAACTCCCCTCAACAGCAACGTATACTGGAAAATGTCATTATTGTGCTAGTACCTTCCCTCAACCCTGATGGTCAACAGCTAGTCGTTGATTGGTATCGTAAAACGGTTGGCACACCGGCAGAAGGCACTAATCCTCCTGAGCTTTATCATCCTTATGCAGGGCATGACAACAACCGCGACTGGTTTATGTACAACCTTGTCGAGAGTCGGCACACTGCTAGACTACTCTACCATGAATGGTTTCCTGAAATCGTTTTTGATCAGCATCAAATGGGTGCTAGTGGACCAAGGCTATTTTTACCACCCTATGCTGATCCAGTTAACCCTAATGTACACCCGCTGCTTACCGCACAGGTGAATTTACTTGGTAAATATATGGTGACGGAGCTACAGCGACAGGGTTTCAAGGGTGTAGTAACTGGCTCAGTCTTTAATGCCTATTTTGAAGGTACTATGTCAAAGACGCCTCTTTGGCATAATCGTATTGGTATCCTCTCAGAGATGGCCAGTGCTTATCTTGCCACTCCCGTCTTTTTTCCCAAAAACAGTCTGAATGGATTTGGACAGGAGTTGCCAGAGAATAAGACCCAAACCAACTATTTAGAACCCTGGCTAGGCGGCTGGTGGCGACTACGCGATATTATCGATTATGAGAAGGCAGTCACTTATTCATTATTGGAATTTGCCGCTATCTTCAAGTCACAGGTAAAGACCAATTTCTATAATCTTAACCGTGAATCAATAAGTCGTGGCCAAAAAGAAGCTCCTTACGGTTATCTTGTCCCACACGATCAGCATGATCCCAATGCCACAGCAGAAATGATCAACCGCTTGATTATTGGAGGCGCAGAAGTAACTCAGACAACTATGCCGCTAATGATTAACAATAGAAAGATTCCTGCGGGCAGTTACTATATCTCTTTGGCACAACCCGCGCGCGCTTATGTAAAAGATCTACTGGAAGTGCAGCGCTATCCTGATCTCAAACAGTATCCTGGCGG
>JBFLVQ010000763.1:0-4269 GCA_040758525.1 Acidobacteriota bacterium
TTGTAGCTTTTCAAATCTAATTTGATCCCGCACATGATCCCGTACCTGATCTCGCACCTGAGCCCCTACCTGTGCCCACACTTGAGTCCCCACCTGAACCCCCACTTGATCCCACACCTGTGCCCGTACCTGTGCCCGTACCTGTGCCCCCACCTGAGCCTCTACTTGATCCCACACCTGTGTCCACACCTGTGCCCGCACCTGTGCCCCTACCTGTGCCCCCACATGTGCCCACAGTTGAGCCCACACCTGTGCCCACACCTGTGCCCCTACCTGTGCCCGCACCTGATCCCGTACCTGATCCCACACCTGAGCCCACACCTGAGTCGACACCTCTTTTGAATCCTGCCCCATATATGCCTTAATAATATTGGCTGCATATTGGGCCGCCAGTGGGCTCCCAACAATTATTATCAGTGGTTCTTTAAGATCACACAGTTTGTATAGCCGTTTGATTCCGTTGCGAATACCTTCCTCATCAATAGTGCTGTCGTGAAAAAATCTTTCTAGCCATCGGCTTCTGATTACCGGTATGAGCATCTCTTGAGCGGGTGTGAGTTTTTTGAGTTTCTTAGGGGCCATAATCAATCCTCATTTTTAATCTAACCATTTTTTCTACCAGTCCTGTACTCTTCGTTGATAGGTGAGTGGGCCGTATTCTGTATTGTTAAGCCGAGCAATAGTTTTGTTATAACATCGCGCTCGTTCTTTCCTTCTATTACAGATATCGTAAACTAACTGAATATTGGCAAGCTTATTCTGACCTCCTTCGCCAATAGCGATGATATTTCTTTGGGTTTTAGCTCGATTTTATATATCGCAAAGTCCAAGCCCTTATAAATGATAGGTTTAACGATTCCACTCGGGTGCTCTACGATAGTCACAGATTCCCCGCTCTCCTCCCTTTTCAATAGCCTTCGATGCTCTAGTGCTGTTTGACAACCTATTTTCCGTTCTTGATACAAAGGATTACACGCTGTCTACATCGTAATATAAAGAAGAGAGCTATTGATAACAATGAACAAAGATTCTTAATAATACGACGCAGATAGCATATTGTGGCACTACTGCTTTTGAGGTTTAGTGGTGAGCGGAATCTTGATTCCAAACTCTTGCTCTATTTGTTCCTTGAGCAAGAAAAGGCGTGCTATCGCATTGCCGCTGGGATCGCGATCTACGGCAAAACGCCAAGATTGGTAGGTCCGAAGATGAACGCCCAAAAGTTCGGACATTTGCCGTTGGTTATAACCCTTAAGCTTCTCGATGGTCTTGCAAAGCTGGAGTATATCAACGGCTGGTAATTGTTCCATCTGTTGAGCTTTTTCTACAGGCATCGTGCCATTGTAAGAAATTCCCGCACTATCTTCCATAAAACCTCGCGGCTCGGTATTCTGGCCTACGGTCTTTGACAACCAATTTCTTCTATCCAACCTTTCTTTCCGTTGAGTATTCTCGCGCCGTACCTTCTCTAGCTCAGATGGTAGTCTGAGTGCAAGCCGCGCTAATTTGCTCATCCAACACGCCCCTAGCTAGATTAGCTCTTGCTCATACTCGATCTCTCGATCCGCCTGAGGGACTTTTTCTTACATTGTTGGCTGCACATAAATGTGGATATCCACACCAAAATGCTGTAGACATCCTAATTTGATAATTTGCTTATCAGTAGTAGTGTTGAACATCACTACTCAAAAGGTTGAGAGCAATGAAAAACATATTTGTACAAGAGAGCAGATTTTGGCTTTATCCAACAATAGGCAGAATAATTGTATTGGTAATCTCGATTCTAATTGCAACTACTGGTCTGTTCTTAGCTAACCTTGATAAAATCGCGCCACCTGCAAAAGAGATCCAACTACAGACACTTGTTCAAGAACTCTCGACATCAACGAATATTCGCAAATCATATAGAGAGTATAGCGGTAAACAAGTATCGTTTAAGGCTCGTGTCTTTAACACTGAAGTAAATACTGAAACTTATATTTATCGTTTATTGCTTGACCCACCCTTAGAGGCTCGTTCTGTAATTGAGCGGCTAGATAATAAAGAGAAGATCGTAATGATTGCTTGTACTTCAAGAAATCATACCGATTTTGAGAATTTTAATAGCGGTGACGAAGTAGTTGTCCAAGGCAGATTAGATCAACTAGATGATACCAACCATAGTTGGATAACTATCTTAATGCAGGATTACAAAATCTTAACGAAGAATTGAGATCCTACCTGATTGCTAGATTATTTGTCTAATTCGTACCATCAGTATGAGGAAATCTCTGCCGTAAAGTCTCAACAAACACTCTATTTACCGAAGCAGAAAAGAGCTCCAAAGGAGAATAACCTCGTTTCCAGACCAGCTTAAATGTCACTACAAGCGCAATAATAGTTATCACAAAATTTGGCCAAGCATTCAATACTCACTGTCCCTGCCAGCTCAACTGCCAGGAGTTTGAGAATGGTAGCAGATATTGATAAATTTTCCGGCATAGCCAGATTGCTGAGCGGTAGTTTTATACAGATAATAAGCAGGCGGGATACTCACTTAGGAGTAGGTGTTTATGAGGCTACTGACTATTCCTAGCAATGGACCAGAGATCTCGGATGCAATCATCTCTTTTGACCCCGAAACACTAGCACGTAAACCTGTCATCAAGTCCGAGGTGATCCAAGAGTTCATCTCATCAGGTAATCGGATGGCGGCAGATATTGTCAACACTATACCAGAATGCGCAGGCATACTAGATCCAGATGCCGTTGACCAACTTCTCATCACTGCGCATTGTGAGTTGCAACGTATCTCGGAAGAGTTTCAACATGGCCAGCGTGTTGCTGAGATCTTGCGGCCGCTTCTGAAAGCTTTACGTAACGGTGGGGTTGACAGACCTATTCGTATTGTCGATATTGGCTGTGGCACTGGCTTTGTCATACGCTGGCTTGCCGCCAATGAGCTTTTAGGAGATGATGTTCAACTTATTGGCGCTGATTATAATGCTGCTCTTATTAGAGAAGCCCAAAGGCTGGCGGAAATAGAGAAACTACCTTGCACCTTCATTGTCGCAAATGCATTTCGTTTAGACCATCCGGCGGCCATCTATCTTTCTACAGGAATTCTCCATCACTTCCGTGGTCAGGCATTAGGGGAGCTTCTCAAACAACACAACCGAGCGCAAACCTGCGCTTTTGTACACTTCGATTTTCAACCTTCCCCACTCACTCCGCTTGGCTCTTGGCTCTTTCATGCCGTACGTATGCGTGAGCCGCTATCTAAACATGATGGTGTCCTTTCTGCTATACGCGCACATAAAAGCCATGACCTGCTGGCAGCAGCTAAAGCTGCCACACCCGATTTTGTTCCGGTTATTTATGGCACAAGATTATGGCGATTACCTATTCCCAGAGTCTTTCATGCGCTGGTTGGTATACGCCCTGATTACCGAGAGAATTTCTTAAAATATATGGGAAACCGTATTGCTGCATTGGGCAAAATTGAATGATTCTCCTATTGCTATGGGCTCTTGCCAGCATTGATGCTGCTTTTATTGGCTACAGGGAGGCAGCAGGACGCAGTGCCTTGATCAACAAGCGCACTTACTACCGCCGAGCAATGTTTAGAGGCGCCCTCTTCGGTCAAATGGCAGTAGGCATTGCCGCCGCTACCATTGTTATCTTACTACTTCTCTCTCCCCAACCTGCTATATTGGTTAATGGATTTAAGCAGGCAGGCACACGTATGTTAATAATCTACCTCCCCTATGCTACTATTATTCTCCTTACATTTATTATTCGTCTTGTTCCTTCTGTAGACCTGCAAAGTATCACCAGTATTCTTATCTTTGGTCCATTTACTTTTATACGACCGATCATTGTTCTAATTGGAGTGGTTTGGGGGGTTCTTGCTGCTCCTAACTTAGCTACTCTGCTACTGGGCATGATAATTCTCACTCTTATGCTTACCTTAGAATGGATAATAGCTAGACTAAGAACATATAAGATGATCTCTTAACATCGGCTTAACTAACCACTGCTAGCAACCCCTTACTGGCAGGCTTAGCACAACACTAATCAATTTCATAGAGATTCCATTAGCGGGAAACAATAAGAGAGAGCTTTTTAGCTTGTAACAGACCATTTTCTCTTGACCATATCTTTAAATTGTCAGGAGCAAGCTCTTGTGAGATCGGACTACGATACCTAACAATAATGGTATATTCTCCTGGTTCATGCGCGCTAAATTTCTTTAGCTCTATCTCTCTTTCTTCTTTAATAGATTCACCT
>JBFLVQ010000764.1:0-4261 GCA_040758525.1 Acidobacteriota bacterium
GAGATAAATTATAACAAGCAACCAATACATTACTATTATTATGGTATAATCGTTAACAAAGATACTAACCATAAGTTACTAGCAACCTAATAAATGCGTGGACCGTATATGAAGCAGCAGCAATGCTAATGACAGGGGAAGGCCTCTCCTCGTCAATAGTTCGATAGGTTCCCTCCCTATAATACAAATAAAAAGTTTCGCGTATTTATTAGTCTCACCTAATGAAGGAGGAACAAACAGTGTTATCCAGAAAACTTCTCTTAGTAACACTCTCTATTCTGTTTGTTTTGGTAGTTACAGCAGATTCTTTTGCTCAGCTTGGCACATCAGCTATCAACGGTAAAGTAGTCGATACTAGCGGTGCCGTAATAGGAGGCGCCGTGGTGATGGTACAAAATAGTGCCACTGGACAAACACGTGAAACCATTACTACTGAAGACGGCTCTTATGTAATTCAAAACTTATCACCAGCAGTTTATCGCATGAAGATCATGGCGCCGGGCTTCGCGGAAGTTAACCTAAAAGAGATCTCGTTACGTGTGGGCGAAACGGTGACGGTAGTAGGCAAGCTTGTACCAGAAACTACCAGTGAAGTGATAGAAGTTCAGGCCGATATCGGCGTCGATACTACAACCTCGCAGGTGACCAGTTTTATTTCAGACCTGCTAGTGGCCAATTTGCCCCTTAATGGGCGCAATTTTTTAGATCTAGCGTTTTTACTTCCTGGCAATAGGCCGGCGCCGAATTTTGATACGGTGCAAAAAAACACTATACAGATAACTACTTCAGGACAGAGTTCGCGGGGCAACAATCTGACCATTGATGGTGGAGACAACAACAATGATTTCTTTGGCGGCAATCTCCAGAATCTTCCTCAGGACGCGGTACGTGAATTCCAGATTATAACCGACAGAAGCAATGCCGAGGTCGGTCGTACACTGGCAAGCGCAATCAATGTAATCACTCAATCAGGCACAAATAAGTTTCATGGTTCGGCAGGTATTTTTTTCCGCAATGATGATCTATCAGCCCTGCCTGCGACGCTTGATCCCAATGTTGTAGCTACCCAAGGGAGCCCAAGCTTCGACCGGGAACAGTATACTGCTTCGTTGGGTGGACCGATTAAAATCAATCGTGCATGGTTTTTTGGTGCAGTTGAGTACCGTCACCAAGATGCTGTTGCACTGGCTGGCCAGCGCGACGTGAATAGACAACAGATATTGACGACCTACACCGAAACTCCACTGAGAAACACGCTATTTACCTTGCGCGCAGACTGGCAAATAACTATGGCGGATCGCATGACATTCCGCTATAACTTCGATAACGATAGACTTATCGATCTAGGGTTTGGATTTGACGATCGCCCAAGCATTTCTGCTAGTCATAGAATACGTAGCAGGAACAGATTTCAGTCTTTTGTCTATAACTTAGCGCATACTTTCTCTCCAAAGCTGATTAACGACTTCACTTTCCAAATAAGCAGATTCAGGAATCATGTCCCAGTTTTTACCAATGGACCAGAACTGCTCTTTCCATCTGTTAGCGATGGCTCCAGTCCGTTCGTACCAAACATAAGAAATCAAGATCGCTATCAGTTTCGTGATAATGTAAGCCTACTGGCAGGTAATCACTCAGTAAAATTCGGCGCTGAAATTCAACATATCAAAGCCCTTAGTAACGTCAGCATAGCCTCTAGGGGGACAATCTTCTTCGATGAGGATTTTGCTCCATTTGATCGCAATGGTGATGGTGTTGTTAATGATTTTGATCTTGCTTTCTCTCTTGTATTCACCAATGAAGGCATGCCTCCAATAGCGTCTGTGAAGAACAACTATATCGGATTATATGTGCAAGACGATTGGAAGATAACGCCCAATTTTACCCTTAACCTAGGCTTGCGCTACGAGTTGGATACAGATGTCAAGAATATTAGTGGCTTTAACCTGATAAGCCAACAAATAGGTTCACTCGCGGCTGGTAATCGCGAAAGGGATAAGAACAATCTCGGTCCACGCATAGGTTTCAATTGGGATCCCTTCAAGGACGGTCGTACTTCTATACATGGTGGCTATGGCATCTATTATGGGCGCGTACCTTTAGCACTTAAAGATCTGGAACGTAATCAACTGAATTTCGCTGGTCGCTTGGGAACGATTTTCGATGACAACGGCAATTTCCTACCATTCTCACCAACATTGGCGGCTCCATTCAGCGGTCCGATCCTTTTTGGAGCAGGTATTGTGATTATCGACAATAAGCTGGAAACACCTACCGTACAGCAGTTCAATTTTGGCATCAGACGGGAAGTTATCCCCGGCTTGAATGTTTCTGTTGATGGCGTGCATATTTTCGGCACACATTTCATAACTCAGCAGATAATTGGTCAGATCTTCGATCCCAGAGTCAATGCACCCGGACAAATACGCCAAGCTCAATCGCCAGGAAAAAACTGGTATGATGGCTTGCTGATAAATGTGGAGAGGCGTGCAACTAAATATCTTAGTTTTATCACCTCCTATACACTCTCAAAATCCTTAGGTACTACTGATGATGGTCTGGTCACACTTCTTATCCCCAACACGGATATCAAGCTGGAAAAAGGCCCTGTGGATACTGACGAGCGTCATCGTTTCACATTTGCAGGTGTCATTGATCTGCCCTATGGTTTGAGAATCTCCCCGATCTATACATTGGCTTCGGATGTGCCTGTGGATATTCTGCTATTTGGTCCTAATCGTCTCCCATTCGCACAACGCAATGCAGGTGGCAGACAGTTTAGAACAGGCGCAGAGCTTAACCAATTTATCAATCAGATTAATGCTGGCGGTGGCGTAGCTGGCTTCGGCCCAGTGCCTCTAGTAAATCCTAATCTGAAGTTCGGTGACAGTTTTAATTCCCTAGATCTGAGAGTCTCCAAGACTTTCAAAGTCACTGAAGCGGTATCCATTAACGCGATTGTTGAAATGTTTAATGTCTTCAATATCGCCAATATTAGGGGTGCCCTGGCTGGCTCGTTCTCCGGTTTTAGGAATGTGCTTGTGCGTGACAGTTTTGATCCGAATTCAAGCGGTTTTCTAACCTCATCCTCATTCGGCCAGAAATTGGAAACCGCGGGGGGAGTCTTTGGCAGTGGCGGTCCGCGAGCAGTACAATTCGCGTTTCGTCTGAGCTTTTAAGACAAAATCGGACTCTACCATTTAATTGAAAAATCGCTAGAGGAGAAGAACCACCTTTAATAAATCGTTCTTCTCCTGCTTTTTGAAAGTTGTAATACGGTGCGTTAGATTTTTTTTCTACCGTTGTAAAACTAACTCAACCAATAGAAAAGACCTGGGATAAGTGAGAAAAGGGGTAAAAACGAGGGCTATAATGGGATAAAAAGGAGAAAGTCCCATGAGAAAAGTCCGTGCCCACAGTGACAGCAACCAGGTAGATTTATATCCAGAAATAAGAGAATGTCCCGCGTGCCAGCAAGAGTTGAAAGAGAGATATCACAAACAAGGCTGGATAATCCAACTAAGCCAAGAGCTAAAAGTGAAAAGCCATTATCTTGAATGTCGCAACTGCGATTGCGAATTGCGAGAGGCAATATATCGGCCCGCACAAGAAGGAATGTTAGCATTGCCAGGTTATAACTTTGGTTTAGATGTGGTAGCAGGCATCGGCGAGTTAAGATACAGAGATAATTTTTCCATATCAAAAATAGCAACAGAACTAAAAACAGCAACGCAGTTGCAAATATCAATAAAGGAGGTAGAGCTATTATGCGAAGTTTATCTGGCATTGGTTACCACTGTGGCCCATCAAGATCAAGAGCTAATGGATGAGTTGAGAAAATCAGGTGGTATCGTGCTAGTGATTGATGGCATACAACCAGAAAAAAGTCATGAGACACTTTACCTTCTCAGAGATGTGCGCACTGGCAGAGTGTTAGTAGCAAAAAATCTATTATCGAGTGCAACTGAAGAAATTGAAAAACTAATTGAAGAGGTAAAAGCATTAGCACTGCCGATCTTGGGAGTGATAAGCGATAAACAAGATTCCATTCGTTTAGCTGTTGAAGATAAATTAGCAGGCGTGCCGCATCAAATATGCCATTACCACTATTTGAAAGATTTGGCTCAGCCTGTGAGTGAACTCGACCGCCATCTAAAGAAAGAGTTGAAGAAGAAAATTAGAGGAGTCAGAGATGTAGAGCGCAAAGCGGAAGAAGCTGCCCGCCTAGAAGCTCAGGTAGTAGCAGATTATTGTTTAGCGA
>JBFLVQ010000765.1:0-4251 GCA_040758525.1 Acidobacteriota bacterium
TAAGGCGCAGCAGTCAAAAGCTGCTGTGCAGCCCGCAATACCTACTTCGCTAGGAAGGAAGCGCGAACCTGGTAGTACTTCTGTAGGATACTGTCGTGAGACAGAATCTCGAACCCAGGAAGCATCCCGCCTTTAGGCCGGTGAGGTTCACAAGAATTTCTTTGTTATACATAAAAGTCGAGTTGTAATTCCGCGTCAGGAACAAATGAGTAACCTGACAAATCTGTGATACCTTCAGAGATGAGAACATCCTCATCAAGGAAGAAATTTCCTGTACAGCTACGACTAGGGCGAGTAAGAATATAATAGGCTGCGTCCGCGACTATTTCGGGTTTACGACATCGCTTGATCGCTTCTTCACCGCCAAGCAGATTCATAATTGCGGCAGTGGCAACTGTAGTGCGGGGCCATAGGGCATTAACCGCTACACCCTGATCCTTAAACTCCTCTGCCATACCTAACACACACATGCTCATACCATATTTAGCCATTGTATAGGCAACAAAAGGAGCAAACCATTTTGCTTCCATATTAAGCGGGGGAGAGATATTAAGGATATGAGGGTTATCAGATTTAAATAGATAAGGTAGACAGGCTTGTGAACAGGCGAAAGTGCCACGAGTATTGATCTGATGCATCAGGTCATAACGCTTCATAGGTGTCTCTAGCGTACCTGATGGATTGATGGCACTGGCATTATTAACAAGTATGTCGATCCCTCCAAAAGTTGCTACGGCCTTTTCCACGGCAGTTTTGATCTGATCTTCAAAGCGTATATCAACAGCACAGGCTAGGGCTTTACCACCTGCTGCTTCAATCTCTTGTGCAGCCGAATAAATTGTACCGGGCAGTTTTGGGTGCGGTTCAACTGTCTTGGCAGCGATAACAATATTTGCATTATCTTGTGCTGCACGTAGCGCGATAGCTTTTCCTATTCCACGACTTGCTCCTGTAATAAACAGCGTTTTACCTTTTAGGTTAGCCATTTTTCCACACTCTCTTTCCGTCTGTTTCTTTTCACCATAGGTAGATGTTTGCATGAATCTGGATAGAAAGATTTACCAGACCGTGATGTCTAGTGCAAGTGATTTTACAGGAATTTTGCCAGTAAGGAGTGTTTTAGCAAGATTTGAGAGCTATAAAATAATCGTCACTAATCAGAGCTAGCAGCAATAATGATGCCTACTACGGCTATGCTTGCACCAACGGCCAAAACCGTAACAAGCCCTTGTTTCTTAGCAAAAGTGCCAATATCCTCATTTTTTGGATCCACTTCCTTAAGTTCTTGGACATCAGCGTAAGATACTGAGATTGCTCCTTGTTTACTATCGATAAGAATAAATGAATCTGCTTCGATAGTACGGACATAACCTTGGAGCCTCTTTTTATTAGTTAGTTTAAGCTTGACTATGTTATTGCTGTTGGTGCTGATGCCTGCAATGGTAGCCTTTACTTGTTCGGGGGTTAATTTTTCACCTGCCAGAATGGTCTGTGTCAACAGTGTGGTATGTAATATCAATGCCACCAAAATAATAATTAGACTCTTCTTTAACATATTCATTGCTGCCTCCTCAATTAAAGTGGCAGCAATTTAGCAAAATCCGGAAAGAAAAGGACTAGTGTATTCCACAGCAGTTGATAGATTAGGTGCCTTCCGGTTCAATCACCTCAAGAGTCATTTCCTGTTCCTTGGTTTGAGCACTTACCTTTCTTGGTGGCTGATCAACTTCAACCAAGCTCTCGCTTTGGGGAGCACGTTTGATTAACTCTTCCAGATTAAGCCCAGTTACAGACTCAATGATAGGGGGAAGTTGGGTGATAATCTTAGTAATATCTGAAGTAAGTTTTGAAGCCCCGGCTCCTTCACCACCATTGCTTATTAAAACAATCTTATCTGTACGAGATAATGGTTCAGAGATAGCACGTGCCAGTTCTGGTAACTTTTCAATAAACATCTGTGCCAATGCTGCCTCGCCATACTGTTTCCAGGCATCGGCTTTAATACGCATAACTTCAGCTTCAGCTAGTCCTTTCTTCTTAATCACTTCAGCTTCCGCTTCACCAGTAGCACGGATCACATCAGCCTGAGCCATACCAGTTTGACGTTGTGCTTCGGCCGCGCCTCTGGCTTCGGTTTCAAGCTTGTATTTTTGCGCTTCTGCGAGCGCCTGAAGCCGATAACGTTCTGCGTCCGCCTGTTTTTGTACAGTAGCTTCAAGCTCACGTTGACGGCGCAATATCTCTTTCTCTTGTACGATCGTTTCTTGCTCTTTAACAACTATTTCGATCTGTACCTGTTCTCTCTTTAGCGTTTGACTAGTCTTATACTTCTGCAAGTCATATGAGAGATCGGCTTCGGCTTTGCGTTGATTAACAACACCATTGATCTCTGCTTGCTTCAATTCAAAATCACGGCGCGATTCAGCAATCTTCATTTCTGCTTGTAGCTTTGCTGTCTCGCCTTCTTGTGAAGCCTGTGCGGCTCGTATAGTAGCATCACGATTGGCTTCGGCTTCACCAATCATTGCATCACGACGCACCTGAGCAATACGTGTTTTACCCAAAGATTCTAGATAACCACGTGAGTCATGAATTTCACGAATGGTGAAGCTGACGACAGTTAAACCCATGTTGCTAAGATCTGAAGCCGACACATCTGCTACACGTTGAGCAAATGCTTCATGGCCAGCAAGCATCTCTTCAACTGAGAGTGTGCCCAGAATACCGCGCAGATGGCCTGACATCATCTGATATGCTATCGATTGGATCTCTTCTACATCTTTAGAGAGAAACTGTTCTGCTGCAGTGCGTATGGAGATATCATCGCCTTTGACTTTGATCTGCGCTACACCTTCAACCTGGATAGGCACTCCAAATTTTGTGTAAAATTCTGGCGTCTTAATATCAAGCGTAATCATCTCCAGGCTCATACGATCGACTTTTTCTAAGATCGGCGTAACCAATGTGCCGCCACCTTGAACAAGTCTAAAGCCAAGTTGTTTATCACCTTCTAACTTCTGCCGACGACCAGAAATTATCAGTACTTCATTAGGACCGGCTTTCTGATACATTGATGCGTAGACAACCAGTACTGATAATAAGAAGACGACAAAACCAACCACACCGCCTGCCCATAATTCCCAACCAATTAATGCAGCTAAAATACCCATAGTCTTTGAACGGGGATTTTACTCCACCAGCCTCCCAATCTCTTTTTGTTGGTTATTGCCAAAGACTGTTACGCTCACGCCGTACATAAGCGGTTTTGCCATCAGTGCGTGAAATATAGACATCATCGCCACGTTCAAACGACTCATCATCTTCTGCGCGCGCTGGCAGTGTTAGGCGTGTGCCTTTGTCAATGTAGGCGATAGAGCCAAGTCTTCCTTTCTCAATTTTCGTAACTACCTTGGCACGTAGGCCAGTAGCTTCTTGAACTTTAGCAATACTTGAACTCTGAGACGTAAACAGCAGTTTCAGAATAGCCCAGGAGAATAGTGCTGATATTATCAAACTAAGTGGTACAGCAAATAACAGACTGACCGTTGGCGACATATTAAAGCCCGCTCTACCGATCAGGCCAAGAAAGCCCAACAGACCTAGAAAGATTGCCCCGGTAAGTGGGCTGATAATTGACAAGGAGATAAATTGAGAATCTTGTGTGCCAGTACCATGACCAGAGTGTGAATGGCCTTTTGTTCCTAATTTGAAGGCGCCATGGCCATGACCAACTTTACCACTCACATGTCCGCGATGACCTACTATCGCAGAAAAGACTGTAAAAAGCAGACCGGAAGCAGCGCAAGCAAGATAAAATAGCTCAATGCCGGTAGGCATAATTCACACCGCCAGTATAGGACAGTATGGTATCAACACATAATAGCAAAACGACTTTCATTGTTATTTTTTTTACTCCTCTATGTCAACAATTTCATACCTCTATACACGATATTTACCGAGCCAGTGCGGTGGTAAAACGAATTAGTGCGGCAACCACTTCTTCTATACGATTATTGATATTTTCATCAGTGATCGTATTCTTTGAAAAAGCAGTCTTGGTAGCATAGACAAAACGTGGAATAATAACGGCTCTAAAGTCAAGCATAAGGCTATTGACAAATGACATTACCGACATATAACTGTTTTGTCCACCCGCAGAGCATAAAAAACCAACAATCTTTTCATTCCAAGCGTCCCCAGTAAGCTCGACTAAATTTTTTGCGGCAGAGTTTACATCATAATTATAAACAG
>JBFLVQ010000766.1:0-4242 GCA_040758525.1 Acidobacteriota bacterium
AATAGAATCGGCAAAATGCCCATATTGATATTGCCAGTAATAATCCCACTCTAATCGATAGAGTTTCTAATATTATTAGACTAATAGTCATCAATCCTAGTAATAAAAAGAGAAAGCCTTTAACTATTATCACTTTTTTGTTTTTTATCTCTGCCATAGTTTGTCTATAGCGAAAAGCAACTTTCTGATCGATCTTATCAAGAGTTTTTATTGATAAGATTATCGCATACAAAGATAGATCAGAACAGCCTCTTTTTGCTCTATACTACCATAGACAGGCTGTCTTTGATTTGTCCTGCTATTCTTCTAATTACAATTCTTTGATAGGCGAGGCTAGGGTAGTAAGCAGAAACCTACTTACTACCTTTCTATCGCTGCAATTAATTAAGGACAGTCGTTACCAGGATAAACGATGCGTGATTGATAGTAGTCGGTTTGTTCTCCTGTACAGCGTAGGTCAGGTTCGCAAGAATTATAGACGCAATGACCTACAACAGTACTGTATGTGCTGTCGGAATAATAGGTTATATACGTGATAAAGTATCCATTAGCAGCTTCACTTTTCATTACAGCACTTATCGCTACTAAGAAAACCAGCATAGCTACCATAGCTAATCTCTTCAAAGTGTGAGGGCGAATTTTCATGGTTGTTTTCTCCTGAATCTATTTTTGAGTGGGACAAGAATTACTGTTGAAGGATTGTTTACAAACGGCGGCAGTTTAATGTAGTTCTATAGTGTAAAACAAGATAGCAGATATACGCTAGTTTAGTATAACTAGCAAAACTACTAGAAATAGAAGGGGAGCATTAACCATTTTTAGCAGATAAACCTGCTGATTAATATCTTCGCAATGAAGTTAAGTAACTTTGTGAACAGACTCAGAACAATGGTAATAATCAAGAATTTCTTGGCCGCTAGGAAAGGTTTCTGATAAATGAGTCCAGAGCCATTTTGCTTCATCGGCCACCAACGCAATATGAACTTTTTCTGTTGGTATAAATGTAACAGCAAATTTAATTGCTTCACCAAATTCTTCTTCAGTAGTAATCTGATGTCAACTCATTATCTGTGTGATGCGCTCCTGTCGGACCAGATAAATACGAAACCCTTTTGCTTCCTTCCACTCTTTAGCACCGCGTTTATTAGCACGGTCTTCTGATAGTGGTCTGGTAGGCAAATCCGCTCCATCTGCTGCTACTATTAAAATTAGTCGCTATACTCTACCATTGCCAGCCTCTTCAATAATCTGCTCCACTTTCTCACGGCTTGGCAACACTCTGACTTTATCTGCTACTTCACCAATATCTTCTGCCAACGCGTGCATTGAATTATTACTCACCTTTATACCCGTGAATCGCTCGAATATCTTACTTGCTCGCTCAAATGGTACTTCAGTCAATAATAATAACATTGCTGACCCCGCAATTCTGGTAGCTTTGTGAGGAACAAAGCTACCAGAATTGTTATCAAGCTTTCTCAAGCTGGTGAAAATCTGACAATTGGGTTGATTGGTTTGCATAAACTGAGAGATACTTAATTCAGCATAAGCAGTATTTGATCATTCAACTGTGATTAGCAACTATGATTAGTTTGGACAAGCCGAGAAATAACATACAATACTTGGTTAGAGAATCAACCTGAGCCACGATCGCAGAATTGCTAGGAGTATTAATAGTTTGAATTTTGTCATTTTAAATTGCAATGCTGGATATTGAGACCAAAGATTTAACTAAGCATTTTGGGGATTTAGTAGCTGTACACAATTTGAATCTACAGGTACCTAAAGGATCTATTTTTGGTTTCTTAGGACCTAATGGTTCAGGCAAGTCGACTACTGTGAAGATGCTGACCGGTTTGCTCACACCAACTTCTGGAGAGGTATTTATTAGTGGACTATCAATACTTGATTCTTCACTAGCAATAAAACAGATAATTGGAGTACTTCCTGAGAGTCAAGCACTTTTCGAATCTTTAACTATTTGGGAACATCTCTTAATAAGCGGACAAGTATATGGGTTAAATTGGCAGGAAACAGAGAAGCGTTCTGAGCAACTCCTCAAACATCTTGATCTATGGGAAGGTCGGAATATTTTTGTCGATGAAGCCTCTTACGGAATGAAAAAAAAGTGTTCACTAGCCATGGCGCTAATACATAATCCGAAAATACTATTTCTTGATGAGCCGTTTGAAGGTATTGATCCATCTTCTTCGCGCAATATCAAAGAGCTTCTATTGTTATTGGCTAGCAAAGGCGTGACCATCTTTCTTACATCTCATATTTTGGAAGTTGTAGAACGGTTGGTTGAATGCTTTGCCATCATAGTCAACGGCCAAATAGTCTGTTGCCAAGGCATGGCAGAACTTGGCCAGTCAGGTAACACATTGGAGGATATCTATTTCAAATATGTGAAAAGATATCCAGTAGGGGATTTGGAATGGCTAGGGTAAAGACTATCCTACAATACCAATGGATTGCATATTGGCGAAAGCTCTTACGTGGCAAGAACTCTAGCAAGCACAAAATAGGTCTACTAATTATATTATTCTATTTGGCAGGATTCAGATTCTTTCAATTGTTACAACAGGTTGGAGTTGAACTTACTGTTGGGAAGATAGCGCGTGCAGAATTGTTACTGATCGGTATTCTGATCGGTTGGGTATTCTTATTGTTAAGCGATTATCAGTACGCTATTTCTAGTGCAAATCTGATGCGCTGGCCAATCTCGACTCGATCATTATTTGGGATACGATTGCTATCATTGCTAATACTTCCTTCCAGTTGGCTAATGGTATTGGCATCTTTGGCGCTCTGTTGGCCTTTCTCTCGTGCTGCCAACCCAAAGATTGCTATTGTCGCAGTATTATTATTTATTGCTTTCTCTCTGTTTTTTAGCCTGACTATTGCTAATCTGACAAAACTTGCCTTTGGGCGAAAAATAATGGCATTGCTATTGTGCTTGGTAGTGATAGGTGGCATTTACATCTTCACTAACAGAGAGGCTTTAATAGGTTTCGAACCCTTCTCTTTTTTACCTACTAGACTAATTGTAAATGCTGCGCTAGTACCAGACCCGCTCTATCCAGTTATCATGTTAGTTATCTGTTTAGCAATTATGGGTTGGTTGGCATTCTTAACATTTCCTTATAGTGTGAGAATACAGACGGAGCGGTTCCGGCAACGCAGGTTTACATTTAATCTAAGCAGACTGGGAGGAAGATTAGGTGGGCTAGTTGAGAAAGACTTGAGATATTTCCGGCGTCTACTTGATCCATACTTGGGACTGTTGCTGGGTATATTACTAGGCTATTACCTTATATACAACGAGTCGCCTTCACCAGAAGTCTATACAATTCTGCTGATTGCAATATTTATACCTAATATTTCGATGGTCTCAAACAGTTTTGGTTTGGAGGACCAGCATGGGTTAGAGCGCTACTTCTTGTTTCCACTTACTGGTCAGACAATATTATTGGTTAAAAATCTCGCATTTTTAATAATAATAAGTGTGGAGTTAGTGCTAGCGCTTTCACTGGCATTCTGGCGCTTTGGGTTCACGGTGGGGATTTTAGGTTTAGTTGAAGCAGTTAGTTTGTTCTTTGCTTATTTAACTTGGGGTAACTGGATGTCAGTACGGCAACCATTTAAGATGCAGTTTTATCATTTCTCTGCTGGTGGTTCGCCCATTGATACAATCGCTGGGTTAGTTTTTTGCAGTTTACCGGGACTATTATCCCTATATCTATTGCATGAGAGTAAGTCCATTGCAGTTTGGGGCATGATGGTTATACTAGTGATATACTTTGTCTGCTATATTGGCTCACTACGAATTTCGGCAAACCGTTTAGAGCGACAACAAGAAAATATCCGCCATGCCTTATCCTGACCTAAAGCTAGTATGGTATTGGGATCTTAACTAAAGTTCCTCATCTAAAATTGGTGTTAATGGAGCATAATCTCGACTAGCAAGAAACTCAGGTCGCGCATTAATCGATCTTTTGGGTATGTTATCAATGCTGCTGAAAGTGATAATTATCAACAGTCTGTCGAATGGAGATATGTTGTTGGGTGAGCCATGGACAATATTACCATGGAAAAAGAAGACTGAGCCGGCAGGGCCTTTAGGCGCGATAATACCATACTTATCGACTAATGTCGTTACCGTAGCTTGATTAAGAGTATATTTGAGGTCGGCAGTCAAATTTGAGATCCAGGTTGGACTATCTTGATAAGACTTATATT
>JBFLVQ010000767.1:0-4239 GCA_040758525.1 Acidobacteriota bacterium
TAATATATCTTCTTTATAATCACCTAACCCATGTAAAATCAGTAAAGTTTGATTGTAGTATTCCAATGCTTTTTCATGTTTACCTAATGAGTCGTATGCTCTTCCAATCTCTGTGAGGATATCAGCTTCGTAGCGTGGCCTCTTTGTCTTTCGTAAAATACTTAATGCCTGATCATAGTAGTCAAGCGCTTTGCGATATTCTCCTAATGAGTTATAAATCTTACCTATCGCCGTGAATATATAAATCTGTTCAGTCTGCTTATTTAGCTCACGCAAGATTTCCAGTTGTTGATTATAGCAGTCCAGGCTCTGCTGTTTTTCCCCTAAAAAATCATAGAGTATCGCCATATTGGAAAGGGTATCAAGCTCTTCTTCACGATTACCCAAGGCACGTTTGATCTGTAGCGATTGTTTGTAGTAGTCTATTGCCTTCTGTTTATCTCCCAAATAAGAGTAGGCCGAACCTAGATTGTTAAGTACCTGGCACTCTTTAAGTCTGTCACCGGAGATTTGCGAAACCTTTAAGGCTTCTGTAAGATATTCTATTGCTTTCTGGTATTCACCTGATGAAGAGTAGATATTGGCAATGTTATTGAGCACTGCCGATTCTCCTGTGCGATCCCCTATACTGCGTGTGATAGGAAGCGCCTGGTTATAGAGCTGTAGGGCTTTCTTCTTATCACCTAAGCGATTATATCCTATACCAAGTTTATTAAGAGTAATTGCTGCTCCAGTGCGATCCCCAATTGCCTGAAAACGTGGCAGTGCGGCTTCAAACTTTTTGATCGCCTCCTGGATAGATTCTCTAGTATCTTTTATCTGTAACCGATCTCCTTGAGAAAATGCTTTTTCTGCATCAATACGATCATTGTCTGATGGGGTAGCTGCTCTTAACGCTTCAATTCTGATCTTGTAACGTCCAGTTGTCTGCTTTCTGGCTGGGCGCAACTGCAGTTGGTAATTTCCATCTTTCTCTGCTATCCAAAAGAAGAGTTCATCTCCTGGTACTGTGCTCAAGTAATTATTTTCAACCAGTTGTTTACCATCTGGACTGAATAGTACTACCATTACATCTATGCTCTGTTGTTCGATAACAACATGTAGATACTGACCAGTAAGAAGCTTAACTTCATACAAATGGCTCTGATGCTTTGCCATTTCTCGCTCAATGGGGTTACCCTGTTGCAATATTAATATTTGGCTATCGCGGCCTTCGCTACCATTTCCATTATTATTGTCTTGCGAAGCTGACATAGGCGCCAGCAAGAGCAATAGACAAAACATCAGCTGATATCGACGAAAACCATGGAAGCCTGCCGTTCGGCTGGCTTTCATTGGCAGCATAAGCCCTCCAATTTACTTCTTTGTAATACCATATTAGGGGGATAGCATTGTCATTATAACTCGACTTTGGCATTAGTACATTGCTAAGCCCGATAGAAGGATGCTGGCAAAATAGAATGGGGCTGGGTAGGCAATCTTTATTATCATTAGATAAATTTAGCCCTCCTGGAATTTGCTCTGTAAATCATTGAAACTATAAGATGGTGAGCAGGTATGATAAAAAAGAGGGCTGGCTAGACCTCCACAATAACGTGTCAGTATTACTGTGGACAGGGGCTTATTCGATGTCAAGGTAAGGGATCTTGTTTCTCCTCATTATCATTATCATCATTATCACCATTCTTTTTTGTTCTCGTCTGTCCCTTCTTTTCATCAAGGGAATATTCCATCGCTACTTTCAGATTGGGTTTGAAATGTGTCTCCAAGGCCAGCAGCCCTGCCATAAGCAGGTTACGGCCTATGCGTCGGGCACGTACATCTGCTTCATACTCCTCAACTGTACGCCTAGCAACACGGTTGTTTTCCCGTATTAACCCCCAAAAAACCAAAATGATCAATACAAATGCGATCAGCCAAGCCCAAATAGTATCCATAAAACCTCCTATGACTGCCGCACTGGCAATCACAAGCGCCTTTGCTTTCCGGCGCAGTTATTAGTTAATGATTAACGGCAGAATTAACTAAGGAGGTAGTGAGCTGGCTCGCTCTCATCAGCTAATGGGATAGTTTTAATAGGTCCCAAGAGAAATAGTCTAGTTGGTATATGTGGGCAAGCAGAAAGATAATGATCAATTGAGTGGTTCGAACAAGTACCGCCAATCTCACATAAAAACGTATTAAGACGACACTGATGATGTTGTGAGTATACGATCTGCCCAGCACTTTTATTGCCAATGTAATGATATGAGCGAATCGCTACAATTGTGGTAGGAGAGTAACCCCTTACTGGGAGCGGAACAGCAGAGACGGCAAGCACTCCCACTACTGCTGCGATAACAAAGGTGATGATACTTTTCATAACACTGCCTGAACTAGCTATTATTCTCTTCAGTTACATAAAAACCTCATCCTAATACTCAATTATTAATGAAACCGCGATAGGTAGCAAGCGCCTTATACCTCACCGCAACAATTCAATAACCGTTCTATTGTTTTTTGCCTCAATATCAATATCAAGATCTAAAATTGAATAGCCTTCCAATAACTGTTCTTCCATCAATTGCCAAGATGGTTCTGGCGGTGGCGTGGAGAGTGTATTTGTCTGGAGTTGGAACTTATTGTTAATTGGTTAGTACTATTTAAAATAGTAAATTAGTATAGTCAATTTAAGGGTAACAGCAGACAGTGGTAGAAAAGCCGTATGATTAAACCACCTTAATAAAAGAAGCACGCAGATCTCTTGAAACAGAAGCTGAATGCGCTTGAGCACAAGCATTTGTTTTCAAGTAGGCGAATCTCTGTTTTGAGGAGAACAGGCGTGCAAAGCAAGCAGGAGCAAGGAAGACGTAGAAGAGGAGCAGCGCTAGGCAATAAAAATGCTTTAGGCAATCAAGGCAATAAAAATGCTCGTGGTAAGAAAGGTAATAAAGGTGGATCAGGCGCACCATTGGGCAATCAATTCGCGCGCAAATATGGTAAACCTCACCATGATCTACTCTCTCTTTATGGATATGATAGCGAACTAGCAGCCTGGATTATTGCCAATGCTGAGGAGATAGATAAGGCTGATTTTACTGCCGATCATATCATTGATAGAGCCTATTATCACATGGCAGTATTGGGTATCACTTTTGATGAGCTGATAGAGAAATATTGAAATTTATCCGCTTGGAGATGGCTTAGTTTGAGAGCGCAACTCTTGCGCGTGCCAAATTGCTCAACAGAGCTACCGCCACGGGGTGGTTACCGGCTAATGCGGGTATCTGCAAGAGTTGCGGAAATGGGTTCAAGTTTCAGTTCTGTTACTCCATTAAGACAGGATTTTGGTTTTATTGATTTGGCTGTTAAGTATGTAAGCTTCCCAGATTAGGGCGCGACAGAGTATCAGAGCTTTAAGTCGCGCAAGTTTGAAAAGCAAACTTTAATAGTCCTGCTGCCTGGAACAAAACTGCGATAAAGATCTTTTTTCTTGTTCATTATTAAAAACTAACTGAACTCAAATATCTATTTTCAAGGACCAGGCTATTTCAAGAACTTAATTGATAGGGGATATTTCCATACTTCCCCGTTGTTGGCTTTAATAGCACCAATAATTGGGAATATTGTCCCAATTACGCCTAGTGCAATGAGCAAAGGAATGCCAATAAGAACAATAACCAGAATAGCGGAAATACTAGTGTAGATGAGTGCTGATATGATCCAATTAGCTACTATTTTCCCATGTAGATCCAGACCAGGCATTTCATCTTTTTTTAACTGCCATATCACTATTGGAGCGGCCAGTCCTATTACTGGTAGTATGAACCCTGCCAGTTGAGATATATGTAGAATCATAGCCCATTGGTTAAACTGCTGAGGGTTTGCTGGATTATCGTAGAAATTGTTCATTAGCTATTCTCCTCAATAAGTTAGGTATATCTAAGTAACCCTATTTATATGATAGAATGCTTACTATTATCTGGACGATTAAAGTTGGGAGTGGAGAAAAAGTAACTGTTTAATGGGTTAGGCACTTCCTGACAGATTCTTTCTCCTAGCGTGAGCATACCAAAACTACCTTTATCCAATCTAATCTTAAGCCTGGTAAATTGGTCTATATATTTTGTTAATAATTGGTTCTTGTCTAAAGGCCAACTCTGCTTAAAATCTATTTCCGTGATCGGGAATATTTCTGAAAAAAATCGAGAAGAATAAGAGCTAATATGACTAGTTCATTACTAATGTCAAAATTAAGAT
>JBFLVQ010000768.1:0-4227 GCA_040758525.1 Acidobacteriota bacterium
GGATGTAGCCAGTTATCTCACCAAACCGATAGACATAGATCTGTTGTTGGACACTGCCACTTTAGCAGCTATCCAATATCGACAGACTATTGGTATGGTTGAAAACAAGAATAAGTATAACAATAAAATGATCTGATATAAGACAAGGCTTATATCAGCAACTTATCTAACTCTTAGCTATCAAACAAGTGAAAGGATGTGTTAGCGCGACAACTTAGAGTATGCAAAGCCTGCTATTTTTGACTCTTCTTATTAGTCATATGGGTTCTGCTGATTAAATAGTTTTTCTAACTGTTAACCATCTAACAAGCGAAAGGAGGTGTTAGTCGATAACTTAGAGTGTGCCAAACTTTGCTATCTTATAACTCGTTCTTATTAAGCCAGGTGGTTTCTGCTTGTCGGTAAGTAGGCATTCATCTGGCTAATTTTTCACAATGGGCACCCGTAGCTATACAAATCAAGTTCATAGTAAGTGAGTTCTTAATTGTATAGCGTGTGAATGAAAATAACGTTAGGCACAAGGAATAATTGGCGATAACAAGCTAGGTGTATACACAGACATATAGTAAGAAAAAAGCACAACGATCATTTCCTAGAACATATTAACTACTTGCTTACACTTTTGAAATATTTTAAGAATCCAATAATAAACTCTTCCTTGTTAATCCTATCTTCATTTATCGCATAACCACCCTCATTATTGTGGGAACTAACAGTTTTAGAATCTCCATAGTCGTCTCTAAATTCGCAAATCTCTCTATAGTAAAGTTTTGGCTCCCGGTCAAGCTGAATAGTGTAGGTAAAAACGGTGATCTCTCTATCTTTGAGTATCAGTGAAACTTGAACTGGTGACGTAGATCTTTCATCAAGAATCTCAACTTGATAATGGCTATCAAGTTCTGCTTTTAGTTCTGAGAAAGCATCCACAACTAGATCGATAAAATTGGTTCTTATATTTTTGGCTTCCTCTACTCTTTTTTTTCTGGCTTTATTAGCGCGTACAGCCACTTCTAACTCTTTTTTCCATTCATTCATTGGAAGTTCCTCACAGTAGCCTTAATAGATTAAATTCTACTCAAGAACTGGTTGTAAATCTCAATTGAGCCAGCACCTCGTAACTCTATTTTGGTGGACTCCCAGTATTGGAGAATTTCTTTCGTGGTTATCGGCGCTCTCCAATCATAATCCTTTAACAGCGCCTGGTGAGTATAGTTAACAAGAACATTAAATGGCACACGAAGACCATCTATCTCAATAAGATGATCAGGTAGTTGTGAATAGTCAATCTCACTATGACCAATCAATAACCCATCCTCATTGGTTAGCAGAACAGACAAACTATAAGACATAAATGATCTCCAGTGATTGTAATCTAGCATCTTTGATACTGCATTAATCCGCATAGAAATACTTGTTGGTAGTAGAGATACCTTATTGGATGAGTAACTTAGTAAAGAGATATAGATTCTGTCATTAAAAGTAGACTTTTAGATACTAACAGATCAATACTACCATTACTAATCATTTCTGGTTCAGAAATCTAACCATAATAAAGTAGAAAGAGCCAGCTAGGTGTGTCTATACCAAGAGCGTAGCCCTTCTTTTACAAGCTTAAAAATCGTATGTCGATTTTGAGCGACTAACTTGAGCCAAGCGAATCTACTCATTTGCGGAAAATAGATACCACGAAAAAAGAGACGTGCGATGAAGTGGCTAATACGATGCTTGAGCGGCTTATCACTGATCGATTTGAGCGCATCAGCAATTCTCTCTGGACTATAAGAATATGACCAAGCATACTCGATCTCATGTCGTGCTTCTATAACCGACATCTTGAGAGGGGTGTGCGCCATTTCAAAAGGGGCAAACTCCATCCAATGTTTGGGGCGTGCTAGCCGACCCGCCGCCGCCAACCTGGTATAAAGAGGAGTAGCAGGAAATGGTGTAAGTTGACCAAATACCGGCAACCCTGGTGGCCAACTGTTAATCTGCTCCAGCGTGCGCGTTGCCACTCCAGGAGTGTCATTATCCATGCCAAAAATAAAAGAGGTAATAGCATAAATATTGTGTTCAGCGAGCCGATGCAGGACGGTGGCATATTCATCAGGCTTGTTGAAACCTTTATTTACATCGACAAGGTTAACCCTATCTATTGACTCCATGCCAATAAATATCCACTTGCCACCCGATGCGGCAATGAGGTCAACCAATTCTTCGTCACGTAACAGATTGGCGCTGATCTGAGCAATCCAGGGCAGTTGAGCATTGGCGATAATAATATCGCGTAGCAATGACTTCGTACGCTTGATATTAATGGCAAAATTATCATCAATAAAAAAGACCATATTCTTGCCGCCTTCATGCCTTGCTCGTTCCTTGAGACGCAGTAATTCATCAACCACACTCTGGTTAGTGCGGAATCGTATTGAGTCGCCAAAAAAACCTGTCACAGTACAGAATTCGCAACCATAGGGGCAGCCACGCCCTGATTCAACGGGAATAACTCGAAAAGATCGAAACCCACCACCCAGATGTGCTAGCAATGGACGCAGAAAAGCAGGCACAAGATTGAATTGATCTAGATCCAGAGTTTCCCAAGGAATAACCGGATAAGATTGTAAACAGGGTTTTCGTTCTTTGCCTGTGATGGCATCAATCGGCATATATATGTCTTTTAGTTCGCCTCGTTCGGCATCAGCAACTATTTTTGGCCAGGTTTCATCAGCTTCACCAAGTGCAACTGCGTCAGCATGCCGCGATCCACCGTCGCGGCCCAGTGCTTCATCCGGTACTTCGGTAACATGAGGACCACCCATCACCACTGGTACTCCCGCGGCACGTATTACATCAGCTACTTGATAGGCTTTAGCGATCATTCTGGTCATCGCGCCAATGCCGACTAGATCAATCCGTTGTTGTCGTATAAATTGTGCGATCTCATCGTTACTCATCATCTTGGCATTACCATCAATAAGTAATACCTCATGTCCAGGCGGGGTAAGAGCCTGAAGAAGAAACATCCATAGGTGTGGCATAAAATTGCGGGTAACACCATTATCTGGGTTATATAGCAAAATTCTCATCGATCTGTTTTCCTCATGTTTGGGAGTCTAAAGTTAGCTGGCCAATATCTTACGACTCAGAATTGGTGAAGTTTTATAACATCTGATATAAGCACATTGAGCAACTTGAAAGATAATATTGCTAGAATTGACTATTCTTCAGCGTAATAAGAACATTGTAATAATGTAGAGTAACTGGTTGATGAGTCAATTAGAAAAATTGAAAACAGCTTCTTCAAGCTCAACTACATCAACCGGTGCTGTTAGGCAGATATTAGCCCCAGCTTTTAGCATCTTGCCGCGCTCAAGAGGAAAAGAAAAGTAACTAGAGCAGGCAATAATCTTTACCTTCTCCGATAATTGACGAACTCTTCTGACAAGATTGAATCCATCCAAAACAGGCATGGCTAGCTCTGTAATGATAATGTCCGGGTGATGTGCCTTAAACTGTTCTATACCTTGCTGGCCATCTACTGCTTCGAATATTTGGTAATCGTTACTAAAGAGACAGCGAAAGAGTTCTGTGGTATCAGTGCTATTGTCAATAATAAGAATTGTGGTCATTGCCAACCCTCCTTAGAGCTATTGCTCTTGGTTATGGGACGGCACGACTATATGTGAGTATTATAGGAGGCGGTCCAGTTAATTTTTAGGTGTACTCCCAACAAAATGAGACTTGATGATTTAAGATAACACATATATTAACGGTGCGCTACTTGAGTTAGTAATCGTCAGTCTACAATCAGAAATAAGGAGTTTGATGATTCTTGAAATGAATATAATAAATGGGTATATATCCCTTTGACGACCGATTGCCACAGCAAGAAAAAGCTTATAACCTAACATATACGACAAGCGTGACTTCCTCCCTTCAATAAATAGAAGGGCATCCCTGGTGCAGCACTTAAGCAGCCCCAACCGAACAGGAAACAGCATTAGCAATAGGGATGGTATGGGATACCGATTTGTAGACCATATGACGACCCAGACGGATCGGCAAGACTAGGGGGGCAGCCACAGCCCCACTACTCCTTATCAGAGATACCTTGAAGTAAGATTCAAAGATATTGGCAGCGCCATTTATATCAGCTTGCACTGCAAAGCCACATTGGCATTGATAAAAGCCTCTGTGCTTGCGATTCGACTCTTTGACCAGCTTGCAAGC
>JBFLVQ010000769.1:0-4223 GCA_040758525.1 Acidobacteriota bacterium
CTTATACAGCATGGCCTGACAGATTCTATTTAATAGACAATAATGGACGTATTGCTTTCGAAAGTGAGGCTGGCCCATTTGGCTTTAAACCTCAAAAATTGACTGCTGCCCTGGAACAGATTGTTCCATCAGAAACAACTAACAATCATTAGCCTTTGATCGGTCCACCTTCCCTTCCTCGACAATCTCTACACAATTTTCCTGCAATAGTTTCAGTAAGCCTTTACATTCTAGGTATGCTATAGTATATTAAGCTATGTTGTTCTAGGTATCATATCTTGATATGCTGTACAAATATCTTTAGAGGTGTATTGTGACACAATCAAAGGCTGATCTCTTGCAAGGCACGCTCGATATGCTCGTCCTCAAGGCCCTTAGTTTAGGACCACTGCATGGTTATGGCATCATTCAACGAATTCGACAATTGTCTGACGAACTACTGACCGTTGAGCAAGGCTCACTCTACCCTGCTCTTTATCGAATTGAACAGCGTGGCTGGATCAGTTCCAAATGGGGTACGAATGAGACTGGTCGTAAAGCCAAATTCTATAGGCTGACGAAAGCAGGCCATAAACAACTTGTGGTCGAGGAAAAGAATTGGGATCTGCTCTCTCTTGCTATTGCAAAGGTGCGGCAGGCTACCTAAGGAGCAGTACCTATGCAGTGGCTTAACATCCTCATTGCCCGACTTCGCGCGTTATTGCGGCGCAAAGCAGTCATTCAAGATATTGAAGAAGAGTTACGCTTCCATATAGAGATGGAGACACAAACTAACATCGAGCGGGGGATGCGACCAGAGGAAGCGCAACAAGCAGCAATTAGAAGTTTTGGAAACCTTGGTCGAATTAGAGACCTTGCTTATGAAGTTCGTGGAGGTGGTATGTTAGAGATTTTATGGCAAGACCTACGTTATGGTATGCGAATGTTAGTTAAAGCGCCGAGCTTAAATTTGATTGCTATTCTCACACTGGCATTGGGAATAGGTGCAAACACAGCCCTCTTCAGTATCGTTAATACAGTAATACTTAGGCCATTACCATATCAACAAGCAGAGCGTATAGTAGCGATTCAGGAACTTAATGAGAATGGTAACCGCATACAGGTCACACCTGCCAACTTTCTCGATTGGCGTGCTCAGAATAGTGTCTTTGAACAACTCGCTGCGATCTTGACACGAACAGCTAATCTCGCCCAGCCTGAGCAGGCAGAACGTGTTAATCTTGCAGTTACTTCAGCCAATTTCTTCACAATATTCGGTATCACTGCACAACATGGGCGATTGTTTACTCCTGAAGACGAAAAGGCGGGCCATCAGCCTGTTGTTGTCATTAGTGACAGACTATGGCAAAAAAATTTTAGCAGCAATACTGAACTGATCAGTAAATCAATCACACTAGATGGCAAAAGCTATACAGTAGTAGGTATTGTGTCAGCAGGTTTTCAATACCCTGATAAGACAGATGTATGGTTGCCACCACTTAGATTAGCACCTGAATTGAATGAACGAATGGATGTGACACAGGTGCGTGGTTTTGGGTATCTAAGCGCAGTGGCAAGACTCAAGCCAGATGTAACAATCGCACAAGCTGCCAATGAAATGGAGTCGATTACAGCGCGTCTACGCCAGCAATATCCTGATACCAACAATCGCCGTTTTAATCGAGTTGTATCATTACATGAACACCTAGTTGGAGAGACAAAGGAAATACTGTGGCTACTATTTGGCGCCGTGAGTTTTGTGTTACTTATCGCCTGCACCAATGTAGCCAATCTGCTGCTAGCAAGCACGACTTCGCGACAGAAAGAGATGGCAATTCGTGGTGCATTGGGTGCCTGTAGATGGCGCTTGATGCGTCAACTGCTAACGGAAAGCACCCTACTAGCGCTTGCCGGCGGTGGACTTGGATTACTGTTCGCATGGTATGGTGTTGATTTGATGATGAGAATACTACCAGATAATTTTCCACGTCTACATGAGATCAATTTGGATTTGCATGTGCTTGGTTTTACTCTTGCTGTATCTTTATTTACAGGTATTATTTTCAGTCTTGCTCCAGCGCTACAAATTTCTAAAACGGATCTTTACGAATTGCTTAAAGAGAGTTCGCAAAGCACATCAGGAAGCCTAAGACACAACCGCTTGCGCAATCTACTGGTTATAAGCGAGGTCGCATTATCATTGGTGTTGTTGGTCGGTACAGGTCTGTTATTTCGTAGTTTTCTACATTTGCAATCTGTCAATACAGGCTTCACTTCACAACAGGTACTAACTATCAGACTATCGCCATCAGGTATCAACTATCAACGTAATGAGGACTATATATCATTTTATAATCAGGCAATAGAGCGCATCAGCGTCATCCCTGGTGTTGAAGCAGTTGGTGCGATCAATACTTTACCACTCATTAAAGGACCTACGGCTGGATTTAGAATCGAAGGCCTTCCACTCCTCACTACTGATAAATGGCCAGGAGCAAATTACCGTAGTGTTAGCTTGGATTACTTTCGTGCCATGAACATCCCTATTACACAAGGGCGAGCCTTCACTGAACGCGATATCGAGGCTGCTCCGCTAGTGATGATCATTAACCAAGCATTGGCTGAGCAGCATTTTCCTAATGAAAATCCGATCGGCAAACGAATTCATCTAGGTGGTAGAGATCGCAATGGAGAACTTATTTGGTATGAGATTGTTGGTATCGCAGCAAATGTCAGAAGTCTTGAATTACGTGAAGAACCGACGGCAGAGTTTTATCTATCATGTTTGCAGGATCCCTTTGAAGGAATGTCTTTAGTGATTCGTACTGCGGTCGTGCCAACAAGCATTGTCCAAGCAGTACGCCAGGCTGTCGAAGAAGTGGATAAGTCACAGCCTGTATCAGATATCAAAACAATGGAACATATTGTTAATGATGCTATTGCTCAACCTCGCTTCAATCTGTTTCTGATTAGCATCTTCGGCGGTATTGCCCTGTTACTATCAGCAGCAGGGATTTATGGTGTTACTGCTTACACCGTCACACAACGTACTCACGAAATCGGCATTCGTATTGCACTTGGTGCACAATCTAGTAATGTATTAAAAATGATCATCAAGCAGGGATTATTGTTAATCTCTGTTGGTATTATCACAGGCTTGATCGCATCATTTACACTAACACGATTACTAAAGAGTCTATTGTTTAATGTAAGTAGCACTGATCCAATAACGTTTATAGTAATTGTGTTACTATTGACTGGTGTTGCATTACTAGCCTGTTACTTACCAGCACGACGAGCGACAAAGGTAGATCCTATGACTGCACTTCGATACGAATGATTTGAACCTATTGTTGAGTTATTTCTTCTTATTTGTCCGTTTGACACTCTGCTTAGGTCTAGTCTTTATTTTGGAGTCTATGGTTGAAGGTAATTCTGAGATCTACATTTGACTGATCTTATCTAGATCCTTGAGCGCTTTCATCAATAATATATATGGACTCAAAATAGCATCTATTTCGAAGACTGTCTGAAATTGCCATATTGATACTATCTTTGCTAACCATATCTTCCAGATTAACTGTATCTGCAAATCTGATTACAGACTGTGTGATAACCTGTACATAATAGCCTATACAATAAGTAGTCTTATCCCAAATATGATACTGAACTTTGCCATTGATCCATCGACCGCACCAGCAACTGGCGCAAGGATTGTACACATCTTCTGTTATAGACTTCTGTGCTTGGTTCACCAGTATAAGAGAAGGTTTCACGAAGCTTCTCTTTACTGAAGCGTAAAGGCGAGAAGGTATGAGGAAACCTCTTCAAGTGTTCTGTGAGTTCTTCAGCCATACCAGCAAAAAATTCTTGGGAGATTTTTTAGCCTTCTAATACTTGATATTTCCTATTCACAATTGCCAATCTCTTGCGTCTCTATATCAAGATGTTGAAATAGACTAAATCACTTTTCTAATGTGTAGATCATATGATCTCTTAAGGAGGTATAGATTCGATGAGTAGCAATAATATTCAACAACTTACAGAGGTATTTGTAAACAGTTCACCAGCTCATGGTCCTAGTGTGCAAATGATCAAAAATGCTCTAGGAGCTTTCAATTCTACCACTAATGTAATATCAGTAATTGGTGGAGATGTATCACATGTACCAACGCCTAATGATAGATACTATATTGGTTCAAAAGAACGTAATTTCCCTAACACAACATGTAAGCAAGCGACAG
>JBFLVQ010000770.1:0-4210 GCA_040758525.1 Acidobacteriota bacterium
AATGTATTATCTTATAATTGATTCCCTGATAGATCTTACATGTATACAGTAGATTTCAATTTAATAGGCAATAGATATGTTAATTTTGATTAGTACAATACCCCAGCTACTTTCCTCACAAATAGTTCCAGATCAGCTAAGTTTAGTTAATCTTCTTTATGCTAACTATTTTCGCGCTAGCCGAGAGACTACAAAAGGCATTCTCAGCCTCTCTATTAGCTTATTACTTCTCTGCTGGTTGGCAACAATAACCAAAGCACAAGAGAATATTGATGCACACAATTCTGTAGAGAAGGATAAGTGTACTACTGTACTAGAGTTGGGCAAAGCTATTGAGCGAGAACTGGTAGGTGGTGAGGCTCATTGCTATGAAATTAGCCTCTTATCAGATCAATTACTGAATGTAGTTGTTGATCAACGTGGCATAGACGTTGTCGTAACACTATTTGGCCGCGGGGAAAAATTGGTAGAAGTCGATAGTCCTAATGGTAGTAAAGGGGCTGAGACGGTCTTATGGGTAGCCGAAACATCAGGGCGCTATCGCTTAGAGGTGCGTTCTTTATCTAAGGACGCTCCGGCTGGTCGCTATGAGGCCAGGATAGAACAGCTAAAGCAGGCAAGCGCGCAAGATAGAGAGCAACACATTGCCCAAAAGTTATTTATCGAAGCAAAAGAACTATACAAGCAAAACAAAAAAGAGTCCTACGAAAAAGCTATTGAGCTTTATCTCAAATCATTACCACATTGGCGAACTGGGCTTAATCGCAATGGTGAAGCCCAAACGCTCTATAATATTGGTGATATATACAGATTATTAAGCGATAATAAGCAGGCACTTGATTACTACTGCGAAGCACTACCACTGTTACGCATGATAGCTGACCACAATGGTGAAGCCATTACGCTCAATGACATAGGTTTTGTTTATGATTCCTTGAGTGAGTCACAAAAAGCGCTGGGTTATTACCAACAGGCATTACAGATTGCGCAAGAGACCGACAATCGTAGGATTCAAGCCACTGTGCTCAACAATACTGGATTAGCCTATGACTCGCTAGGTGAGTCACAAAAAGCGCTTGATTATTATAATCAGTCACTGCCACTGCGGCGCGAGTTAGCTGACCGCAGTGGTGAGGCTACCACACTCAACAATATAGGTTCGGTTTATGATTCTTTGGGTGAGGTGCAAAAAGCGCTGGGTTATTACCAACAGGCATTACAGATTGCGCAAGAGACCGACAATCGTAGGATTCAAGCCACTGTGCTCAACAATATTGGATTAGTCTATAGATTGTTAGGTGAGACACAAATAGCGCTTGGTTATTACAATCAAGTATTAGAGATTGTGCAAAAGACTGGCAATCGCGCGGTTCAAGCCAATGCACTCCACAATATTGGCGCTGTTTACAATTTATTAGGAGATCAACAGCAGGCGCTTGATTACTATACTAAAGCACTATCACTGCGGCGTGCAGTTGGTGATCGCAATAGTGAAGCCAGAACGCTTTATAATATTGGTGATGCTTATTATTCATTAGACGATAAACATCAGGCGCTTGACAACTACAATCAGGCACTAGCGCTTTTCCAAACTATTGGTAACAAAAAAGGTGAAGCCGTAGTACGATTTGGCATTGCGCGAATTAAGCGTGATAGTGGCGAACTCAATGAAGCATATGATAATAGTGAGAAGGCGCTTGGCATCATTGAGTCTTTACGTGCCAAGATTGACATTAAGGAGTTACGCACATCCTACTTTATTTCTGTACAGAGTCGTTACGAATTCCATATTGATCTATTGATGCAATTACATCAGCAAAAACCCGATGCTGGTTATGATCGCTTAGCCTTTGAAGCTAGTGAACGTGGTCGCGCACGTATTTTGTTAGAAGCACTAACAGAAGCCAAGGTTGATATTCGCCAAGGTATAAACGCTCAACTACTAGAGCAAGAACGTATCTTACAACAGCAACTTAATGCTAAGGCAGGGTATAATCTAAAGCTACTTAGCAATAATAGATCGACTAAAGAACAGATTGCCGTTGCAGAAAAAGAGTTGACAAGATTAAATGAGGAACTAGAGAAAATCGAAGTCCAGATACGCAAGGATAATCCACAATATGCTGCATTAAAGTATCTACAGCCATTAAACCTATCTGAGATCCAACGACAGGTGTTAGATGCAGATACATTGCTACTCGAATATTCCCTAGGTAATGAACAGAGTTATCTATGGGCAGTAACAGAGACTTCGATAACTAGCTATAGATTACCTAAACGTGCAGATATAGAGAAGGCTGCACTTGATGTCTACCAATTATTAACAGCTTGGGAGAAGAGGGATTTTGAAACGACTGCAGTAGTACGTGAACGTATCAAGAAAGCAAAGGCTGAGTATCCTGTCGCAGCCACAGTTTTAAGTCAAATGTTATTAGGGCAAGTAACTAAGCTGTTAGGTAAAAAACGACTATTAATTATTAATGAAGGTCTCTTACAATATGTACCATTGGTGGCATTACCAGTACCTAAACAATCGACACCACAGGTAACCAAGACAAAGCAGCCATTTACACCATTGGTAGTTGAACATGAGATTGTCAACTTGCCATCAGCATCGACTCTGGCGTTACAGCGACAAACAATTGCTGAACGCAAACCATCTGGCAAAACTCTGGCTCTGTTTGCACATCCAGTCTTTTCCGTAGAAGACCAGCGTGTTAAAGCAATAGTAAGTAAAAATGGGATAAAATCCGATAAGCTGTCAACAGCACTAGCAGACATACCTATCAATGGACTAGATGCTGTACCGGAAACAGAACAGATGGCTAGGGATATTCTTGCACTTGTACCAAGCGCAGCAAGCAAGCTTGCTATCGGTTTTGATGCCAATTTGGTAGAAGCAACAAGCCCACAATTGGGTCAGTATAAGATTGTCCATTATGCTACCCATGGTTTTCTTAACACAAATCCAGAGCTATCAGGCATACTACTATCTCTGATTAATAAAGAGGGTGAATCACAGAAAGGTTTTCTCAGTGCCCCAGCAATATTCAATCTAAACCTGCCAATAGAGTTGGTAGTGCTGAGTGCCTGCCAAACTGGGCTGGCACTGGATCCACTAGAAAGCAGTGATCAACGCGCTTTGCGGGAGAAACTAGGGAAAGTTAAAGACCAAGGTTTAACAGGACTAGCACGTGGTTTTATGTATGCTGGGGCAATGCGTGTTATGGTTAGCCTCTGGAATATACGCGCCAAAGCTACTAGGGAGTTGATGGTGAGATTCTATGATGCCATGCTACATTCACAAAAGTTGAGTCCAGCCGCAGCGCTACGTGCTGCACAGATCGCAATGTGGAAAAATTCACGCTGGCAATCGCCATATTACTGGGCTGCTTTTGTAATAATAGGAGAATATGCCAATATGCCTAAATAGCTTAGTGTTTTTAGCAATCAATCGTTCTGCTTAGACTTAGTCTTTTCTATAACTAGATAATCGACAATTCTAGCAGCTAAATCAGCAGGATCGTTGCTGGTAGTAAATTCGCTTCTTAAGAGTATTTTACCACGTCTATTGATCAACTGCGCTTCAATAACTTGCTTACCATCGATCTCTTTTAAAAATAGTTTTAACACCGCATCGGCAAGTTTTGTTGTTGTAGGAAGAGTAAAGCCTCGCGCTATTAAATTCTCTGCTAATCGCTGATATAGTTCTGGTGGTAATGGGTCATTATTAGACTGAACAATGTATATCTGCTGCACATCGTAGAGTGCTAACTCTCTTTGTCTAGGTACCGATAGGATTTGATCATTAATATCGTCATCGTTATCAAAATCTCTTGAGCGTTTCTTAGGGTTCTGCTTTGTTGTCTGCTCCTTTGTTATATTGGTAGTGTCATTATTAGGTTCGAGTTGTTGCTGGTCAGGAATATTTTGCTTCGTGGTAGGTTTTTGTTGTGACTCATTTATGGTTGCTCTCTCAGTTTGTATTGGTTGTTTGGGCAGCAGATAAAAATATAGCAGTCCACAAATAAAAATTATGATCAGAACGGCAAGAAAGGCTTTAGCTGGTTGGTGAAAAAACGTTAAGACTTGATCTGAAAATCTTGATTGCTGGTTATTAATGGCTTGCTGAAAGAGTGTTGTGCGCAGACGAGCTCTATTATAGCGGATATTTACAGTGAAATTTCCCTCGCGAGAGTTTTTACTAAAT
>JBFLVQ010000771.1:0-4177 GCA_040758525.1 Acidobacteriota bacterium
GGGCCACTACCGGTCTTGGCGCTCAATTTGTAGCTAGCAGTCTGCTCTAGTAGTAGGATATCCTTGACGATCTCCATTGACCTTGGTGAGACAGGCAATCGACCTGCGTACAAAGCCTTCAAGAATTCTATCTGTTCATCAGCCGATATCTGTAGACTACTATTGAGCCAAAATTTATCTATTCCACCCGAAATATCTTGATTGCCATAATGAAAGCCCTCTACATACTTCTGCATTTTTGCGTTTCCAACCCGCTGAGCAAGCTCCTGATAGTACCAGACACAAGAATATTTAATTGCTGAGCGCAGGGTCTGATCTTGTGCCCAATATTTGAAGGGAGCAACATCCCTCTCACGAACTGGATATCTCTTGCTATCCCAAGGAATAATAAACTCAGCATCCTTGATCACACCTGTATCTAGACCAATTACTGAATTGGGGATCTTAAAAGTGGAATAAGGACAGAATCTTTGCCGGCAACGTGGCTCATTATAGCGTATATAACGATCATTCTTGAGATCATAAAGTACAAATGCACCTTCTGTGTTACGGAAAAATTTGCCTAATTCCTGGGCATTAATGGTGCTGGCGCAATATAGCATTAAGACCAGCAGCAATATCCATTGCATAATAGATTTCATTATTATCTCCTTTTTAAGTTTATTGGATTATTGATGCAATGGTAAGCAAATGTATGCGCAGAGACTGCTAGAGAGAAGGAGGCCGACAACACTAGCTAGATGTGGAGAACCACAAACAGAACTGGAAAATATGTTGCCAGAGAGATTGAATTTGGCGCTATTCTCAATCTCTCTAGCGAAAAATTTAGCGTTTCTTGGCGCGTACTAGAATATATTCAAGTAGTCCAAAGCGGAATGCCTGGTAAACCGCAACATCAATAATGATACCTAAGCGACCAGCAACAAAGCCGCGTATCTTGCTGATCTCACGTATTGTCTCAGGGCGACGCTGTTCAAAATAGTAACCAGGGATGGTCTGGGCGCCAACCTCTTGCAGTTCGATATCAGTAAACCCAGAGCGTTTCAACTTCTCACAATAACGCTCGGCAGTATCACGGTTCTCTTGTGGCACTTTCCAAAGCCTTGCCGCAGAATGGATGACAAAAGACTCAAAGATATTGCGTGGCGGCCGTTTCATTGTATAGTCAGCAAGCGCAAAAGTGCCACCAGGTTTGAGCACGCGATAGGCTTCACGCATAAATTGTTCACGGGTATCAAAGTGGACTGGCCCTTCAATACTCATAACATTAGTGAATGTCTCTGCAGGGAATGGTAGATTAGCGGCAGTGCCATGATGAAAGTTTATACGATCATTATAGCCAGCTTGTGTTGCGCGACGCCGTCCATGCACAATATGCGGCCAAGTGACATCAACCGCATCGATCTGCTTAGGTGAGAAGTTACGCATCACATAGATATCTTGGGTTCCCATACCACAAGCAACATCACATACGTAGCTATCTTTATTTACCCCTACTAATGTGGCAATACGATGCACCATATTTTCTGCTGCTTGTACATAATCTTTCATGCCATCTTCCCATAGACCAAAGTTCAAATATCCATCATGGAAGTTGAAATAGCGTTCTGCGCCCCAGGCATAAAACGACTCCACACGACGTTCATGGGAGGTATTGGACCATTGTTGTCTAGCTGATATATCGGCTTGCTGTTCCATACTCTTATCCGCCTTTGTTAGGACAATAAAATCACCGACACCTTACGTTAAAACTGCCGCGCTTGTCTAGGGTTGATCGCTTGTAGGGGGTATCAGCCTTCTTTTCTCATAACTGTCGTACTATCAGCGCCAATAAGACCTAGACAGAAGAAGATCCCCGCAATAATTAGCGCTACCGGCGCAATCATCATTGCTAGTGAGAGGTTCTTATCTGCAGTTAGAGAAAGCAGATTAGCAATACTTGAGAAAGGAGCAGGTAGCATCAAACTTGATTGTGCGCGTGTAGCTAGCCAAGTAGATGTCTCTCCTACTAACTGCACTGAAATCGCATCACCCAGGAAATGTATTGCTAATATTGTTGTAGCCATTGCGGTAGCACGCAAACTAGGTGATACAGAATTAATAATAATGGCATTGACCGGACCATTACTAAGAAAAAGTAATGTTACAGTAACAAAGATAGCAGCAAAGATAACCGTCTCATTAGGCGATGCCAGCGTAATAACCAGCGGCACAGCCGCCAATGCTACACTCACCGCACAAAGGAGAAAATAGCCGCCTTTGAATCGGCGCGCGCATAGATCGCCTAGCCACCCACCTGCTACCGTTCCTAATAGACCGGCGAGAGTAACATAGATTCCTAGCTTCACAATCGCCGCTTTTTCTGGTAATCCCTTATCACTAACAAGTAGCTTAGGACCCCAATAAGAAAGAATACCTAGGGCAAATGACATTGCTGTGTAGCCAAGTGTAGCTACCAGATAAGTGCGATTCTTTATCAGTGCCCGATAACCAGAGAGCAACGAGGTGAGTGAAAATGAACCATGGCTATGTGCTAGCTCGGTCTTGCCATCTTCATCAGTATCAAAGCGACCTCTCTGTGGCTCACGCAATAGATGTGCAAGTAATGCCATTATCAAACCGGGGCCACCAACAAGAAATAGAGTATAACGCCAGCCAAGCACTTCTGGCGCTCCCAATTGACCACCTAGTATAAAACCAAATGCCTGTCCTAGCGGTACGGCGGCAAAAAAGACACCAAAAACAAAGCCTCGTTTACGCCGTTCAAAGTAGTCTGAGAGAAAACCGGGCGCAATCGTCGCATAACTTGCCTCTCCAATTCCTACAGCAGCACGGGCAAAAAACATATGCCAGAAATTCTGCGCAAAACCACCTAGCGCGGTGGCCAGACTCCAGATTGCAATACCTGAAGAGATCAGTGCTACACGTGCACGTCGATCGGCAAGATAACCATAGACTGGTGAAAGAATCGTATAAACAATTGTAAAAGCGCTATAGAAACGTCCAAACTCTGCATCGGTAAAATGTAGATCCCGCTCGATAAATGGAATTAATGCAGCAAAGATGAACCGATCAACATAATTGAGAAGATTGAGCAACGAGAGCACTATCAGTGCGTAATAAGAGTATGTTCCACTAATATGTGTGTAAGAATCTGTGCGTGGTCTGCTTTCTCTTGCCAGGATCTCACCCCGATCTATCAACTTAAGCTAATGGTAATAGTAAGCTGATAAGAACATCAGAACAATATCACATAAATAAGTCTATTGTCATTTTTTCTTATTATAGTTATAAGGACTTTCTGCAATCGCTCGCTTATTTTCAAGCCAACCTGTCACACTTGCGGGATCAGATATTTCACCTTTTAGTAATGCTAGTAATAGATCTTGGGTAAGAATTGTATTAAATGCAGAGTCATAAGTGATAGCCTCTTTCTGATTGGCAAGCTTTAATACAAAAGGTATTCTGGCATCTCCTTTATCATTGATAAGGTCTGCATCTTCTTTTGAGTAATCACCTAGATAGCTCAGCCAGACACGTTTTTTTAATGGATGATCAGATGTTATAAGTAGAATGGTGTCTTGCCATACACCAGCCGCTTCCATTGCACGACGTATCTCTCCAATAGTGCGATCAACCAGCGCCAGATTATCAATATAACTATTCTTTTTGTCTAATTGGAAATCATTTTTAAAACGATTATAGATAACCGGCGAATGTGGTACTGGCCAATGGATAAATACTAGATTTAACTGATTATTTGTTGTTAACTCTTTTGCTTCAGCAAGCATATTGAAATAGGCTTTGAGGCCATCTTCTTGTAATCTTTGCTGAGATTTTTCAAACATTGCCAGATTGCCCTCTCCGACAATTCCCAGCGTATCGATAAACGGTATCGTCTGAGCCAAACTTTTTATTTGATTCAATAAAGCTTCTGGTAGAGTCTTACCTTGTGGCCTGCTATTAAGCTCTTTAAATGAACAAACCGTAAGATCATCACCAATAATCCTACAATAAGGATGATACCAACCCATCAATCCTGTATTGAATCCGGCTTCATGTGCTCTTGAGAATAGGTTGGGTTGCGCTCCCCATCCAACCATCTCTTTTGATTCCTCAAATCTTAGGTTTAGTTCTGCAGGGCTGGCCGGTTTAGCTTCCGAGACTAGTCTACCAG
>JBFLVQ010000772.1:0-4163 GCA_040758525.1 Acidobacteriota bacterium
GTTACTATAGTAGAGAGTGTGAAAGGACACTGATTGTTGAAATCGCCTGTGCCTGCAATACCTAGGTGCCGATCAAGTACATATACTTTATTGGGCAGATCAAAATTTATTCGAAAAGCGATCTGTTCAGTAGCGGTATGGAACTTGGCATGAACTCGACCACCGGCCAAGTCAAATCCATCATTAGGCAGTTTAGAGAAGACTGTAGAACCAGTTATCAATGGAATGGAGATAACCACTACAATCAGCAGCAATGTCAGTACAACAACTGCTTCTACTAGAGAAAATCTCCTACTATCACACCCCCCCATAGCTCCCTACCTTGTGAAAGCTGTCTTTTCTTTTGGTCAATGTTGTGTGTAACGCGGCTGAGGAATGGCCAAACTATACCAACACAACCGTCACACGATTTTTATCGCTTGCTACCTTTAATTATCAGGATTGTTTATTATTAACAGGTTGTCTAGCAAACAGCTAAGTCGTTAATTGAGTACCAGCCAACCTACTAAGGCAGAAGGGTTGCAGTTTTTCTTGACTCGTACGTTGGAGTATTGGGCACACAGCTATCCTTTGTGCTAACACAAAATGACAAGCACAAAAGGCAACCCCAAGGTAACCTTAAATATCAGATAGTAATTTACCGCTGAAGCCCAGATACCATTTGATACATGAGATGGCAAAGCGCTTGTTTGCCATACTTAAACCATCGCTGCCACAAACCTATGAATTTCCTCAATGAGATTATTTAGTGGGTCTATTAGCAGAAATCAATAGCGCTATCAAACAGCACAAATATGATGAAGTTGAAAATGCTGGCAACAAACTGTTAAAAGTTTTGCCTTCCAGGGAAGCTGACCGATATATACATGACATTATCACTAGCGTAGCCATTATACGCGATAGTGAAGACGAGATACAATACAATTTAATTATCTTTCCGGATAATTGCTTGATGGGTGAGTTTCATTGATCTACCCAAAAAAGTAGTATTAGATTTTAGGACGACTCAAAACCGGCTCTGGAAAAGAGTTCTGGCATAGTCCATATATGATCAGTAAGGTTCACCCACTGAGCATTTATTAAATACCGTTTCTGGCTTTGTGAATGCCAATTCTGGTCATCATGATGGCTGTTTCTGGCCTTCATCAATACAGATTCTGTCATTGTGAATAGTCTTTCCGGAAATTGCCTTTTTCCATTCACGTTGGGCCACAATCACCTTTCACATTACTCCATATTCTTCATTCAGGTTAATTCTAGTTTTACCAATCACGTTCATCCAGAACATGCAAATAGCAAGCTTCTCTAAAGGGGGGATCTATTTACTATTGCGGGTTGGTTGCAAGGTAGTCTTAGTTGAAGAGATATATGATTTTAAATCATTTGATAGGCTAATGTCGGTTTTACCCCATTTAAAGATTATTATCATTAAAGGTAACAGTCGATGACCAACAATAGTATTTAAGAAGAAATTTTCATGCTCTTTCTCAACAACAGACATAGTATATAATTCCTTTTCAAACTCCAATAGATTTAGTTCTCTCGCATATATTGCTGCATTCTCATACTCTTTTGTATTTCCACTCTCAAGCTTACCAGCAAAATACATTGGTATAAACCAGCCTACTAGATGGCATAGAATACCAATTGTGTGCCCAATAACCCAACTCTTAATCTCGCGAGATTTTTTGGGTTGTGAATTGAGATACTTAAGCATACATCCAACCTTTTCTCGGTGTAGCCATTCTTCATTTTCAATCTGCTGTATTTTGCTAATTTCAGCCGTATTCTTCAAAGACTTCCAGTGCCCTCGATAAGCATAAGCTGCTGCCAACTCTCCAGAATAAGCAAGTTGAAGAATATTAACAAGAGCCGTTAAGTTTGATTCGGTACTCATCTGTTTATCTCCTTCCATTATCAGACCATTATTGGAAGCAGTACTTAAACCTATAATGGCATAAACGCCTAGCCTAAGCTTAGCATGAGATTATTGACTCTGAAATGGAGGGGAACCAAATCTAAGCTGATCTTATTAACTATTAATCTCTAAAAGCAGAACATTGTGAGGATAATGGCTCTTACACCAATTGTATTTATCAATCACTTTTTCTGGAACAGAGGTGAAATTATTACAATTATTAAATCCCATACTATAATAAAGCTTATCAAGGTGCTCAAAGGGAATACAATAAATAGCCTTATAACATGTTGCTTGTTTGATAAGGAATTCAATTATTTTCTTTGATAATCCCAATCCCCTATATTGCTCAAAAACCAACATTCCTCCTAATTCAAATATATCATCACCTACTTTAACCAAACGTCCCAGCCCAGCTCTCTGATTATCTACCTCGGCAATTGCAACTACCTCATTACCAAGGTCAGAATGTAGAAACTCAACCGTATCATAACAAGAATTAATCCATGTTATTTCGTCTGCTTCTGCCTTTCTTACTCGAATATTCATTTTATAAGTTCCATCAAATGTTATTGCCAAATTAAAACCATAGGTATATTAGCTCAGACAGCGTTAGTTTACTATTCACTTACGAGATAGTCACCGCTCTCATCATGCTATACTGCAGTGTTAAAACTATAGCAATATACTAATCATTTACATTTTATCTGTATGATAAACGGGAGTAAAAAATGAAGATCATAGGTTTAATCGGTGGCATGAGCTGGGAATCTTCAGCAGAGTATTATCGTATTATCAACCAGACTGTAAGAAAGTTGTTGGGTGGACAACATTCGGCTAAGACTTTGATGTACAGTGTCGATTTTCATGATATCGAGCAACTGCAACGTGAAGATAGGTGGGAAGAAGCTGCACTAGAGATGATTGAATGTGCACAGCGTCTGGAACGTGGTGGCGCAGACTTCATTGTGTTATGCACCAATACCATGCACAAACTGGCTGTTGCTATCGAACGTGAGGTTAGTATTCCCTTAGTACATATTGCTGATGCTACTGCTGTACGTATCAAACAGAGTGGTATCAAGCGAGTAGGACTATTAGGAACAAGATTTACTATGGAGCAGGATTTCTATAAAGGACGACTTATGGAACAGCATAGATTAGAGGTGATTGTACCCGACATAACAGACCGAAATTTTATACACAAAGTTATCTATGATGAGTTGTGCCAGGGTAAAATTCTTGTAGAATCGAAGCAGGAGTATCTTAGAATAATTGAATCCCTAGCTGAGCGAGGAGCAGAAGGTATTATTCTAGGGTGTACCGAAATTCCGCTCTTAGTAAAACCTGAGGATACATTTTTACAACTTTTTGACACTACCCAAATACACGCCGAAGAGGCTGTCACAGTAAGCCTTAGGTAATGAACTGGATCTAAAACCCGATTGTAACTGATAGATTATTGTAACTGATAGGCTGTCTACCATAGCCAATAACAGGACATTTTGTTAGGATAAATCTGGGTATACATTACAGAATTAACTAGTGGTCAGTCGCCGCTAAGATCAAACAAACTATCTAATTTGGTTTGAGCAAATATCGCTCAAATGTTCTAAGAGGTATTGATGTTCTTCTTGAATCCAGTATTGCAATGGCTAGATAGACGACGTGACTATGGTACTCTCTTCATACGTCTCGTTGTTGGAGTTTATCTTATTTATGGTACACAGGACAATGTGTTTAGTTATGCGCGTATGATCGAGTTCCGAGATTTTTTAGCAGCGCATAAATTTCCTATCCCACTATTTAGCGCATATCTCTCGGTATATGCACAGTTCAGTGCAGGAATTCTTTATATCCTAGGCGCATTTACCAGGTATGCAGCAGCAGTTATGATAATTAACTTCATTGTTGCCTTTGTTGCTGTAGACCTATACCAACCATATCCTAGAAACTTCCCTGCTATGGTTATGCTCTCATCATCGTTATTATTGCTCTTTCAAGGATCAGGTAGACCTTCTGTGGATGCTTGGTTAAAGAGTTTTGTCTGGAAAGGATCGGTGAGAAAAAGATGATACCGTTTTGCCTATCCTTGTAGATTCAAGATATTGTCTGAGTTTTTTTGCCAATACCTGAACAAATGCGGCAACTGAGTAGACAAGAGCTAGATCGGGATTATAGCAAATGGATAAAAAACAACGCTAAGAGCCTATTTGTCTGTGTCTAGACGGCCTGCTTTATCTGT
>JBFLVQ010000773.1:0-4162 GCA_040758525.1 Acidobacteriota bacterium
CAGTATATATTTTTAGATCCCCAACCGTCAGTATGTGTCTGGTTGAATCGGATGGGGAGATACGTCGTAATACAGCTCTGATACGGGCAAGCAGTTCATTTAGACTAAAAGGTTTTGTCACATAATCATCTGCGCCTAGATCAAGCGCTATGATCTTATCCTGTTCTGCTCCTTTGGCAGAAAGCACAATGATAGGAACAGTAGAAAACTCCCTTACACGACGACAGACATCTAGTCCTGTAATATCAGGCATTACTAGATCAAGAATAATAAGGTCGGGGGTCTCTTTGCGAATCTCATCTAAAGCCTCTTCACCACTCTGGGCGGTTCTTACTTCATAACCACTAGCAGGCAGACTAGCCCGCATTGCCCGTAGAATCTGTGGCTCATCATCTACTACTAGAATGATCGGTTGCTTAGTCATAGAATTCTCCCTCCACAGGGATTAACTCCGACATACTCTTATATTCTACAGGCACAGCAAACTTAAAAGTTGAACCATACTCCAGTCTACTCTCAACCCATATCTTGCCATTGTGAGCTTCAACAATTCCACGTGCAATCGCAAGCCCCATTCCTGTACCTTGAGTATGCAGTCTGGAATTTCTATTTCCCCGATAGAACTTATCAAATACTCGTTCTAATTCATCAGGTGCAATACCAGGACCTTGATCGATGACACTAATGATCAGTTGTTCCTTTTCAATCTCCCCTCTAATAATAATTTTACTATTGGCAGGTGAATATTTCGCAGCATTTTCTAAGAGATTAGTAAGGACTTCAGCAAGCAGCCGGGAATCGACTTTTACCACTGGTAATGACTCATTGATTTCAATAATAATCTCGTGATCACGTACTACTGCAGCACATCTATCCAATGTACTGCTAATAATCTCTGAGACAGCATTCCATTGCTTTAATGGATATAGTTCGCCGGCATCAATACGGGCCATCTCTAGTAGGTTTTCAACTATTCGTGTTAGCCGGTAGGTCTCTTCACTAATAATAAGATGAAACTCCCGTAAGGTCGATTTATCCCAGGCAAAGTCTTCATTTAGTAAACTATCAACAGATGTACGAATAGCTGTCAATGGTGTACGTAGGTTGTGTGATACTGAGGCAAGCAGCGCCGACTTTAGTCTATCGCTCTGACGCAACGCTTCCGTACGACTAACCTCTTGTAAGAAGCGGGCTCGCTCAAGCGCTAGGGCAACCAGACTGGCAATTGCTTCAATCGCGCTACGCTCAATCTTTGTCGATATTAGTACCATTACTCCAGTCGATTTAACACCGACTTTCAATGGTGCATAGGCTATCAACTGCGCTGTTTTGGTATTATTATTAATAACTTTCTCAGCAATGCTAGGATCAATAATAATCAACTCTCCATTACCAAAGACACGCTTGATAATATTAAAATCGGTTGCCAGTAATTCTGAAGCTTCTGATCTATTTGCCACTGCTAATTGTGTTAGTTCTCCATTCTCAGCAGGGATAAATATCCTACAATACTCGCTATCAAATATCTCCATCACTTGTCTGGCAATTGATGAAATTGCCGTTTCAAAGTCAGGAGTGGCAATAATCACACGGCTTAACTGATATAATTTCCAAACCTCTTCACGGTGCTTTTCTGCATCATAGGCACGTGCACGTGCCGCAGATGATAACTGACTGGCAATAATTGCAGTAATAAGAAAGACCGTTAGTGCTACCCAATTCTGAGGATCTTCGATTGTCCAAGTGCCAACAGGAGGAAGAAAGAAGAAGTTAAAACAGAGAACTCCTAGGATTGAAGCAACAATACCAGGACCAAGACCACGAACAGAGGCAGCCACTTGTACTACTAGCAAGAAACTCAAAGCTACCGTAGTAGAGTTAACTCCAGTAATAAAAAGCCGGTAGATAATTACTACAAAAGCTACTCCAGCAAACACAATAAAATAGCCTAAGAAATTCTTACGCAAGGATGTTCCTCTCATAATTAAATGTTTACACTTTAACTAATAATAATCAAGCTGCTAACCTATACTGGAGATATGGTATCAGAAGACCCAATGGGTTAGGCTTGTCTGCTTGCCCTACTAGATGGAATTGAGATGAGAGCCTATCGAAAAACGAGAAAATAGATCCCTACTACCACAACAATGAAGAAAAACAGTAGACCGCCAATCAAGAAAAAGACCCATCTGTTGCTTTTAGCGGGTATAGTAGTTTGTAGTACTGGTGGGGTAAGCGCAATCGTTTTCTCTGCCAGTATATCTGGTGTATACAATGGCGCTATTGGCGCAGGAGCTAATGGTAATGGTGTAGATACTTGATCTATAGGTGATGGTGTAGGTGCTTGCTCTAGCGGTGTAGGCATAATCATGATCGTACCAAAAGGACCGCGCGAGGGCGACTCTGTCTGTATCGTAGGCGTAACCGGAGATGGCGCAATATCGGGTTGCTGTGTAGGTGGCGAGAATGTTACAGCACCAACAAGCAGATTTTCTAACATATCAATCTTACGTATCACTTCATCAGCCGAGCGCGGGCGATCATTCTGCTCTTTATGGAGCAACTCGCCAATGAATACATCTACCGCTGCAGGTAAGGAAGGTATATGCTCTCTTACGGAAGGGGCAGGGTTGGTCATCTGTCTCTTCACTATATCATCAAATCCACCTTCAAATGGTGGTCGGCCAGCTAGCATTTCAAACAACACTACCCCAATTCCATAGATATCGGAGAGCAGGTTTACATCCTTGCCCATCAGTTGCTCTGGAGATAAGTAGTGTGGTGCTTCATTGCTAGCCTGTGAAATCGAATTCCCAGGTGTAGAGGTAAAATTGATTATTTCAACAACCTGATTGAGATCCTCTTTTGCCAGTCTGATATTCTCTGGCTTTAGATTGCCATGAATGGTACCCTGTTTATGTATCGTAGATACACGTTCGCAGATCTGTTTAGTAAGTTTTAAGGCATGTTCGAGAGGGATATTTTTACCACTCTGTAGCAAGTGGCGTAGCGTATAATCCTCAACAGGCCGCTTTTTTAGAGGCGGCAACTGTTGGCCGCAGCCTCGGCAAAAGCGCGCTTGATTTCTAGTCTCTGTGCCACAAACAGGACAGAACATACTATTACACTACAAGAAATAGGTGATGAGTAACAAGCAGAACACTTTATTATGCCTGCTAGTGCGCTGTCTACAATACTAAAGATGTTACTCCGTTTGCTAAACCAAACTTGTTTATCATTTCAGCATAGAATAAGGCAATATATAATTGCAGATTTATTGTCGTTCAGCAGATTGTCTAGCAGACACGACACTTAATTTCAATTGCTTGCTGTCGGGAGAGGTCTCATAACATCAAGAGTCAGCCTCCAGCTACCATTGCTAGCACGTTTCCACAAATGTACATAATAACCTTTCTCAACAATGCCAGACTGTTCCCCTCTCTTCTTTAGCTCATAGCTACCATAGGTGTATCCTAGATCAAGCGAAGTAGCAACATCAGACTTGATCGGCGAGCAACTCAATGCTCCTTCAATTTGTGGCAGGAAAGCAGTAATTGCCGCTAATCCTATAAAAGGGTTGTGCCCATCTCTATATAGACGTACCTCATCGCTAAGGTAGCTTAAATAGCTATTGGCCAAGTCCGCAGAAGCAGATTTGCGCGATAATTCCTTATCGATCTCAAGCAGTGCTGCTCTTTCTGTATTCTGATTAACTGCTGAACTCTCTTTTGCTGGTTTAAGTCGGGAAGCAGCCTGAAAAAAGGCCGTGTCTAAACTGACTGGATCGGGTGTGGTAATACCGGCGTCTACCGCTACTTTCCAATTGCCATCTGTTTGCAATTTCCAAATTGAGAAATAGTAGCCGTAAACCGGCGGTCGTGGATTCGTACCTTTGTCAATCAATGTGTAAGGTCCGGTAGTAAAACCTAGATCGCCAGCCTTAGAAACATCTGCATAGCTAGGCCGCCAATCGAGTGTGACCGGTGGTAGTGTGGCAGGAGCGGGCCGACTCTTTATTGCTTCTTTAGTTATTACTGGATGTGGTTGGAAATTAATACCCTCATCGGCAAAGAAGAGCAAGAATGATTCACGTATACCCTTAGCAACACTGGTACGAGCAAATGCTCGCTCGCTCTCCACTAATGTGGACAATGATTTTGGT
>JBFLVQ010000774.1:0-4159 GCA_040758525.1 Acidobacteriota bacterium
CTCGCAAGCCAAGTAGAGCGCAGCAGCAGCAATATCTTTGGGTTTACCAGACTTTTTCAATAATGACCCCATCGTCCACATTTGACGTACCAGTGGCGAGAGTGGCTCAGTCATTGCAGTCTCTATATAACCTGGAGCAATCGCATTTACATTAATACCACGCGGTCCCACTTCCCGTGCGAGGGCGCGTGTAAAGCCTAGAATGCCAGCCTTGGCTGCCGAATAGTGTGGCGCTGCATCCAGCCCTAAGGTAGCGGCAACTGACGAGATATTTATTATCTTGCCATAGCCTTTTGGCTCCATCGTCTTAAGGGCTTCACGTGTGCAGTAGAAGGTGCCATATAGATGAACCTTCAACATTTTATCCCACTCTTCGTCTCTCATATTTTGGGTTACTTCGTAGAAGGTCTGGATTTTTCCACCGGATTTCATCTCGGCTACTTGAGCCTCGGCAACCGTATTTAAGCGTTTGGTCTCTTCTGCTCCCTTCACTTCACCTATACCGGCATTGTTTACCAGTATGTCGATAGTACCGTAATGAGCTAACAGATCAGTAAACATCTTCTGGACTTGTTCACTATTGGATACATCCGCCAGTACCGCCATTGCTGAAGTGCCTAGTTCACCCATCGCCTTGATCGTTTCTTGTATCCCTTCCAGATTAATATCATTGACCGCAACACGGGCGCCCTCCCGGGCAAAGGTCAAACAGATCTCTCGGCCTATGCCAGCACCGCCCCCTGTTACTAGCGCGATTTTATCTTTTAACCTCATTATTTTTTCCTTTTCAGCTAAGATTATTACTAAGGCGATAAAACAGCTCGCCTGTTGCAGGTTGTTAAGGAAAAAAATAATATCTAATTAACAGGCCAAATACCATCCGTTACTGATTCTCTATAGGAAAGTCAATATTAATCCATTTTGCGCCACTCTCTTGATAGGAAAACGAGAGTATTTTTTTATATGCCGCTAGCTCTTTATAAATCAAGCATAAGAATTTCATCACAGACACCACACATATTTCTTGTGTAAGGAGATTTCAGTTAATGCAGAAGGCTCTTATATATGCTATTCTCGCTGCCGTAATACTACTCTTATCATGGCATTTCATAGTTAAAGCAGATCTACTAACAACCTATCAATCTTTAGATAAAAAAGAGAAACAGACTAGTGAACCACCTGGTGGAGGTAAGCAGAGAGACAAATTTTTCTTTAAGCAACGGGCTTTTCCTTTTAATGCTATTCCACTAGATGCACGAATGAAAGCACTCGAACATACACGTAGGAATGTTAAGTTGGCGCCCCAGCTTGCTACGCCATTGAAGTCTATTGGTCCAGCGCCTATAGGTGGACAACCTTTAGGTAATCGGCAGGAGAATGTTAGTGGACGAGTAACTGCATTGGCAGTGGATCCACAAAACCCTACTACGATCTACTTGGGTGGAGCGCAGGGTGGTCTTTGGCGCTCGACCAATAGCGGTCAGAATTGGCAGCCAATGACAGACAATGCTCCCACATTATCAATAGGAGCAATAGCGATCGATCCAACCAATCGAGACATTATCTATCTAGGCACAGGTGATGGTTCACTGGGTTTTTCCGGCTTGGGAATATTAAAATCGACCGATCGTGGACAGACTTGGGCCAACTTAGCTACCCAGACTTTTGTTGGGCGTGCATTTAATAAACTACTTATTGCTCCAGACAATACACGTGTCCTATATGCTGCGATTGGCTTTGGCGGCGCAGGAATAACTTTTGAGGCAAGACCAGAACTAGCGCGAAATGGTATATACAGATCGACCGATGCTGGTATTAGCTGGACTAACATATTAGAAGTCGGTTCTGCCAACACTCAACTGGGTAACTCTGCCTTCGATTTAGAGATGGATAAGACTAATCCTGCTGTGCTTTATGCCACGATCAACAGACAGGGAATCTTCAAGTCCACCAATGGTGGGACAAATTGGGTGAAATTAACCAATGGATTACCATCAGGAAATTTTACCCGTATTGATGTTACCGTTGCTAAATCGAATCCCAATATACTCTACGCATCTTTTGGTGGCACAAACCTGGGTGGTATTAGTGTTGATGATCTACTTGCAGTGTTTAAATCTACAGATGGTGGCAATAATTGGAATACCATTGGTCGGCCAAAGGGACTTTTGTTAGATGGTTCCTATGTGTGTGTATGTAGCTTTGTCAATTATCTTGAGGTTGATCCCATCAATCCAGATATTGTCTATTTTGGTGGTGCAGGTCTTTCCAAGAGTATTGATGGCGGTCAATCCTGGACGCTAATAAGCAATAACATACATCCAGATTTCCACGCTATGCTCTTTCTCCCCAATAGTCCAAATCAATTCTATGTTGGCACAGATGGCGGTGTTTGGTTTACAGAGAATGGCGGCAGCACATTTATAAATCGTAATAACGATCTTAGTCTTACCCAATTTCAGAGTATTGCCCTGCATCCCACGGATCCCAATATTGCTATTGGCGGTACACAAGATAATGGTATCAATCTCTTTACTGGTAGTACCAGATGGCAGTATGTCGATGGTGGTGATGGCGGCTTCACAGCAATTGATCAGACTACCCCAAATGTGATGTACAACACCGATTTCAATATTCCTGGTATTGTTATTGGACCTAGGCGTTCAGATGAAGGAGGGAGTCTAGAAAGCTGGCAGCCTGCCAATGCAGGAATTAATCAGAATGAAGATGTGCTCTTTTATGCGCCATTTATTCTTGATCCAAATAATCAATCAACCCTCTATTTTGGTTCATTTCGCCTATATCGTTCTACTAATCAAGGTCGTCGCTGGCAACCTATTAGTGAAAGGCTAACCAATCGCGAACCCTTCAGCGCTATCTCAGCAATCGCAGTAGCGCCGGGCGCACCACAAATAATCTATACTGGTTCAAGCGATGGCGCCATATTCACAAGTATAGATGGAGGCAGAAACTTCAAGAATGTTACTGGTAATTTGCCGCTACGCTACATCACCGATATTGTCATTGATCCAGTTGAGCCTATGACAGTCTATGTATCGCTTTCTGGCTTTCGTGCTGGCCATATCTTCAAGAGCACTTCGGGTGGTCGTAATTGGCAAGACATTAGTGGTAATCTGCCTGACAGCCCAACAAATGCACTTGTCATCAATCCACTTAACTCACAACAACTCTTTGCTGGTACTGATATTGGTCTGTTCCAAACTGACAATGGTGGTGCTAACTGGATGCTTGTACCAGGAATGCCTACTGTTAATGTATTCGATATTGCCATCAACGCAAATCTTGGCCTGGTACGCATTGCTACTCATGGGCGTGGTGTTTATCAGTTAAAACTCGATAAAGATACAATCACACCAACAGTGACGGTGAGTGCACCAAATGGCAATGAGACACTAATGGCTAACAGCCAATCTACCATCACCTGGTCTTCTCGCGATAATATTGGTGTAATGCGTCATGATATTGCGCTCTCAACCGACAGTGGCAACACTTTCCCAATAACTATAGCAACAGGTCTAGCTGGTAATACCCAACTCTTTCTCTGGAATATACCTGCTATTGAAACAAAACAAGCACGTATACGTGTCACTGCTTTTGATGGCGCGAATAATCAAGGTGTTGATGTATCTAATAGTGATTTTAGTATTAGCAATGGCGATTTTGCTATTTTGCCTCTCCCTACTCGACAAGTTATTTCTGCCGGTGAATCAACCAGCTTTACTATTAATGTCCAATCACTGGCAGGCTTTGCTCAAGCCGTTAGTTTGAATGTAACGGTGCCTGATACAACAATAACTGCTACTCTTTCATCAGGCATGGTTATCCCAGGCAATAGCGCTAGCTTGAAGATCGACACAACAACGGCTACTGCTAATAAAACTTTTTCTATCATAGTCACAGGCACTGCCAATCAGATTGTGCATACCTCAACCGTGACAGTTGATGTTATGGCGGTAGTGTCGCCAGATTTTTCGCTTGCCTTTGATACTCCACAGATTAATGTATCACGTGGTCAACGCGGCCAATTTACAGTTAATATCAACCGCACAGGCGGCTTTAGTGGCAATGTGACAGTAACTGCGCCCGATACTAAGGCCCTTAAGATAAGGCTTACACCGGCTAGCCAATCGACCACAGG
>JBFLVQ010000775.1:0-4158 GCA_040758525.1 Acidobacteriota bacterium
TAACTGCGTACTAGATCACCCATCCAATTGGTCCAACGATCAACATATTCAGATGAAGTGATCAGTTCTGTAATCAACTTATCTTTCTTCTGTGGATCAGGATCATTGATATACTTGAGTAGCCGTTCAGGATTAGGCTGTCGGCCCGTGATATCAAGAAAGATTCGACGGCAAAACTCTTCATCACTAGCAAGCGCAGCAGATTCAATACCACGCGCCGTCATTGTGCCAAAGATCTCTCGATCAATAAGATTATCAAACTCCTCAGCACGCGTGCCCAGTGCAGGTCGGTATGCTGGCTGTGTAAAGGGTGGTGCTGGTAGTACCGCAGCAACGTCGCGGGTGGCGCGAGATACTTCACCAACTAGATCCTGCTGATAAGAAATACCCGCATGCGGATCCCTTATCTTGCGCTCTCGGATCGTAGCAGCACGTGTCCTTAGGGCAGGACCATTAGGGGCAACTGTATCACGTTGCATACCTCTTTGCGCGGCTTGCGGTCGCACGGCTGGCAATGTCATAAGGATAGCCGCAATAAAAATAAAGAAGAATAGAGCGATGCGCTTCATATCTTAATTCCTCCTGTACTCCTTAGAACAGCGGGTAGATCTCATAGCTATCTTCATCACCAATCGCCTCTGGATCGGCATAGCGGTAGATACGATTCGACGGTGTGTTGGTAATTACTTTAGTCCAGTCAATACCCAAGACCGAGTATATAGTAGTCACAACGTCGGGTAGATGTATGGGACGAGGGTATTTCCAGCCAAAGTCTTTTGCTCCTTCACCCAACTCGTCGGTGGCGCCGATAATACGGCCACCTTGTATACCACCACCAGCAAAGAGACCAGAGAAGACATAAGGATAGTGATCGCGACCACGAGAACTGTTAAGAACACCGGTCGTACGCCCAAATTCACCCAGCACAACAACGAATGTTTCATCAAGCAGTGTCTTACCTGTCGTTGTGCCCGGTGCTGCCGCTAGATCATCGATAAATGTCGAGAGACCTTGATCCAACTGGCGACAAAGCGCTGGTAGACTATATTCATCGTCAGAGTAGATATCAGAGTGATTATCCCAGCCGTACTGATCGACCTCTATAAAGCGTGTACCACGGTTGGCTTTAAGCACATTACGCGCTACTGCTAGCGAGGTGCCAAAGTAGTTATTGCCATAACGTGCTTGGTCGTCATTGGAGGCTAGGAAAGTAGTAGTAGTGATCGGATCTTGCATCATCTTTTCGGCCTGATCCTGGAAGATTGGGAAAGATTGTCTACTACTACTCAATGGATTGTTGCCAGCCTCATTGATCAAACGTAGCGCAGCACGCCGCCGATCAAAGGCAGCAGATCCATCTGAAGGCATAAGATCCTGTATCCCATAACCAGGGTTGGAAACCATAAAAGGCGCATAGCTGGCCGATAGGAAGCCATTATTGGTATAGGCACCGTAGGTGAACATTATAAAGCCAGGGAAGATATCATTAGCCGCTCTCTTCTCTTCAGATTCTAATGCTACTACCGCACCTATATGTGGGATCTCTGCACGTAGCCCTGGATTGAGGCGCCGTCCTGTTTCAGTGAAATATTGTGCACGCTCATGTACTACCTCTTGATGTTGTAAAGAGCGTATCAAGGTGAATCTATTAGCACGTTGTGCTAGCTTGGGCATTATCCCTAAAGGCCATAAATAGCCAGCCGAGATCTTATCAACACCAAGCTTGTTGGGTGTCCAGTTACCCAGTTTGATATCAAAGGTGTCAATATGACTAGGACCACCACGCAGTACAATCATTACACAGTTACGTGCCGAACCGCGTGGTGTCACGGACATGCCAGGCGACTGACCTATTAACGCGGCTTTGACAGGGTTCGCCCAGCCTAACAATAGTGTGCCTAATCCCATCCCTGCTCCTAACTTGAGAAACGCTCGCCGCTCTAGCGTCCAGGGCTCTTGATTGCCTTTCTGCCCATTCATATTGCACTCTCCTATCCTTGTGTATCTATTGCTATAATAGAAAAGACCTACTATTAAAAGTTTATCATTGACCATCATTATCTTGAAAATGGTCTCAACCTCTTAATGCGCTAATTTAATTTATAAAGACCAACACACATAGGAAAAAATACACCGCCTCGGAATAATTTTCTTCCTTAACCAAGATCAGCAAAAATATTCTCCCCTCTAACCAATTTTTTTCTTGACTCCTTTTTTTAATTTGTGTATATTTCACACTAATAAAAGTGTTCAATAAACACTAAGTTAAAAAGAAAGGTAGTAGCGATGGACTGGAATGGCGAAATAGCAGTAGGAATCACGGTAGGGAATGCGCAAGCGCGCGCAGCCATCTATGAAGATGGTCAGCCCAGGTTGGTGCCGCTTGAAGAAGGCGAGTATGCAATGCCTAGTGCAGTACTATTGCATCGCCTGCGTGAGGTAGGAAAGTATGCCTATCTCTATTCTGGTACAGATCCCAATCTACTTGTGACAAGCATCAACCGGCTGCTAGGCCGTCGCTACTCTCAGTTACAGGGTGAGTTAAGTAATCTACCATTCGAAGTATGCAATGAGCGGGATTGTATTCGTGTAATAGGTCAACTTAGCAATGTCTACACACCGATCGAACTCTACGCGATGGTATTGCGCAAATTAAAGCAGGCGACCGAGCGCTATCTAGGGCGCACAGTTAACCAAGCAGTATTAGCAGTACCAGGCAGCTTCGACGATTTTCAGCGGCGTAGTGTACGAGTTGCTGCTGAGAGTGTGTTTAGTAGAGTGAAACTGATTAATGAACCGACAGCGGCTTTACTGATGATGGTCGAGCGTGCTCGTATACCACTCAATTGCCATTTAATGACCTTCGATTTAGGCGCTGGCAAGTGTGAAGTAGCAATGGTAGAACGAACTGCTGATTGTCTACGTGTAAAAGCGATCACAGGAGATACACATCTAGGTGGCGACGATATAGATTATCGTATCTACCACTTTCTTGCCCGTGAGTTTCAGCGTGAGCAAGGTGAGTCTATGGTAGGCGATTCAGCAATGGCACGTCATGAAGTATTAATGGCTGTACGTGCTGCCAAGCATCAACTTGAGACAGAGAGAGAAGCGACCATTAGTGTGCCGTTTGTGAACTTTGATCGTTTTGGCCGACCATTACACCTCTTTACGAAAATAACTCGCCGTCAAGTTGCCGATTTATCTACTGATCTAATGGAACGTGCCACACAGTTGATCAAGCAATGTCGGCGCGATGCCAACCACTCAAATACCTATCGTCTGCTGTTATTAGGTGGCAGCACACGACTACCTTTTATTGCAGATATAGTGAGTGGAGTAGTACGTCAAGATGTATGGCGTGTAGAAGATCCAGATGAGCTAGCAGTATTAGGAGCGAGTCTATATGGCGCACAGCTAAATGGTCAGCGGCAAGGTGTAAGAATAGAGGATGTCACGGCACATTCGCTTGGTATTACAACCTACACTGGAGCAATGGGGTTTGTACTACGACGTCAGGCGGCTGTCCCTGTCTTGACAACCCGACGCTTTGTCACTGTCGAGAAGAACCAGCGCGAAGTGCATATAGAAGTGCGAGAAGGTGAGAATACTGGAGCAACTGCCAATTCCCGTATTGGCGAGTTCTGGCTACCGTTGCCGCCAGGCTTGCCACGTGGCTCGCCAATTGATGTAACCATAGGCAAGGATGAGGACGGTATTGTGTTGGTGCGTGCCCGTGATCATGTTTCTGGTGCGACACGTGAGATCACCATCACCTACGATCTATGAAATTTTGTTTGATAAATTAAGGAGAGAATATTATGGCTCGACCAATAATGCCTGAGAGTTTTAACCGCTTTCAGCCTAGTGAGCGCTTGATAGCAAAGAAGGTGGTGATCATATGCGACCTGATCAATGACCTGATAGGACCACCTGACGGCCCTAAGGATCAAGACTGTGCCATTCGTATAGACCCTAAGATGGTAGCCACCAATGGTGGTGTCTGGCAATGGCTTGCTGATCTAGTAACCTTAGGCGAAGGCGCACAAGAGAAGGTACTGACGATTTGGCGTGCTGATAGCCATACGGCTGAGAATGTTGATCATTATCCACACCTGAAGGCTTTCAATCCTCACGCTATTGAAGGTCATACAGGTT
>JBFLVQ010000776.1:0-4154 GCA_040758525.1 Acidobacteriota bacterium
AATGGAGTCTAATTTTATAAGGATTATATTATGGATCTGCGCGGGAAATTGAACGACATTCTCAATAGTAAACAACTCTTCTTAATTGCCGGGCCCTGTGTTATTGAGAGTGAAACACATGCAATGGAGATGGCTAAAGAGATCCAGCAGGTATGCGAATCTGTAGGTATTCCTTACATATTTAAGGCATCATACGATAAAGCCAACCGTACCTCGATCAACTCATTTCGTGGCCCTGGATTGCAGGAGGGGTTGCGTATACTTAACCGTATACGCCAACAGACAGGCTTGCCGGTTCTTACTGATGTGCATGAGGTTGAGCAAGTGGCAGCCACTGCTGAGGTTGTTGATGTGTTACAGATTCCTGCCTTTCTCTGTCGTCAAACCGATCTATTGATTGCTGCTGCACGTACTGGTTGTGCAGTAAATGTGAAGAAAGGCCAATTTCTCGCCCCCTGGGATATGCGTAATGTGGTAGAGAAATTACAGCAGTCTGGTTGCCGTCGTATTCTTCTCACTGAGCGAGGCAGCTCTTTTGGATATAACAACCTGGTGGTTGATATGCGCGCTTTCCCAATTATGCGCCAATATGGCCAACCGGTCGTCTTTGATATTACACACTCACTACAACGGCCTGGTGGTTTAGGCTCGGCAACTGGAGGTGACTCTGAATACATCGAATACCTGGCTCGCGCAGGCGTCGCCTGCGGTGTTGACGGTATCTTTATGGAAGTGCATGACAATCCAGCTAAAGCGCTTAGTGATGGCCCCAATGCGCTTCCACTGGCCCGGCTAAAACCGTTGTTGGTTACGCTCAAAGCTATCGATGAGCTGGTAAAAAGCCCGTCACCAACAACTCAAGACTAATCTATGGAGAGGATGGATTGATGGTCTACCAGATTCTCTGCTCCCTCGTTCTACTACTCTTGGCACTGGCTAGCGTAGCAAAGGCGCAAGACTTTGATATACAGCGTTATGATATTGCTGCACAATTACAACCGGCTGCTCATAGCGCGCAAATACAGGCAAAACTGCTCCTCATCAACAACACTACACAAGGCCGCAGTGGTTCACTAGTCAACTTGAAGATCAACAAACGTGCGAAAGTTTCTGCTGTCCAGGTTGATAGCACCAATGCGCAATTCCAGCAAAAGGATGATGATCGTCAACCAGAGTTGGCCAATGTCAGTATAAATCTCCCTAAGCCGCTTGCCCCTGCTGCAACTGCGACCGTAACACTTACCTACACACTTGAGCTGAAAGAGAGTAACTCGCTTGCCGCAATCAATTCAGGCGATCTGTTATTACTGCCGGAAAGCTTCTGGGTACCGGTTGTACATACTCCATTTGCAATCTATGGCTTGGATGTCGCCCCTATTACTATCAATGTCACTGTGGGCGAGAATGAACGTGTGCAATCTGATGGGGCAAGGCGTGCGGCTACTACTTTCGAGCAGACATTGCTTAGTCAGCCATTGTTGCTGGCTGGCAACTTTGATGAGCCAGTCGAGATCAAAACACGAAATAGCAGTTTCGAAATCGTCTACTATCGTGGAATGAGTGCCGTAGCACGTAAAAAAGCGGAAGCGTTGGCTGCCGAAGGTAGTCAAATCCTCGATTTTTACAATCAATTGCTGGGCATGACGGCTCCCCCACAAATACGTATTATTGCTTCTCCAAGGGTAGCCAACTATGCAATCGGGACAACGATTCTCCTCTCGGAAGATCAGTTCCGCCGTGAGCCGCTCGATCTAGAGACAGTAGAATTCCTTGCACGGGCGCTACTACGCAGTAAAGTAGGTGGCGACCTGATACCACGTGGACGTGGTTGGAATATTATCTATGATGCGCTACCAGCCTATCTTGCTGGACTCTATTTTGAACAACGCTATGGTAGCGCAGGAGGACAGGAATTCTTCGCACGCCGGGTACGCGCTTATGCTCCTATAGCAATGGCAAAGACCGATGGGCCATTGCTGTTTGCTTCTACGCTCGACAATAACTATTCCAGCGCTATGCTTAATAAGGCGCCTTTGATTCTACGGCTAATTGAACAGCAAATTGGCCGAGAGAAATTTCTTGCCTTAGTCAAAGAGTTATTGAGCGGCAGCCGTAAGTCGATCCTTTACGATAATTTCAAGCGTGCTGTTATTACTGTCAATAAAGGTCTGGAGACCTTCTTTGATCAATGGTTCGATAAGATCGTTGAGCCAGACTTTATTATAGGCATTCCAGTAGCTGCAGAGGGTGGATGGAAATGCGCACTACGCAATCTAGGCACAGGCGATGTACAGGTCAAGATCCTTGCTATTACTGAGAAGGGTGAGCAACTAACAGAAACTACTCTCTTACCTTCGCAAGGACGTAGCGAAGTATTCTTCAAAACTGCTAATAAGATTACTACTGTTGAGGTTGATCCAGAAAAACTCTACCCACAAACCAATTACGATAACGATACCAGACCGCCCCTAGCTTCTACGTTCACCCTCTTTAAGGAGGCTAATAATCATTTCATACGCCGTGAATATGTAGAGGCAGAGACAAAGTTGCGCGAGGCGGTGCGCCGTGAGCCAACCAATACAGTAACGCGCACACTGTTAGCACGTACACTTGCGGCCGAGAACAAGCACACAGAAGCGAAGGCAGAAATCGACAATATTCTGAAACAGCCATTACTGCCTATTTATACGATTACTTGGACCAATTTCACGCTTGGTGAGATCGCGCTAGCAACTGGACAGGGTGATGCTACCAACTATTTCCGACTTGCTGTAGCAACCAGTAAGGATGCCCTGCCTGCACGCCAGAAGTTGATTGAAGCAGAGCGTGCCGCCACCAAACTCCCCGCAGTTGATGAATCGGTGCGCAGTTTTATTGGTCAACTTGATCGTTCCTTGCGTGAAGGCACCAATCAGGCGCTCGATCCACTTATCTTGCGTACAAACTTGAATAAGTTCATACGTGGCATTGTTTCTAACAAACCAGAAAATTGGAGTACGGAGATCTTGCGCGCAGAACAGATTACTGCAGATAAGGCGGTGCTTGATGTTGCCATTACAGTAGTAGGCAGCGACAAACGTGAGCAGCATGGCACTGCTGTCTTTATCCTACGTCGCAATCAGGCAGGCTGGGTGTTAAGCGATATTGAGCTGTTCAATGTTCAGTAATCTTTGAGCGCACAGAAAACCCTGACATTCTTATTCTGTTAAATTTCTGTGCGCTCTGTGGCAAAAAAATTAGCTGTTTCTTCTTCAACTTGCTTAAGAGTTGCTTTATCTGAGCAATGATCCGTGGTTTCTCAGTCAAAGAAGCACTCTGTAACTGCTCTTGTAAACTAGCTATCTCCCTTTCTAAAGCCTTAATTTCCTGATCGATCAATTGACCAGAGTCTGGCATTATGTAGACTTCCTCCTGGCGCCAAATATGGCGGTAGCCAATCAGCGCTAATTAGCATATATATCTGTTACCGTTTACTTGTGAAGATGCGGTGTGATTTTTACTCCCCTTCAGGCTTTACCCCAATACAAACATTGCTGCCCAGTATAGGTATACAAAGATCCATCGTGTCATCATCTGTCCCTGCCGTCGCTGTCGTCCCGGCTGTAGTTAATGCTGCCCTTTCCGCATGATGGCAATCATTCTCAATGGAGACAACAAACTTCACATCGAGCTGAAGTGTATTGTCAAGAGCAGAAAAGTTGTTGACATTGGCAATAGCAGCTTGCAAACATCGCAGACCGATGGCCAGACCAAAGGATTTGACGTCCACTTTCTTGCTGCCGGCTGATTTCTTAAGCTTTTCGATGGCTGCCTGAAGAAGCTGCTCAGTCGTTTGCTCAATGGTGACTCGACCATTGGACGCGCTTTTTTTGCTCATATTTCTACTGACCTCCTAAGTCTAAATAACTTGATCCTGGTTTCTCTGAATGGCACTGGCCTTTTTCTCTACTCATTAGATAACGCCCGGATCCGCTAGATAAAAGCTCATCCAGTTTAAGAAATTTTTCCGGATAGGCAAGAAAAAACCCTGCTTATTTGTCAAAGCAATCCGGTTTCTCCTAACGTATAAGATTATATGTCGAGTATAGTGTTATAATTAGTTTATATTTTCTATCAGCCTTAGTCGGGCTCATAGTAACAAAAAAGCCCGCATA
>JBFLVQ010000777.1:0-4153 GCA_040758525.1 Acidobacteriota bacterium
TCCACCAATATTACCCTTAAGTACTATAATCAGATCTGTCCGTGAAGCAACCAGAGCGGGAGCCAATCCAGAGATCACACCAGTAAGAAGTGAAACTATAAACATCCATTTTAGGACAGCTAGATCAGGAGTGACATTCAGATTTATTGCATAAGGCAGTGGTGGGATCGAAGCTTGTACAAGATCGGCTCCCCAGAAAGTAAATAGTAGTCCTAGTGCGCCGCCAACCATAGCTAGCAAGAGATTTTCTATCAGCAGTTGTCGTATGATCTGAAATCGTCCGGCACCAACTGCTAAACGTATGCCGATCTCTTGGCTACGTGTCACTGCCCTTGCTAGCAATAGATTAGCAACATTAGCACATGCCACTAGCAGCACTAATCCTGCTACTGCTACAGCAATCACAGCGGAAAATTTTAAAAATCCCCCGACCTCTTCAAAACGACCAACTTTTTCTGGCACAAGTTGAATTTTCGAGTCAGCATTGGTGTTGGGATAGAGTGTTCCTAACCTCTCTGCAATAAGGTTTAGATCGGCTTGTGCCTGCTCTATAGTAACACCAGATTTAAGCCGACCAAGCAGATTCAAATACTGTAGATCACGCCCTGTTTGCCATCTCTCGCTAAAACCGAGTTGTGCCTGCATCATTAAGGGAACCCAGAAATCCTGACGGATAGCAAACTTTACTCCCTGGAAATATGATGGCGCTACACCTATAACTGTGAATGGATGGCCATTAAGATATATTGTTCTGCCAATAATATTTGGATCAGAATTAAAACGCTGCTGCCATAAAGTGTGCCCCAATACTACAACTGGATGAGAGTTTGGTGTGCGATCCTCTTCTGGTAAGAAAGTGCGACCCAACACGGTCTTGACACCTAGCACATCAAAGTAATTACCACTAACGATCTCGCCCCAAAGGATATCAGCACGCCCACCATCAGAGGCTGAGCGGCTCGCGCTATCGCTGATTCCTGCAGAAGCCATCTGCCAGGCCAGCAATCCAGAAAAAGCCTGATTTTGATCACGCAAATCAACATAGTCTGGATATGAAAAATCGTTCCAGACTTCTATATCTTTGCGACTACCCCAGAATGGCTGCATCAACTCTTCGGAATCCTTTACTGGCAACGAACGTAGGATGAAGCCATTCACTACACTAAGTATCGTTGTGTTGGCACCGATTCCCAGTGCTAATGTGATAACGGCAATGGCAGTGAAACCTGGCTTCTTGATCAACATTCGAAGACTGTAGCGTAGATCTTGTAATAGTATGTGCATACTATCTCCTTAATTGGTAGCGGACGAGAGATTAGAGCCTAGTGATAAACCAACTTCTGTGCCACTACCTAAAGCCACTCTGCAAACCCTGGTAAAATCGGCTTATTATTCTATTTTCAATCGATTGAAAAGGGAGGTACTGTTCATTCGCGGGATCACTTTGTTCGAATTTGGACAGCACACTGGGTGGCTTTATCTCAATTGTTTTGGGGTTAAGAACCAGACACGTCTTCCCTGACCATCTTCTACCTCATCCCAATTTGTAAAGGGTAGTTCAATACAGACCAGTGCTGCAGTAGGCATATGCTCTGGTATAGCGGTCAAGCGAGCCGCTAACTCCTCAAAACCTGGATTATGGCCTACCATTAGAACAGTAGCGCACGTATCAGGAAGTTCACGAACTATTTTTATTAGTTGAGCAGACTGAGCACCATATATTCTCTCATCAAATTTAATATTAACTTTGCAGTGTGCAGCCTGAATAAAAGCAGTAAGTGTCTGTTGGGCACGTACGGCAGGTGAGCAGAGGATAAGATCGGGTATGGGTCCAGATAGACTTAACTGTTTGCCCATACGGGGTGCGTCACGTTGGCCACGCTCTGACAATGGTCGATCAAAATCTCTTTGTGAAGAGTCATCCCAACTTGATTTGGCGTGCCGCAGTAGTAATAAAGTTTTCATCTCTTTTCCCTCACTGCTAAAGTCTACACAGAAATACCACTATCAGCAATGAGGGAATTGTCTAGAGTAGTTCTCGCTAATAGTGTTAAGCGAAGTCAACAACTAATTAACAGTGGATTTAATTAACGCCCGTCCGAGACAAGAATTAAAAGCCCGCAGGGGGAAAGATCTTTCCCCTTGCGGGTTTATCTCGAATTGACGTTAATTAGATTGTAGATTGAGGGTGGCAACAGCAGCAATTGCGCTGAGGCTACTGCACATCTTGTCTGCATACAACTAAACTGATAATCATCAGTGCGCCTTAGATACTAGACCAGAATCTTTACCGTATTGGGTTGCTGCACAACCACATATCGAATTTGTCGATATGTGGCAGAACGAACCCTATGGCTAAATTTAGTTTAGCGTCGTCTAGTCTGTTTTTGCTTATCTTCCACTTCAATCTCTTCCCAAAGTTCATAGAGGCGGCGTAATTCTGGTTTAATACCATACCAGCGCCATCGTTCATGCAGTTGTTCGTGTAATTCCATTACCTCAGAAGGGTCACCTGTCTGCAAAACAAGCGGCTTTAGGGCAAGATTACTAGATCGGTTAAACATAATCACGTTGTTGTTCATATTACCTGATAATACGGGAAAAAACCAGTATTTGGTTCTCACAATTTCAAATATATGATGCTTTTGTTAGTGGGGAAGTTTGTCGTTAATTTTTTAATATGTGGCTCTGTTATATTCTACAGAGCCACACAGAATGGTTTGTAGAGCAGCTAAGCAGCAGGAATATAAGTGTTTTAACACACCGAATGGGTGGTTATTTTTTCACTGGAATATCGACAATCTTATCGCCTTCATAGGTGAAACGCGCCTCTCCACCTACTTTGTGAATTCTCGCTTTAGTAACTTTTAATTTTCCACTAATTTGCATCTTCATCCAAAAATCTAGATCATAAATGGTGCCTGTCGCAGGCTCTTTGAAATCGGTACAGGCAAAATAGGTATCGGTGTCGTACTCGCTTTTTGCTTTAATGATACTGACTTTATCATCATGTACTTTGACAAATTCCAGTTTCAGTTCTTGTTTTGTCTGCTCATCTTTAATGGGAAAGAAGTTCTTATTCTTCTTCAATTTCTCCTCGATATGTAGGGAGATTCCTTGACGGATCTCATCGGGAGTAACATCACGTACGGGTGGTCTAGGAAAAGCCGTTGGGGAATTGTTATCTTCTCGTACTGGTCGCTTGCCTGGATGCTCGCCAGTAGGATGCTCCTGTGTACGCGCCTGAGTAGTCAGGCTTATCAGTAAAGAGCAAAGTATTAGACTTGTCCCTAACAACTTATAGAAAGAGATCTTCATAAAATATCCTCCAATAATGGTGAGTTATGGAAACAGATCAAGGTAATACCTTTACTTTCAAATGGGAGCTAAACTCCTCCGAATGGTAGACACGCTGTGTTGCTTTCTGGAAATCTGACTCCTTGGCATTGTAAATATCAAGAAACTGCTGTGGATTACGATCCACTAAAGGAAACCAACTACTCTGTACTTGTACCATAATCTTATGCCCTTTGAGAAAAGTATGGTTGATATCGGGCATAGTGAACTCAATCTTGGTGATCTTGCCGGCTGTCATAGGCTTAGGTTCACTAAAACTCTCCCGGAATTTAGCCCGCATAGGCTCACCACGTACCAGCATTTGGTAACCGCCCATACGCACGCCGGCACTAGTATTGGGATTATCCGGAGTATTATCTGGCAAGACATCAATAACCTTGACAATCCAATCCGAGTCGCTGCCGGTAGTAGAGACATATAGAGTCGCAGTAATTGGACCAGCAATGGTAACATTCTCTGTTAGTAGTTCGCTTTGGTAGACAAGTACATCCGGGCGATGCGCAGCAAAACGTTGATCTTCTACCATATACTCACGTGTCATACCAATTGCGACACCATTAATAAAGGGGACCGGCTTATTGGGATCGCTAACATATTCATCATATTCTTGTGCTGCATGGTTGACGGGCTTTTCCAAAGCAAGTTTACCATTAGGATGTAGATAGAACATTCGTGTCGTAGCATTTTTAGGTGGCCATTGCTCATAGGTCTTCCAGACATTTGACCCTGTCTCAAAGACATAAGCTTCTGGCAATTGCAATGATCCTTTATCTTTCAAATAGTAGTTAAAGAATGG
>JBFLVQ010000778.1:0-4149 GCA_040758525.1 Acidobacteriota bacterium
TTATGCGCATGCTAACTGTTATATCACTAAGCCTGTTGATCTGGAAAAGTTCATAACCATAGTTGAGTCAATCGAGAATTTTTGGTTGACAATCGTGAAACTACCGCCTAAATAACATTTGGAAGTTGCACAGATTCTCGTAGTATTGCGCTATCTTTGGTATTGGATCTGCTCAAAATACAAGATTGCAGTTTTTCAAGATAATCTACCGAATACCTTTATAAATAGACCGCCAGGGAAGCCTTTGGGGTAAAATTCCAGAGAATGCTTCCGTTGGCGGCTACTATCTGGTTAGGATACAACATCATTTCTTGTTGTAGACTTTATATTGTGACCCATCCAGTTAACGATAGATATTTCGCTTCAATCATCAAAGCTTAACCGACTCAATTCGATACCACAGTAACCAGTCGGATAACTTTTCTACGTCGCTGCTAGCTGGTTCGTCGCCAGGCCCATAATGGCCAACCCAGGTTTCCGGTGGACCGTTAAAGCGACGGCAATACAAACTCAGCTCATCATTTGGATCAAGCCAATCTTCTTCAATAGGTAATAGCGAGATCGACATATTGTCTTTCTCTGCTACATATCCATCAAAGATGCACACATTAAGCAATCTTTCATTGCTCCCAGGCCAATCATCAATACGTAGATTTCCTTTCAAGGGAACTCTATACCAATGACGACGGTAAGGATCATTGTTAAACGAAATACAAGCTAGAAAGTGGAATTCTCCTGCACCCTTAATCCAAGGATCATGGTCATTGAGAATTCTCACTTTATCTAACATTACTCGTATACGAGAAACTGGAAGTAGTGCCTTGGCGCGTTTAAGACGAATCTCGTAGGTACTACCACCCACGATTTCACCATCCTGTCGCTGCATAACAGCAAACTTCTGAGTCAGGCCATAGGGAACCTTATGTGATCCTTTACAAGTAATGACAGCCTGAATTGTTTGTTGAGCTCCGATCTTAACGCCTCGTAGCTCTGACGTTTTTGTCGAATCAAATTCGTAGAGTTGTGACCGATCCAGTTTTTGCAAAAGTTCGCTACGGTCAACCTTCATCTTATTGCCAGGCCGTTCGTACCAGCTTCCTATGTCTTCAGATTCCTGCAAACGGTAGATGGTAACATTGTGTAGCGCCTCTTGCTGGTTAGCAAATTCAACTGGTTGTAACAGCATTCCCAGTGTACCTTCGCTAAAGTCTATAGGCATAATAACAATGTCGATCAAATCATCAACCGTCTTAGCATTATGAAACTTCATTGTTACCAATGTCTGTTCGGGGCGTGGCCCTGGACTATTGATGACGTGTAGATTCTTTAGACATACCCTTTTTTCTGACTTGATAAGGTTGTTGACGTTTGTCTCAGTTGTGATGATAGGATCATCTCCAGAAGAGACTACTGCTAGCAGACAACTATGATTGTTTGCACCCACAGGTACTGTCCAATCCCAGGAGATAATAGCTGGGCGGTTTGGTTCAAGCACAGGGATTGTTTGGGCAGGACCAATGGGCTGCCAGTTCGCGGTGCTGGTTAGATTGAAATCCGGCGGCACTAATGCATTGGGTAGTGCTGGTAATCCAGCATGGGCATCGGCAAAGAAGGCACGAACCCGTACATTAGTGGTTGCTTGCCAACCTCGATTATGCACTTGCAGATAAAAGCGGTTTACCTCATTACGGATAGGATCTTCATGTGCCAACTCCTCATCAAACTCAACACCATCAAAGACTGCATCTGAAGTGTAATATGGTGCTACATCCACCTTAATGTCTGGACTTTCCCACCAGTAGACTTGGTCACCAATATCATTAGGGTTGGGTTGATTAGAGGGTGAAGGGAAACGCTCACCCGTATCGAGAATGCTATCACGCAAGTATAGATCAACAGAAGGTTCAACAACTGCCGGGGCAATACTCAGTTTATACATACCACGCCCAAACGTGGCAGCATAGATTATATTATCTTCCGGATCAATGTGTAGGTCGCTGATTATAACGTTAGGGATGCCGTTATCAAACGCTTCCCAATTAACACCTAGATCGGTAGTGCGATATACGCCTGCATCAGTGCCAATATAGATAGTGTTGGTATCATTGGGATCTAATGCGACGGCATTAACATTGATGTTAGGAAGATTTCCACTGATATCGGTCCAGCTATCTCCACCATTACTACTAATGAACACATGATTAGCCGTACCACTGGAATTGATGCCACCGTAACAGACCGCTAGACGGTTAGGCTGAGTTCTATCAACGGCAATATCGGTTACTGGACGTGTATTAGGAAGTGTGCCTGTCTTCTCTGTCCAGGGGCTTGTTGCGCCACCATCATCACTGCGGAATACTTTTCCACCCGCGCCAGCATAGACACGATTAGAATCGGAAGGAGCTATTACAATGGAAGAAACCGAGGCACCTAGTAGTTGACTGGAAACTTGCCAAGGAGTAGCACATCCATCTGTCGTACGAAATACGCGGGTTGTGCCGACAAATAGAGTGTTGGGGTTATTGTGATCCATAGTAATAACACCAACCCAAGGTGTGCCATCACTTAAACCCGCTGTCTTGTTCACCCAGGTATTACCGCCATCAGTACTCTTGTGAATGTCGGTGTACTGATGCTCTGCATAGATGGTGCGAGGATCGTTAGGGTTAACAACAAAATATCCACCATCCCATCCGAAGATATTGCGCCAGGTGAGTCCACCAGTAGTCATATTTGTTCCCTGATCCTGCGTGCCACCACCTATGACATTACTAATTGTGTCCCACGAGCCAACATCGTAAAATTGGGTTACTACCAATCCATGGCTTGCTTTCTTCCAAGTGACGCCTTTGTCATTGGAACGATAGACGCCGCCGTCGTTACACTCATAAACGGTATTGGTATTAGAGGGAGCAAAGATCGCTACATGATGATCGGAATGAAGACCAGCTAAAGCGCTCCAATTAGTACCACCATTTGAAGTTCTTTCAGAGCCAACTCCACCTGCCAGAATGATATCTTCATTATCAGGTGCAACTGCAATCATACTGCACCATTGATGAAATGAGGCATCACCATGGCTGCCTGCGATAGTTGACCAGGTGCTACCACCATCGATGCTCTTGTAGATTGTGCCGGCGTTCTTAGCAACAAGATAATTACTGCCATGTGTTCCACTGATGCCAATAGCGAGTTTAACCCAATTTGCATTTGTACTAGTCGGACCATTAGTTAACTTAGACCAATTAACTCCGCCATCTGTACTCTTGTAGATGCCATCATCGCGGACATTGATATAAAGAATGTTGGCATTGCTTGGGTTTATAACAGCATCTGAGATCTGCCCCGTTTTAATTGTGGTCCAACTGAGGCCACCATCAAGAGAGCGTTCAAAGCCAGTTTCACCTGCCACATAGACACATAATGAATCTGTTGGTGAGACAAGGATACGAGCAATACGGCGTGCTAAAACAGCAGCACGCTGCGTCCAAGTTACACCAGCATCCGTTGAGACATAGATTCCTGCGCCTGGATAACTGGGACTCCAGCCGGGTGTCCATTCACCTGTGCCTACATAGATCGTGTTAACAGCACTGGGTGCGATAGCAATAGAGCCTATTGCCAGCGACTCTTGCTCATCCCACAAAGGTCGCCAGGACTGTCCACCATCTTCACTTTTCCAAATTCCTCCACTAGCTGCGCCGGCATAAACAATGTTCTCATTAGTAGGATGCACAGCAATGGATTTAACTCGTCCGTTCACATTCCGTGGCCCTATACAAAACCATGGTGTGCCTGCGCCAGCAGGAGCATAGCCAGCCAAATGATTAGCAGTTTCTCTTTGGCCTTTGATCTTCTCTTTTTTCAGATCCAAGGCTTTATCGATAATGCGATGAAGTTCACGATCATCACCTACACGGTATAGGTGAAACCAATTATGTCGCCATTCTAGTTTGCGATTCCGCTTGCTATAAGCGGGCTTTTGCACAAACGCGACTTCTTGCTCCGGTTTTTTGCTAGTCATCTTCTTATCCTTTCTATTCTGTTGATCGCTAGCTTTTTCGCCTAGCTTTAAGCTGTGGAACTTTCCTCACATTAATCCAAGCTGGTAATGTGAATTTTCGCAGCGGGTATTAAATCTACTGGTGT
>JBFLVQ010000779.1:0-4145 GCA_040758525.1 Acidobacteriota bacterium
TAAATCGCGATTTTTATAATCGCAGGCTTTAAAAGTATCAGGAGAGTTGTGCAGATATTCTGAATCATATATTTTCACCCGAATGGCGGCATGTGGACACACCATTATACATTTGTTGCACTGTATGCAAAGAGAGGGCTGCCATACAGGAATTTCCAGCGCAATGTTACGCTTCTCCCACTTGGTTGTACCTAATGGCCATGTGCCATCCACTGGGAAGGCGCTTACTGGCAATAGATCTCCTTTATTGGCCAGCATCATAGCCGTTACCCTTTTTACAAAATCAGGTGCTTCTTCAGGGACAATGTTTGGCAAGCTGCTAGTTGTGGTGGCATGCTCAGGTAGCAATACTCCATAGAGATTAGCAAGCGCCTGATCTACGGCAGCAAAATTCTTATGTACTATCTCCTCACCTCTTTTGCTATAGGTCTTTTCAATAGTCTTTTTGATCCAGCCGATCGCTTCTTCACATGGCAACACTCCAGAAATAGCAAAGAAACAGGTCTGCATAATCGTATTGATACGTGTTCCCATACCCATCTCTTTTGCTACTTTGTAGGCATCTATCACATAGAATCGGAGCTTTTTCTCAATGATCTGTTGCTGTACTTCACCAGAGAGGTGATCCCAAACCTCTGCAGGGCCATAAGGAGTGTTGAGAAGGAATACTGCTCCAGGCGCTGCATACTCCAGCACATTGTATCTGTTCATAAAAGCATGCTGATGGCAGGCGACAAAACTAGCCTGCTTAATAAGGTAGGCAGAACGGATCGGTCTAGGACCAAACCGTAGATGAGAAATAGTCATGGCACCAGATTTCTTGGAATCATAAACAAAATATCCTTGTGCCCAATTATCGGTCTGCTCACCAATGATCTTTATAGAATTCTTGTTAGCACCAACCGTACCATCAGAACCTAAGCCGAAAAAGACTGCCTCTGTTACATCATTAGACTCAATATCTAGATCTGGATCGAACTTGATTGAGGTGTGTGTTACATCATCGATAATCCCGACCGTGAAGTGCTGCTTGGGATATTCTTTTTCTAGTTCATCAAACACTGCCTTGACCATAGCAGGAGTGAACTCTTTCGAGGAGAGGCCATAACGTCCACCAATTACCTGTGGATCACGAGCAAAATATGAAGGATTGGTAGTACGAGCCTCTTGCAAAGCTGCTACTACATCCAAATAGAGTGGATCCCCAATGGCACCAGGCTCTTTAGTACGATCTAATACCGCAATGGTACGTACCGTAGCAGGAAGTTTAGAAATAAAATCCATTAGTGAGAAAGGCCTATAGAGACGGACTTTCACAACCCCGACTCTCCTTCCCTGATCCAGCAACCATTGCACGGTTTGGTGAGTTGTCTCTGCCGCTGAGCCCATAAGCACAATCACAGATTCTGCTTTGGGATGACCAAAGTAGTCAAAGAGGTAGTATTGCCGTCCAACAAGATCAGCAAATCGGTTCATAGTCTCTTGCACAATATTGGGGCAAACCATATAGAAAGAGTTGCAGGATTCCCGTGCTTGAAAGAAAGTATCAGGATTTTGTGCACTACCTCGCAATACTGGTTTGTCAGGAGTGAGGGCGCGACGACGATGTGCCGCTACCGCTTCATCATCAATCATGGAGCGTAGATCATCATCGGATAGTTCTTCAATTTTAGATACTTCATGAGAAGTGCGAAAACCATCAAAGAAATGTAGCATTGGCACACGTGCTTGCAATGTTGCTGCCTGAGCGATACAGGCAAAGTCATGCGCTTCTTGTACAGAACCGGAGGATAACATAGCAAACCCAGTCTGCCGACAGGCCATAACATCGGAATGATCGCCAAAGATTGAGAGCGCATGTGTGGCCACAGTACGTGCTGATACATGCATACAAAAAGATGTTAACTCTCCAGCAATTTTGTACATATTGGGAATCATTAAAAGCAGGCCCTGTGAAGCGGTGAAAGTGGTAGCAAGTGCGCCTGCTTGTAATGCTCCATGTACCGCACCGGCAGCACCGCCTTCAGACTGCATCTCGATAACTTGAGGAACTGTACCCCAAATATTGGGTTTTCCATGCGAGGACCACTCATCAGCAAGCTCACCCATAGTAGAAGAAGGCGTGATTGGATATATGGCAATCACTTCGCTAGCACGGTGAGCAACCGATGCAGCGGCTTCATTTCCATCCAAAGTTACCATGTGTCTTTTAGACATATAGTTCTATTCCTTTATCTGTACAGATTGCTATTAAGGTTAAATGAAGGGTTTTGTCGTTTGAACCATTGAACTCTGCCTATTTACATCTTCAATGGTTTGCACGACCAAGACAAATAGGCTGTCAAGACCACAGTAAGCTAAATCACGCAATTCACATCTGCCATGCTCATCCTGATTCAGGCATCCACTACAGACCAATTCGCGGAGCTTGGGCAGATAGTCGGCAATATTATTGCTGTAAGGTGTAGACAAGACAGCCTCCAGAATCTTTGGAAGGTGCTGCTCAATTTGACAATTGCCTTCTACACCACCACAAACTTTATCGTAGCCGAGTTCTTGGCAAATGGAGCAGACCCGGTCTTTGAGCGCTTGTCGGTATTTCTCAAGTTCCTCTTCGCTAAAGTTCATATCCAGTTCCTCCTTTTTTCAATCTCTAGATCAATTATTAGAGCGGCCAGTTATCATTCTTATCTGTTAAGCGAACCCCCAAGCGCGCCAGACCACAGCAATCCCACCGATCCACATCAACAATCTCTCCAGTTGCGACATAACAACCACACATATTGATAGCGATCGGTGTGCCAATTGAAAGCGGCAGGTATGTGATCAGTGCTAAGCCAGACTCGCTAACATCAGCAGTAAGCGCATCGATTTTGGAGTCATCTTGCTGGTCGAGAGGTTTTACTTCAACGAATACTCGTGCACCATTTCTATGCTCGCAACGCTGACCTAATTTATTGTTAAAGTTGGTAATGACAGCCATAAAATACACCCCCTTTGAATCTAATCAACCCTGGATTCCATTAGGTTAAGTCTCTCCTTTGCGATTACGATGATGCAATGAGCGTGCCTGACTCAAGAGATTGAAAAATAGATATATTGATGTCACGCTACTGAGAGATTTTTCTCAACTTTGCAAGTAGGTTGGGGAAAGAGCCCCAATACTAAGGCAGGATCTCAGACACTTATTGGAAAAGTAGGTTATCAGAACTGCTTGAGTGGCACAATGCCTTTGAAAATCGCATAATGGACTAGCTCAACAACATTATGAATGTTGAGCTTGTACATGATGTTTTTGCGATGATTTTCAGCTGTCTTAATACTGATGTCAAGAAGTAAAGAAAGCTCTTTAGTAGAATTACCAGAGGCAATTAATTTTAATACTTCTAGTTCCCGCATGGTTAAAGTAGCTTCTGCGGTTCCGTATTGCTTGCTTGCTTGCTTGCTTGCTTGCTTGCTTGCTTGCTGCAACTCACTAACCATATATCTTCCTACTTGCATATGTATTTGGAGTAAAGGCTCCTTTTATTATATGTAGGGTGTATAGCCTTAACAAAGGCTATTCCCAGAAAAGTAGACCTACTGGTAGTGGTATGGAATTAATAAGAATATTGAGATTTAACATAATACAATATTAGCAACCGGGCTGTGTTTGCTTAATTTTCGTCATTCTTATCTGTTAATGATCATGAAAGTCAATCCATTCCTATATTAACTCTGCGTATTCTTCTGATATCCACCGATAATAGCGGCGGCTTATAAATTTTGAGATCCTTGTCGTCAAATATGATTGTTTTTCGCCAAATTTTTGCCTATCATTCAACTATGAATACAGCAGTTTTAGTAGCATTAACAAGGCATCAGCTATATGGGAGACAGATCCCTGATTAGCAAAGGTTATAGATCTATTGCCAAGCAGTAGATTAAGTTAATTGCCTATGTCAATCACATACGAGTTAATCACTACTACCAATCAGCTTGAACGAGTACTAGGGTTACTGCGGGAAAGAAGAGCCATCGGAGTTACCATAGAGACAACCGGGATAGATCCTTACCTGCATAAAATACGCACTCTTCAGCTTGCCACATCAGAGTCTGCCTTTGTCATAGATCTAATCCAGACACCTGAGCTTATCCGTCTGCTT
>JBFLVQ010000780.1:0-4144 GCA_040758525.1 Acidobacteriota bacterium
ACGGAAAAAGTTATCAAAGGCTGTTTGAATGCGCTTGAGAACATTTTGCAATACCTGAGAGTGTATGCCCTTAAGCTCTTTTCTCTCTGCCTTAATCTCAGACAATTGATTGGCCTGATCTTGATAGCTGATAGATTTACGTTGCCATTTGTAGGCATCGTTTCTTTCATTCAATGCCGCGTTATAGAGTTCACGACAAAGATTGAGCGTGCTATCAAGCTTCTCTTTGATGGTATCGCTTACATCAATACGATATTTGTAAGCTTTGCGCATATACAAATTATACCATTACAGGATTCTATATTCCACGAAATCCCCTGTATTTATCAGGCTTTTATTCCACTATCGTGCAATGGCAAATTCATCCTCGGCCAAGATAAAACATTTGCCCGAGGTCTTCTTTGCCTTGTTGATAAAAAACGCCCATCAGGGCGTTCTTCTTTATGGGCTTTTTCAGTGTGGTTGATAATCAGATATGTGTTCTGTCTGTTCGTATAATCTCGACTGAGCAGAAGGCGTTTGTTGCTACAGTTAATGAGACGCTGCCAAGTGATCTATGATCTGGTTGATTAAGACCTGTTGAACCAACAAAGATAGCATCGGCACCCCAAGCCTCAGCCTGTTCAATGAGTAGCTTTTTGGGATCGCCTTCCTTAACAGTTGAGATCACATTAAGACCAGTGGCTCGTAATTTTTCTTCCAGCGACTGCTGTACAGTAAGCAGATAATATAGTTTCTCATGATTAGTCTCCAATGTAGTAGGAGGTGCCAAATTACCAACGGATTGGCCTACAATAGCCTCTGCTGGCGAGAGCTTACTAATGGATGAGAATAGTTGTACTTTTGTTCCAGCAGGCCAGACACGCGTACAGATCATATCCACAGCAGCTAATGCGCCAGTTGATCCATCCATACCAATAATAATTCTTACCGGATGATTCTTCTTCTCATATACTGAGCGTTGTGCTGTGCCTATGCCCATACGTTCTAGCAACTCATCCATACCTCCACGTGCAACCCTTACCGAGCAGTGGGCTTCCCTAACCACCTGCTCAGATACACTGCCAAGTAGAAAACGACCTAACTTAGAGCGTCTATGCGAGCCCACCACAATCAGATCGGGTCGCCATTGATCAGCCTTTTCTAATATCTGTTGTGCTGGCACACCAGTTACAGCTAAAGGTGATACTTGCCAATCAGGAAAGATCGATTTTATCTCTACACAGGCTTGCGCTGCCAATGTCTGTATATCCTCTCTCTGACAACAGCAGACTTCGCTATTCTCTATTTCTGTAATGGTATGGTCGGCTGATGGCAAGCCATTTCCAACACTAAGCACTAGCGCTTCGCTTTGATTGGGAAAGCCTGCTAGCGGCAGGTCATTTATCATTACGGCGGCATTTTCCGAACCGTCATAAGCGATCAATAATTTCATTAGTAGTCTCCTTGTTACCAGGTAGGTGACATTGGCAACTTTAGTGTGAAGGTGGCGCCCTTGCCAGGAGCAGATTGGACATCTACATTGCCACCATGGGCTCGCGCAATACGACGTACCAGCGGCAGGCCCAGTCCTGTGCCACCACGTTTAGTAGTACAGAAGAGTGAAAAGATACGGTTCTGATCTTGTAATGAGATACCACATCCATTGTCTTCTATCTCTATTTTAGCCTCATTACCATTATGATTCTGATGTTGACTGACACGTACAATTACCTGTCCTTCACGATCAATTGCTTCAACTGCATTAAGGATGAGTTGTTGTAGTGCATCCTCAATCTGTGTGACATCAATGGTCAGTTTGATCGGCTCACTGGAGGGGATGAAATTGATGGAGATGGAATTATTACAATTTATACTACGGGCTTGTTGTTCACGAACTGCTACTATAGCATGCTGTACCACCTCATTAAGTGAAGCAGGAGTAATATTCAATGGGCGTGGACGTGCGCATTCTAACAATGCACACACAGTACCATCAATACGTGCTACTTCACGACGCATTCCTTCTAGTACAACACGATCAGGATCATTGGGTTCACGCTGGCGTATCAGAATATCGATTGCACCCTGTATACCAGCAAGGGGGTTCTTGATCTCATGGGCCAGACCCGCCGCCAATTCTCCTATCACTGATAGTTGCTTTATCTGGGCAAACTCTCTTTCGCGTTGGATCACATCAGTTACATCGCGAATAACAATTACAAAAGCAATGACTCGTCCTGATGGATCGCGCAAAGGGGAAACACGTAAACGCAAGCGTTGCCCAGCACGCTGACCATTAATCTCTTCGCTATGGCATTGGCCGCTGGCTTGCGCAGCAGCATTAGCACAATAGAGTGGCAGTGAACAGTTTTGCTTGGAGCAGGCAAAGATCTCTGGACAAGATTGACCAAGAATATTCTCTAGCGGGCGGCCCAGCATTTCTGTAAAAGCGCTATTGGCATGGATAATACGAGCATCGAGGGTTTGAATAGCAACACCGTCTTCCATCGCCTCAATAATATTTGACCACTCCAGCAGCGCCTCCGACGCAGACATAGCTTCTATAGATTTATCTTCTGGCATGGTCAAGCCTCAACAGCAATCTCTTCAATCTTCTTTAGGCGGTAGCGTAGTTGATCACGCGAGATCTTCAACAACTCGGCGGCGCGAGTCTGATTACCTCCACTGCGTTCTATCGCTTGTTTAACTAATGATAGCTCTACCTCTTCTAACGAGATGCCTTCGGCAGGCAGCTTAAAGAGCAGTTCCACATTAGGAAGCTCTGTAGGTACGTGGACAGATGTGGTTGGAATAGCTTCTGATGTTAGGCCGCGTGGTAGATACTTTTTCGTGATATAACCAGAATCTTCCAAGATCATGGCACGCTCAATACAATTGCGTAGCTCACGTACATTACCAGGCCAGCGATACTGACGGAATGATTCTATTACTTCTGGCGCCAATCCTTTGATATGGCAGCGCAATCGCTCGTTAAAGCTCTTGATGTAATAGTCGGCTAGTAGTAATACATCATCACCACGTTCGTGTAGTGGAGGAATATCGATCTGAATAACAGAGAGTCGGTAATATAGATCCAGACGGAAACGTCCACTCACACTCTCTGCCTTTAGATCGCGATTCGAGGCGGCAATCACACGTACATCCAAAGAGATATCCTTGAGACCGCCTACGCGTCGAAATGATCCTTCCTCTAGCACACGTAACAGTTTCGCCTGTAGACTAAGCTCGATCTCACCAATCTCATCAAGGAAGATCGTGCCGCCCTCGGCCTGCTCAAAGAGCCCTTCTTTGCGACCTTTAGCATCGGTAAAAGCCCCTTTTTCATAGCCAAATAACTCGCTCTCAATAAGATTGGCAGGTAATGTAGCACAATTGATGGCAATAAAGGGCGCTTCGTTACGGCGCGAGCCATAATGGATTGCCTTGGCAATAAGGTCTTTGCCAGTACCACTCTCGCCCTGTAGTAATACTGAAGATGCTTCACTCTCGGCGACCTTACGCGCTAATGCGATTGTCTCAAGCATAGCTGGTGAGCGACCTACGATCTGATCGAAGTTAAACTGACGCGCACGCTCTCGCCGAATCGTAGTGACCTCTTTACGCAATTGTTGGGTCTCGATACCATTGCGGATTGTTATTTGTAGCTCTTCTAAGTTAATTGGCTTGCCAATAAAATCATAAGCGCCATTACGTAAAGCGGCAATGGTGTCATCTACCAGCACATTGGCAGTAATCATAATTACTACGGCCTGTTGTTGTCGCCGTTTGATATCACGTAGCACATCCAAACCAGATCCATCTGGCAAGTTGATATCAAGCAGCACCACGACAGGTTGTTCAACTTCGAAGGCAGCTAACGCTTTAGCTACTGTGTCTGTCTCTATAGGGGTATAGCCCCAGCTTGCCAGTGCTCGGCTAAGCGTCCAGCGTATCAATTCTTCATCATCAACAATCAGTATTTTATCTTTTTCTTTCGCCATTATAGTCTCATCCAATGTGTTTAAGTCTGACGAATGCCAGACAAGAAATTTTATCTTTAGCAGCAGTGCCTGCTTAGCAGGACATATGCAATTTGTTGCCTGTACCGGAATAAACGCAATTAGCGTACCTTTAATCTATGATACTATTATAATACCTTCTT
>JBFLVQ010000781.1:0-4131 GCA_040758525.1 Acidobacteriota bacterium
ATGTATAGGAAAAGCATCGAAATAAGTACCTAAAGGAGATGTAAACTCGAAAAGCTCTGAAGGCAGTATAGAAAAATCTGGTAATGGTTCATCTGCTTCACGACTGAAGAGCTCTCTTGCTTTTCCATCCAATCTGGCATAACGGATAAAATCTCTAATATAGGGTTTCAAGGTTTGCGAGCGGCTGATACGACCTATTAAGAATGAGCCAGCCTGGGCACGTCGGTAATGGGCTTTATTACTAGCAGGTTGAATTGGCCAAAGCGTTACTTGGCGACCAAGCAGTGCTGATAAAACAGAGTTTATATTATTTTGATCGCTACCAATAAGAGAGCCATCTGGAAGAGTAATATCAACATGAGGAATCTTGCCATCTTTTGGTTCTGTACGGTAACGTGAAGCACATTCCATAAGTTTAGGCATGTGCTTAGCTCCACGAATCTCACCAGCTTTCTCATCACGCAATGCCCAACCACGATCACCTGGTATACCCATCGACTCTATAGTACAACTATCAAGCCTTTCTCCTGCCATTGATTTCACTGGATAGCGCCAGATTTCAAGGATTTTTCCAACGATCATAAAATCTTCTCCCAGTAGAAGGTAGTGATTCCATAAACTCTATCAGTTAAATCGCTCTAGTAAAACTTCGCTTGCCTGTTATGCCGTTGTACAGGGGTATTAATCATTAGATAGAGATAGCTGAAATATTTTTTATGCAATAACTAAACAATTTTAGAGCCTTATTGTCTACCAGTAATGTGTTTGTAGAGTGGTTTCAAGAATTTTTAAGGAGTATTTGTAATGATTATAGAGTTTCAAATCAAGCCCGACGCCTTTCTTACTGCTTTTCGAAACCGCCTGAAACTTATTCCGGCGTGCCTTCCTGATACATTCAATTTGGGGTTAGGAAGTTGTTTGGGTGAATCTATGTTAGATCATATTAGAGTCACTCCTGATACCAGCTTGGAAAATGCTGGTGATGGTGTGATAAAGCTACAACAACCAATAGAGCTATTTTTTGTTACAGTTGCTGGCCTAGAATCACAAGGGGCCAAGCCAACACCAGCCTGTTTCAGTTTTGTTGTAACATTAGTGTTTAATCTAATGCTTCAACTTGATAACGGAAAAACTTCAATGTGTATTAACTTTGATGAGATTCAAGCCCCTGGTGTGCCTGCAGATCTGCTTCAACAGGTAGAGGCGATCTTAGCAGGTAATCTTGTCAATCAATGTACACCGCTCGATCTAGCACCAATCTTCAAACTTATTGGTGGTGCTCCTTCCATTGCCAGAGCAGGGATGAGTTTCAAGGAGAGCCCGGAAAGAATTGCTATGCGGTTAGCAATAAATAGTGCAGGTTCAGAGCAGTCTTGGAACAATTTCTTTAGCGGTAATATAGTAGCCAATCCACAAGGAAATGATTGGACACTATTTCTCGATCAAGAGCTACTTAATGGCAGCATTAATGATCGTTTTTTACTATCGCTGCAAGAACCCATTGATAATAACAAATTCTCGCTAGACTCGGGGCCGAGCACACAGTATGTGCCTATGGGTGGCATACCGATGTTTCAAGTTTCATTAACTGGTGAAGCCATCGATGCCTGTGTCTGCCTTTGGGATGCGATTGATATCGACGTAGATGTGTTCGCAGATATAACACTGAGTGTGCCAGAGATCAATATCATACAGATGAAGCTCTCGGTTGATTGGGACTTAAATGATGCAGAGGTGATCTGTTGCGCCTTTACTGCAGGTATATTCTGGGGATTCATTGGGACAAATCTACTCCAAGAAGGTCAGATTGGTTGGGGTGAGTTCCTTGCGGGAGTATTTACTGGTCTTCCAGGCGTCTTTTCAGCAGCAATATTTTCTGCCCATGATCAGGCTGGTGAGCAGATCCAATTTCCTGCAGAGTGGGAGAAGTTAAATGAAGATGGCACTGAATATCGGTTGAAACAGACTGTCAAATTAGGCAATAAAGCACTCGGTGAGATGGCACTAACTACTGTGCATGGACATAGCAATGGTCCAATTCTTGGTGGCACACTATCTTCAGTAATAGAGTTGAAAGATCCTGAACTGGATCTATTCGTTGATTTTGCTGATTTTTCCTGGAGTGTTGATGATAAGTGCGCAGCCGATCCTATTCCTCAGGTAAGTTCAGAGATCACTTTTCGTAATGCTGGATTCAATGTTGTAGGGCAAGTACCAATTTTTGCTTGTGAAGTAGAATTGGTAGAGGGTTCTGATCCAGTAAACCAGTTTGGTCCATTTCTAAAGTGGGATAATGATGGGGTTGACATTACCATCAAACATACTCAGATCAAAGCTGCATACAAAGCTAATCCATACCCTTGCCAATTGCGGATCATTACCAATGGTGGTGTGCGAATCTATACCATTCCACCAATAAAAATTCTCTCCGCCGCAGAGATTGAAGAGATCATTAATAAGGTGAAATTAGGCCAGGTTGTCAACTGTCATGAGTACCAAGCTGGTCATCCTTTCTGGAAGGGAAGTCGCTACAATCCTAAGTGGGGTCCACGTCCACCAGAGTTTGAGAAATATCTACAACTATGGGATATTGTTATTACAGGTCTATCAGCATCAGAGATTGTCAAAGTAGACGAGACAAATGGAAAACAACTAGCTACAGTTACTGCGAACAATAATGGTGTTGCGTATATTAGTGCAACGATTCCCGTACAACAGACAGATACAAGCATAGGATTATCATTGACACGGCAGCAGCCAAGAGCAACCTCAATAGGAGAAAAAAGCCTCACCATTAAGCAGGTGTCAGCGGTTCATACCGAGCAGTTCTTAACTTCTGGTGAGGTGCTTAGTTTTAGCGCTGGAAAATTCCAAGGCGGTCCTGCTCTTGCCCTTACAACACCTCAAGGAATCTATGTATATGATATGCGTATGCCAGGATTTGCTAGACTGGTAGATTTCCAAGTTGCTACACAATTTAGTGGTATTGCTCCTTTACAGGATGGTTTTCTTGCCTGGGGAACAGCCGGATTAAAGGTAATTGGCACAAAGAGTGCCATTACTCATACAACCCCTGTTAATGACATTGCATTTCGACGACAACAACTCTATGTGTTAACTCCAGAACAGGTGCTTAAATTCGATCGTGATGGACGTATATCTGGAGCATTGCGTGTCGGCAGAGGACAAAATATTGCTGTAGGTGGCGATATATTAACGCTGGTGTCAGATGGGCAGCTTCAATTATTCCAGGCAGACTCATTTGCTGCTTTAGGTATACATGAGATCCGATCTGTTCAAAGTATCCTGACAAGGGCAAGGATCAATGGAGGTTGCACTTTTTATCTAAAACAGGCAACCGGTGGTGTCACACTGTCCATTTCGAATCGAGGTGTTGTAACTGAGACAGCACGATTCATTGAATCCCCCTGGTTTGAGGATGCTATCCGAGTAGGTAAACTGATTGTGAAATTGACCAGTGATCGACACGCAATTGATGTTTACTCACTAGCAAAATCGGCAACACTACGGCGCTAGTATAGGCGCTAGTATATTGGTGAAATAGCCCATTGAAGTTAGATCTAGATTAATTCACCTTATCGATCATGCTTACTACAACTTGGCACCAAATGGTTGTAGTAAGCAGAATCATAGAGTAATTGTAGTTAAAAACTATCTGCGGTAATATCAGGTTTGAGTTAATTTAGATTTTAGCTTGGATGGATTCTATGATACTAAATCGGCTTTATCTGGGAATATTCTTACTGGTAATGCTGTTTGGCAGTGTAGCATCAGTCCTGGCACAAGATAGTGCCTCTCAATCTAGTAATATCAATAATCTGCTTGCCGTTGATACCAGCATTCCATTAAACATAAAGGTCATTAATGTAGAACAACAGGATGGTGTGGCAGTAGAAGATATCACATTTAAAAGTGTCACAGGGGATCAGCCAATACAGGCTTATGTGGTAAAGCCGTCTAAGAGCAAAGGTCCATTTGCTGGCGTGCTCTTTGTCCATTGGTATGCGCCTACATTTCCAACATCGAATCGCAGTCAATTTTTGAATGAAGCCAAAGCGCTGGCTCATCGTGGTACTGTATCATTACTTGTTTCTACCTTCTGGTCAGATC
>JBFLVQ010000782.1:0-4128 GCA_040758525.1 Acidobacteriota bacterium
CTGTAGACCCTCTTCAGATCAGATTGACGGCTTCCATTAAAGTTCGGGATAATTTCCCAGTGAATTAAATGTTTTTCCGTAATTATTAGAGGCAGTATTATGAGCAAAAACTACCTATGTTTACTAATAGGGATATTTGCATTGGTATTGGGAGCAACACCGGTATTAGCTAAGGATCATTGGATCACTTTAAAGACCAAGAACTTTACAGTTATTAGCAATGCCGAAGAGAAGAAGACTATTGAACTAGCGTTGAAACTGGAACAGTTTCGTTATATTTTCTCACAAATCTATCCTGATACACCGGCTACCGAACCGGTACCTGTGACTGTTTATATATTCAAGGATGATGGCGCCTTCAAACCTTTTAAACCTACTTACCAAGGTAAGCGTAGGAACGACATAGGCGGCTATTTCCAATCCGGTACTGATGAGAATATTATTGCTTTTAATAGCAGTGTGGCAGCTTTGCAATTTATCTTTCATGAATATACACATTTGATTACAAGTTATAGCACGATTGAGTTGCCCCCCTGGATAAATGAGGGACTGGCGGAACTCTATTCGACCTTTGAGATCGAAAAAGATCAGGCCGTGCTAGGCTCGCCTATTGCTCATCATGTACACAATCTGCGTAATAGCGATCTGCCCCTGTTACCGCTACAGAAGCTTATTAATGCAGATACGAAATCCCCTCTCTACAATGAATCAGACAAGGCTACTCTCTTTTATGCACAATCTTGGGCTTTTATCCATTACTTAATGTTAGGTGATCAAGGTGCACACAAACCCCAGCTTTTCCGTTATATAAAGCTGTTAAAGAAAGGCACATCGCCTGATCAAGCCTTTGTAGAAGCATTCCAGACCAATTTTGAGAAGATGGCTCAAGAATTACGGCTATATACGGCGAAAAGCCTCTACCCGATTGTAAAATATCGCCTAGATAGCACACTTAGCGAAAAGAATTTTAACCTACAACCACTCACAGAAGCCCAAACAGAGTTATATTTAGGTAACCTGCTGCTACATAGCAATCGTGTTGAAGAGGCAGAAAAACGCTTTCAACGCGCGGTGGCATTAGATGAGAGTCTTTCTCTAGCAATTGAGAAATTAGCAACCGTAGCGCTACGACGTGAAAACTTCACACAAGCTAAAGATCTCTTTCGTCAGGCACTCACACGTGGCACCATTAATTACTTGGTACACTATCAACTCGCAGAAGCGCTCTACCAAGAAGCAGGAAAACAGCGTACCCTCGACAATATTGCGATCGAGACAGCTCAAACCATCATCGATAACGCTAAGGCAGCACTGAAACTAAAGCCAGAATTCGCACCTGCCTACCACCTACTTGCGCTGGCACAATTAGCCAGTGGCATAAATTATGCGGAAGGTATAGAGGCAGCACAAGCAGCAACTATGATGGCGCCCAGAAAGAAAGAATATCTATTCACGCTAGTACGCTTACAAATGCAGCAACACAACTATATTGCCGCACTGAAAACGCTTGAGCCATTGCTCTCCTCAGATAATCCTGATTTGAAAAATACTGCTTTAGCGCTCAAACAGATGATCGAGGAGAAGATCCAGGCCAACAAGGAGACGGTAGCGCCACAGTCAAAGTAGATTGTCTTATAAAACTCTCCTTATGCGGGTATTGGTTCATCTGCTGATGGCCCATAGATTGAGGGGACTTTTGCTCCTACCAATCGCAAATAGATAGAGAATTGGCCACGATGATGAATTTGATCATGTAACTCTATCCACAAGACCTCTAATACGCTGAATGGGTTTCCATAGAAATCAAAGATCCGTTCCATCTCTTCATCAGCAGCCTGAGCAATCATATTCTGAACCTCATTATGAACTTGATTAAACATCTCTAACATATCCTTCAAACTATCTATAGGCATCTTAGGAATACTAGTAGAAATGTTCTTATTGCACATAGCTGCCTTACAAACATACTCTTCACCAACAAATATTGCGATCAGTTCTTTGGCGCTACGCGATTTCTCTGCCGGCCTCATATCCAGTTTATCTTCAGGATATGATTTCAATACTCTCATTGTAGTGGCAAATTCGCGTTCACGAATATTTAAGATCTGTTCTTTTAGGGATATATTCTTGAATAGATTCATGTCTCTCCTCACTTAGCAAGTTCAAATGGATTAGGCTATTCAGAGTAATTTAACTCAAGACCTTTAAGCTTACTGTTGAGGCGTTGCCAAGCCTCTTGATCAGCAGGCCTTACCCAATTCCATCCAATACATTGCCAGTCCAGATCATCTGGGTCAAGTCCTAAAGCCTTGATGTAATCACGCGTACAGATAAAGAACTGATCTTGGTAAGGCAACAGATATCCACCGATCTGTTGCTGTTGATGGTAGGCTACTTCATAGTTGGTATACCATTCATTGAGGAAGCCAGCACAGCGTCTAGGATAGAGAGATGTATAATTCCTTCTCGCTCTGATTGCCTCACGCTTCTCTAAATAACGCTTAAAATCAGGCCAAGAGGCGTATTTGTTTTCTATGGCAATAACGGTAAGGGCATGCTTGAGCCTGATCTTCTCTTTGTGCAAAACAATCTCTTGGGGAGAGAAGTTGGCTAGATGCGGTAAACAACGAAAACGGAGGGCAGCGTCAAGTGCCTTTTCAGAATCGGCTGATCTAAGAGTTTTAAGCAAGATCGAGGCTTTGATCTTGTATTCTTCAAGATTGTTGTAATGTAAACCAGTCATTAAAACTCCTTTATAAGCCACCGATAACCCGCGATCCAGTAGCAAAAAGAAGTTTACTATACTAGTTAACTTTAATCTTAAAGGGTGAGGTCCTCTTTTGCGGGTATAGGCATCCCTTACATACCTTTGAAGAAGATACACAGATTTAAGACATTTGTCAAAACCTTATTCATAGCGTAGCGCAACCATTGGATCGATCTTAGTTGCTCGTCGCGCCGGCAGATAACAGGCTAGCACAGCAATTAGTAGCAATAGCATTGCCACACTGGTAAATGTCACTAGATCTGTTGTACTGATACCAAATAGTAGACTAGCGATCACACGTGTTACTAAGAATGCGCCTGTTAAACCAATGGCAACACCTGTGAGTGTTAATAACATCCCTTGCTTGAGAACCATCTTCAGCACATGGCTTGTCTGTGCACCCAAAGCCATACGAATACCTATCTCTCGTACACGCTGACTAACGGTATAGGTCATTACTCCATATAATCCCATCATCGTTAGTACTAGCGCAAGAATTCCAAATGCCATTGCTAATCCTGCTGCTAAACGGGGTCCCCAATATGCGTAGGTCAGATTCTGTTCAGCTAGTTGTAAACCAAAGACAGGCACACGTGAATCCATCTGCACAATTTCACGCCGCACACTCTCTGCTACAGCTTTGAAATCTGTAGCTGTGGTGGCACGAACGAGTAGCGTCATCTCCGATTCATAACTTTTCTGGTATTCAGGAAGAATGATGTATGGTCGTGGATTTTCGTAAAGACTACGGTAGAGGCCATTTTTAGCAATACCAATAATCTCTAGCAATGGTGAATCCAGACCACGAGCATGAAAACGTTTGCCCAGTGCATTCTCTTCACTGCCATAAAGTTTACGAGCAAATTCTTGATTCACAATCACAACATCAGGCGCATCATCATTGTCGCGTGCGGTAAAATCACGCCCTAGTAATAATGGTGTTCCCATTGTCTCAAAATATTTAGGAGCAACAACATTAGCGTCAACAACCAATCCCTGACCTGGTGGTAATGGTGCCTCACCTTCTCTAATAATCTGTCCCCTTTGAGTGCTGCTATCACCTAGTGGGAGAAAGACTACCAATGAGGCGGCGTGTACACCTGGCTGTGCTTCTATGCGATTTAGTAGTTCACTAAAAAATCGTTTGCCTTCTGCATTGCTATAACCAAGTAGACCAGGAGCAAGTCGCATTGTGATCAGGTTATCGATCTTAAATCCAGGATCAGCATTCTGTACAAGTATTAGGCTTCTAATAAACAATCCCGCACATACCAACACAATGATAGAGATAGCAACCTGGGCAACAACTAGCAGACTACGTAGATTCCATTGGCGCAATTTACCAAATTTTAGTTGTCCAC
>JBFLVQ010000783.1:0-4125 GCA_040758525.1 Acidobacteriota bacterium
GGAGTCATATAACGTTCGCAATAAGGAGGATTAAAATCGCGGCATTGTTTAGGTCGTTTTTCGTAAATAGTACACATATTTTTTTCATCTAAATAAATACATCTACCACTTACTATCATTAACCAATTGCCATCAATTATAGATATTTTTACAGTGTCAAAATGTAGTCGCCATTTAAGATCATTGAGTAGCGCTTCGGTAGTAGGTGGCGATACAGGCATATTCAGATCATGACAACAGAGCGCAGGACAACCTGAGCATCGTGAATTGCTTGGATTAATCAAGGGTAGATTAATCCTCAAGTGTCACCTCCTTGAGGATTAATTGTTGTAGGCGAAAATTTTCACGTATTCCTGCAAGTGAAGGTAGAAAATCGTTTACAAAGAATCTTCCTTCTTCTGATAAGTCTGATTGATTCAGTAATGGATCGATCGATTTATCGCCGGTTTCAAAAGACTGCACAAACCATTTATGAAAGTTAGCAAAACGTGGCAATGATAGTTCTAAAAAAGGGAAGAAATAACCTACTTCGCGGCAAGGTTTGAATATCTCGAAAGTCTCTAACAAATCATAGGCTATTCGTCGAATCGACTCGTGAATCAATACTAAAGTCAATTCTTGTCTAGAAATATTCTCTGGCACAAAGATGAGTCCAGGGAAAGGGGCTAAGCTATCCACTCTAGTAATACCTTCTTTGCGAAGCGCAATTAAACTAATATTAAGTCGTACCAGTTGTGCAAGTCTTGGTGATTGGTGTGATAACTCGCTAATAACAGATAAGAGGTAGTGTTGTAAATGATCTGTCTGTTTAGCAGAGCTGTTGCTGAGCGGTATAATATTCTCTGCCATACTACCTTTAGGAAAAAATAGTTTTATCCAAGTGTAGGCAAAATTTCTTGAGATCTCTTGATCATAACTAGGAATTTCAAGTACGTAGAGAGAATCATCAACTACATTAGCAGGCGCTGGCAAATCAGTAAGTAGGTAGTCTATCTCTTGATAAGCACTAAGTAGATAAGGTAACCAATTAGCAATTCTATTTATATATCGAAGATATCCATGTTGCAATGCGCCAGCAGCACGCCAGATCCAGGATGTGATCTCTGGTTGCAGAGATATCTTACGCAGTCTTTCTGCTGGTATTTGTGATAAATTGGTCAATAACATAAACCATGGTTTACGTGCTTGCTTGGATGACAACTGTTCATAACATCTACGACTCGCTAGTATCAATCGTTCTGCATAAAGATCTGCCAAACGTGATTTAAGTTTGTCAAAACCAGTCAATAGATCTTGTGCCCAACCACTATTCTCAAGAAATGTGTATAGATCTGATCGATCTGTACGATAAGGACTGACATCTATAGATGGTGCAGGAGATTGCGATACGGCTAGTAGAGTGGGGTGCTCTTTCTCGTTGTGCTCAAATAATTCACCAAGATTACTGATATCAAATACGGAGAAAAGTGTATCAAAGTGTTTTTGCGCCTCCTTTAGATAAGGATTATTCTGATCTGTTGGATCGCCCCAAATTACTGGAACGGGTTGCCACCATGGTCTATGCTTTTTCAATGTTTGCAAGAGTAGAGGAAATTCGCTGGTAAGCGTTCTACTTAATGTAGGCGGCAATTTAGTTGTGGAAATTGCTCGCTCTTCTCTTGCTTCGTAAAGACCATGCCATAACTCCTTATAGAGACTGTTACGAAAATTGCTCTGTTGAAGAGCGTCGCAAAGCCAACTTAAGAATTGTTCAGGTGCCTTCTCTGGTTGGTAAGTAGCTAGCACACGTTCAAGTGCAGGAAATAACCACTGCAATGCATTTCTGGAAGTTAGCGCAAGCGAAACACTAACCGAGCTTCCTCTAGATACTCCCCAATGCACCCATAGAATAGGTAGATAGAGAAGGTCGCCTGCTTCCAAAATATATTCGCGGGCAGTATCTGGCATATACATACAATCGACATCTGTTTCATTAAGGAAGCGAGCGCGTTTCTCTTCTTCGCAGATAAAATCCGGATCATGTAGACGCCATATTTTACAGCCATACTGCTGTAATAGAAAAGCATCGGCAATATCATAATGACTACCAATACCCATACCGTTTTCAGCCATCACACCATCAAACCAGATCGCCGCGCCAGCAGTCTGTTGCTTAAGTTGATCCGATATTTGACGAAACTCTTCACCAACTAAATCTAGATTCTGAGCGAAAGCAACCGTCTCGTTGGGTCTGTATAAGAGATCGGCGCGCACTTCAGCCAAAGCATTACACAATTGGTTGAATCGATCCATGGTGATGAGTGGATCAAAGAACTGGCGTGCGCCTCCTTTGATTAAAATTGGCTCCTTACGCCAAAGATTTTTTGTCAGCGTCTTCTCTAATGCTTCAGGTATAATCATGGATTATTGCGCTCTACACTAATATGAGGATAGTTTGAGTATTGAAGGAAAGTTATTCACAAATTTATTATACTACTTTGTCTAGCTTGTCCAAACTAATTATCAGCGATTTTGCCAGCAAAAAACCTCTTTTTAGGAGAGTATGAAGATTGGTTTTAACAAATGAAGAGAAGCTTTTATTTAGTACACAAGGGTATTTGCTTCTGCAGGATATCTTTTCCAGTGATTGGCTCGCTCAAATCGATACTATCATTACTTTCAATATTGAACAGAGACATTTAACTCTGCCAGCAACCTCGCATGAGATCTACACAATTGCCGGCTTGATCGAAAAGATTCCTGCCTTACATGACTATCTTTGTAGTAATAAGATTATTACCCTTGCTAAAGAAATATTGGGTATAGATATCAGGTTGTTAAACAATCAACTTATTGTTAAGCCACCTTATTGCCTTGAGCAGGTTTGCTGGCATAGAGATTGTGAGTATGAAAATTTGAAACGTGATCAGGCGGTAACATTTTGGTTTCCTTTCACGGTGGTGCACTCCCAAAATGGCTGTCTTTGGTATATTCCTGGTAGCCATTTGATCTTTGATGATCAACAGGAGAATGCTAATCCGGTTGAACCGATCCAGCTTGCTATGGGGATAGGCGATCTTGCTATTCATTCTGCAGGAATGTTGCATAGGTCTGGTCCTAATTATACCGATTCTATTCGAAAGGCATTGATGCTCGAATTTATTAAGGCAGATGCTTACAATATACGCACAGGGCAGTTATTTGAAGAAGCTATTATAATTAGATAACAGAGGGTACTTTGAATAGATCGTTTGTGAAAATAGCAATAGCAATGGGAAATGATCCACAATTTGCTAGCGAAGAGGATCTATTGCTTAAGAAGGTATTTGCTAGCAGAGATATAATCAGCGAGATTGTCTGCTGGAATGATCACAAGATCAATTGGCAAGATTATCAGTGTATATTGATAAAATCATGCTGGAATTATCACCGTGTGTTATCGTCATTTTTGAAATGGCTACACTACTTAGAGGCTTTGCAGGTAAAAGTTTTCAATCCCCGCGCATTGGTAGAATGGAATGCTAATAAGCTCTATCTACGTGATCTGCAACAGCAGGGTATCTCTATAATACCAACTGTTTGGTTGACTGCAGATAGTCTGCAACCTACTCTCTATGAAATTCTTAACAGAGAAGAATGGCAACGTGCAATAGTAAAACCGATGATTTCTGCATCAGCCGATGGTCTGTGGTTAACGGATCTAACTTCTGCCATTGAAGAGCAACCTAGATTGGAAGAGATATTGCGTACAGGGCGAGGAGTAATGGTACAGAAATTTATCGAAGTAATAATGGTAGAAGGTGAATGGTCATTAATCTTTTTTGCCGGTGTCTTTAGCCATGCCGTTCTTAAAAAACCGGCTTCAGGCGATTTCCGAGTACAAGAGGAGTATGGTGGTTTAGCAGTTGTAAAACAGCCACCTCACGAACTGATCAGGCAAGCAGAGAATATTCTTGCTTGCCTGAAAACAGATTGGATTTATGCACGGGTAGATGTGATTTGGGTCAATGATGAACTGACATTAGTGGAACTGGAGATGATTGAGCCTTTCCTCTACCTATCTGCAAAAGATGACGCCGCACAGCGGTTGGTAACAGTAGTTCTGGACAATCTGAGATATTAACTAGAGAATAGACGGGTTCTGTT
>JBFLVQ010000784.1:0-4120 GCA_040758525.1 Acidobacteriota bacterium
GCGTAAATGTATATACTTTATTTAAACTAGAAGCTTTAATAGAAATAATTTTGCAGCATTCTATTCTCCCAACACCGATCAGCCGCTAATTTGAGCCAACGGTAAACCCACTCTCGCAAGCTCAGTTTTAGCATCAGCAAAAGAGAGAAAAAACCGTCTGTTTTTATTGAGGCAGTTATGAATACCCTTATAGGTAGAGAAGGGAATAGACCATTGTTGGCACAAAAGAACTCGACTCGTGCTGGCTTTACACTGGTAGAGGTCTTATTAACGCTACTAGTGGCAGGATTATTGGTACTTATTGCGCTCTTCTTATATCAGCGTTCTGCGCGTAGATTTGTGTTGCAAGATGAAGCCATTGCATTGGCAACAAGATTAGAGCAGGCAAAAACGCTAGCACAATCACAAAACCGGGAATATCGAATAGTCTTCAATACTAATGGTTACACACCAGCAGTGAACACTCCTGCTACTTCGACCTGGAATCCAGCAATTGCCATTAGTGAGCAAGAGATTCTCTTGAATCCCAGAGTAGTATATGGGTTTAGTGGAACAATCAATACCAGTCCTACGGATCAGCCCTGTACGTCACCACCTTGTCCGCCGTTGGCCTCAGCACAAATTCGATTTAATAGTCGAGGTTTTCCCGTTGATACGCCTTCTGATGCTACACCTACTGCACCTAGAGCAGATAATGCTGTCTATTTAACAGATGGCTTGGAGTCTTTTGCTGTAACAGTAAATATTTTGGGATATGTACGGGTATGGGTTTTTGATCGAACCATTAATCAGTGGGTTGCTATTTCACGTTAAAAATATTTCCAGATTTAGTTTTCAAGGAGTTTTTATGTATGTAGCTAGTAAAGGATCGGAAGGATTCACACTAATGGAGCTTTCCGTGGCATTGCTGGTCTTTCTTATTGGTGTACTTGGTGTGTTACAGCTATTAGTACTGGGAATAAGCATCAATCAGCGTAGCCGCGATACTACTTTGACAACCTCATTAGCACAAGGAAAGGTGGATGAGCTGTTGCGGCGCAATTTTACTAGTTTAAGTATTGATACAATGCTAGCTCGTGGAGGCATAATTCCTACCAGTTCTGGAACAAACCCACTGATTTCACCAAATCCTACGCCACTGACAGGATTTGTAGACTATTTCGACTATAACGGCAACTGTGTGCCATCGTGTGGTTCGTTTCCAGCAACGCCGCCTGCCAATACATATTTCGTTCGTCAATGGCAGATTTGTGATGGTTGTCTAACCTCTCCACCAGTACTTTGTAGTGTGGCTGGCTGTACACCAGCTAGTGAAAATGCCGTGAAAAAAATTACTGTTACTGTTACCGCGCTCAGTCCAATATTTCGTGGCAGTTTTCCCTCGACTACCCTAGTAGTCTATAAGTCACGTATCAATTGATTATTTGGCAGCGATATAAGAGCTTGAGGTTTATTGCTATGAGTAAAATGAGGGAACGTCATCAGCAAGGATTCTCACTCCTTGAATTGATTGTAGCATTAGGAATACTTCTGATTATTACAGCTTTTGTGATCAGCGCATTTACCAATGGTCTTAAGACATTGGAACGCGAACGAGGGTTGGCCGATCGTGATTCAGAAGTAAAGCGTGCGGTTGAGTTGATGACCATAGAGATTGGCCAAGCCGGTGTGACACCAGAAGTTTTAGATGCAGATTCATTACTAGGTGGAACACTGATCGGTATCGATCTTAGTGCCATTGGCCAGACAATTATTCCATTAGCAAATGCTGGTGGTGCAGCGGCAGCAATAAGAGGATTCTATCCTGGTCGGCCACTTATTCTAGGGCTTCCTGAAGGTAGCGCCATTTCTGAAACAGTAAAGATCTTAAATGTCAATGCTGGTTGTACTGCTCCTTGTGTGACGCTGTCAGCAAGTAGCGCAACCTCTCTACTCCATACCGCGGCATTAAGTAACTTGGGTATATCCTCGCCTATGTTGCCTAATCCTTTCGGTATATTGAATCCGCCACCTACTTTGCCAATGACGGCGCCATTTGAGAAGACAGTTAATCGTATAGGATTTGTCGGCGATATTCTTGGTGATGGTAATCTATACTATGTCGATTACCGATTTGATAGTAGCCTAGGAAGAATATTCCGTACAATGCGGCGGATCAGTGATGGTAATGGTAGAGTTGACGATGTAATTTTAGACAATGTTACTGCTGCTAATTTTACGATTGTCTATCCATCTGCGGCGGTTCCTGTTCCTGTTGCGGTACGTATCTCTGTAACAGCACAGAGTAGTGTACCGGAAGCAAGAATTGTCGGTGGTAGTGTTACCGCTACCACCTTCAAGACTGTTAGTGTTAATACAGAAGTTGTTCCGCGTGGTACGGCTGCCGCTGCCGTTATCTGGGTTAATGTTAGTCAAAATGTTGTGCGAAGTATGATACCGCCTTGTAATGGTACAGGTGTTGGCACCGGTGTGCCGCCTTGTAATTGGAGTGCTGTGCCTTGGTGGCAAAATGTACTCACTTATGCGGCTACGCCTACAGCGTTGCCATAAATTGATAGTCTTCCCAGCGCATATAGAATCGCGAGGAGGCAGAGATATTACTTATGAAGATATTCAATACCAAAATAGCTGCTGCAAGATCGAACCAAGCTGGCGTGGCATTAGCAATCGTAGCATTAGTGCTGCTTCTGCTTACTGTGCTAGTGGTTTCGGCACATTATACAATGGTTTCACAATCTATCTCAGCCGGTAATTATCGTAATTCTACACAAGCCTTTTATGTTGCTGAAGCCGGTATTCAACGTACCATCGATTGGTTTTCACACCACTACAATCCACCGGATTGGACACAAGTTGTACCCTCTTTTCTGCCCCTCAATAGTGCTGCCAGTCCAGCGCTATTATTAAATGGTGATCGTGTTACGATGGAGTCTAGTGGTATTACTACGCTACCTGCTTCACTCAACAGTCTTGTTACCGACTTTAGAAATCATCTTGATGCTACCAACAATTTTACTACTAGTGCTACTGGTAATCTGCGTGGAGAGTACAATGTCAAAATAACATTGCTTACTACCGGTCTAGTAAAAGACTTTGTTGCTGGCTTCAAGCGATCTGAGCGTTGGCGTATTGAGTCAACTGGGGTATGGAGAAATGGGGCAGGAGGTAACATTCTCGCTTCTGCCAGTAATGTTGCTGTGATTGAGACTGTCATCAGACCTGTGACAACCAATGCCGTCTGTGCAGATACGATTAAGTTCAATGGTGGAGCATATACGGTAGATACTTATGATTCTAGCCTGGGCACTTACGCTGCTACCAGGCAGGATAATGGTAGTGTAGGCGCTTACACTGATTCAAATCCTCCTACCTCTCCAGCTCCCTATGATCTTGGCCCTCCTGGAGTCCAGATTGGCGGCACACTGAATATACCAGAAGCTTACCAGAATTCATCTCTATGTGCTCAAGCAGGGGGAAATTGCGCCATGAATTTTTGTGCCCGACCAGGACCCATCGCCTCTTTCTGTACTGGTTCAGCGCTTGGTCCACCTGTTCCTCTTCCTGGGCCGACCTATCTTGCGCTTCCTTGCCCGGCGATTAGCCCTTGTCCTATACCTCTTATCAATGGAGGTAATATTAATAGCGATTCGACACTTACTTTACCGGGCGCCTCGACATTTGCTGGCGATGCCTGTTTCTGGTTTGGAAATATTACCTTGGCAGGTAATGATGAACTTGTGATCAATAATTTGAATCGCTTAGCTGGTAGTAATGGTAAGCTCAATGTCTATATCAACTCACTAAGCACAACGGGAAATGCTCAGATTAGAGTGGTGTCAAACAAGAACAACCCTGTCAATCTCTACATAAAATCGAGCTTAAATGCCGGTGGTAATGCCTTTGCTAACGCTCCAGAAAATGCTCAGGGGCTGTTTGTCTTTTATGAAGGCACGGCTACTGTGACCTATTCTGGAACAACCGACGCGGGCCTTGTGCTCTATGCGCCTAATGCTTCGGTAACAACAATAAGTGGTAATGCTAATATCTATGGGGCGATTATCACCAAGAGCTTTGAAGGCAATGGTAACATAGGTATCCATTTTGATCGTGATCTAGAAAG
>JBFLVQ010000785.1:0-4105 GCA_040758525.1 Acidobacteriota bacterium
AACCATTCGACAATATCTCGCTTGATCCAGTTGCCTTGGATATCATATTCGCTAGTTGTTTGTTTATTGCTGCTTTCGGCGCCGTCTTGCTCGTAACGAATCTCAGTCTCTACCAGGCAATGCCCACCCGCGTCGTATTGACAGTCTTTCCGTAAATAACATTTGTCACCACGATAATACCAGATCTCATCGGTCAATTGTCCGCGCTGGTTATAACTGTATAGCTTGGTCAGGAACGGTTCACCATCCAGGGTAGATACTTCTGATAATCGCTTACCGGCAGTATCATAGGTAAACTCGATCACAAAATCCGGTACCGCCAGGTCATCCTCAGGTTTCAACCTTGTGAGGCCATCACATTGTGAAATGAATGTATGCGCGCAGGCATTAATGATTACGCCGTGCGCATCGACCTGAAAAAAGTAGCGCTTGAGCAGGTCGCCGGCTTCCGTGAAAAATTGCGCCTCTACCGGATTCCCGGCCATATCAAAGATCTTTTTCACTGTCCTTATCGGTCCGGCATCGAGTCTAATCTGGTTTCCATGAATATCCATGACAAGATCGCTTACGCCCGTATTCTGTCCGTAGCATTGGCATTCAATCCTGCCGCTAGCTGAATGTTCGGTTTTGAATTGGTGAGTAATTCGTCCACCTGCATCAAACACCACTGTTTCCACGAGCCGTCCTTGTTGGTCATAAATGAAACGGTCTTCTCGGTGAATTGCGCCCTCGGGAGTATAATAACGAGACTTCACTTGCCTACCCTGCTCGTATTCCACCTCATATTTCAGTCGACCGCCCTGATAGCCGTGTTCTCGAATAAGCTGTCCAGTAGCATCAACTTCCTTGTCATAAGTGTTCTGATTACCGGTCTGGCTGCTTTCAGAACAATCAGATAAGTTACCTTGTTCATCATATTCACAGCGGAAGGAAGTGGCCTCCTGTTGTATTAGTCTGCCTTGCAGATAGTTGCACTGCTGTTTACTAAATGTAAAACTCTTAACCGGACCCAAAAGGCCATAAATCTTTCGTTGGTCGTCCATATTTACACCCCTTCAGGAAAAAATTGACCAATTCCGCAAGCAATCTCAACAAGATTTTACGAACAATAAAAATTTTGTTGTTAACCTCTAAAGATTTTATCCAAATTTGCCAGGCGCGCTTGAGCCGGGAACAAGTACTGGGCAACAGTGTCAAAATCAATAATCGAAAGGATAATGCTCATGGTGATGATAATCTCGGCTTTATTTATTATGGTTTTGGTAGGAACAATATTATCTTTTATCGCCCAAAGCATAACTGGCAGGGGGTGCAAAAATCAGCTCCGCCGACACGCACTGATTGCACCGATCGCGCTATTTTGCAGCTTTTTTGGAGCTGTGTTCGCATACCATTACCTCCAAGTAGAACTGTGCCGCGCGGAGATTCGAGCCTATATTTACGGCCAGCAGTCGCCATTGGTCGAGCCCATCTTTCACCCACACTTCCTCTTTCATTCTTTCTGCGGCAACGCGATGATGGAACAGATGTATGCCTTATATGGGGAAGCGGCGGCGAGCGGTTTCGACGATCCCGATCCGCGCGTGCGCGCCCGCGCACTCCAAGCCAGTTTATCGGTGAGCGATTACGGCTGGAACGGCATTCCGGAGGGAGTGTTTCAAAAGGTAGTACATCACGCATCGAAGCCGTGCGCCGCCGCCTCAGCCACATCATCAAACATCCGTACTCTCGGTTCCGATGGCAGATTAATGAGAAATCACCGGAGACAGTAAGACCATTGCGATGTGCCTTATCGATCGCTTTTTGAACATCTTTCCGATCACCAAAGCCATTTCTGCCCATCCGTTCAAGCATCGCTTCATCGAACGTTTGCACGCCCATACTAATACGCCGATGGCGCGCTGGCATATCAAGCAACACTTCGAAGGTGCCGCGCAGCAGCGTGCGGAACAATGCGGGAATGCCCTCCAGCGTCACCTCAGCGCCGTGTAGATTAACATTCCGCTCAAGGGCTTTACCAATGGCCGTGAGTTCCGCTTTTGGTGTCAGGTTCGCAGTTGCTCCACCAAAGTAGAAAGCATCAATCTGCCTTTTTGATAGCTCCGGATGGGCGCGAAAGAATAAATTGATCTGATCCGCTACTGAAAGAGCGGTGAATCGGAGCAACTGCTTGTTAGATTAACTATTATTCCATAAAGTTGATGCAATCTATCCTTTCGTGGCAAATGTTGGTGTCAGAGCCCGGGTCAGGCGTATCTGCCATTCGTTTGCTTCGCCTTCAATCCAGGGATACTCCTTTGTAAAGTTCTGCCAATCGACCTGCCACTTCAGTGGGAAGTCAGGCAGTATTTCGATCTGCTCATGCCATTCAATGGAATAAAGAACCTGATAAAGAAGATCGAGCGGCAAAAAAGTTTGTTCCGCTAACAGTGTTGCATCATATAGGTCTTTGCCTTGCGGATAGGAATCTGTTTCTAGCCAGAGTATTTTCCAGGCCAGCGACAGTTCCTTACTGGCGGCCCAAACCGTTGTGCCGCCTCCTGCCGGTGAAGGAATTGTCACTTCGATAGGATCGGTAAAAATTTCTTCATTAAAAACCAGATCAATTTGCACATATCCCAAAGGTAATCCATCCGCTCTCCAGGGAAAAATGATGCGCCGGCCCGCCGCGCGTTCATATGTCCAGATGTCATCCATAGTAATTTTGTTCGTGATCAGCACACCCTTTCCCGCACGAGGATAATCTGAGACCATCTGAATCAAGCTATCAATCAAGTTTTTAGCCATCGGATCATTTAACTTAATATCAGCGGGCTTAAAGACCCAATCAATATCACCCGGTTCTCGCGCTTGCTCACCCAGCCAGGCTTTCAATAAAAGGCTGCCTCGCAACACCAAGTGATCTTTCCATATTGAGCCCGCTATTATTTTCAGCAGATGATCAATTACTTGCCTGCGCGTGATAATCCAATCATAGGCAATCTGGTAATCTTGAAATTGCGGATCACTCAGGCGAAACGCATAGGAGAAATGTTTTAATGCTGGCTCAAAAATCTTTAAACGTTCCTCTTGCTGATCATCACTGGCAATAGCTTTGTAACTGTTAGGAAATAGTTCTGGCCTATTAATATTATTTAGGGATTCTATCGCCATCTGCTCGGAACTATTTTGCAAAGGTTGCAATTTTTTACCTAACAAACGTTTCAAATATGGCAGCATGCTCTTCTCCTATTGAAGCCAGCCATCATCAATGGCTAGATTATTGTCATAGAGAACAAATTCCTCTTCGACTTTAATAATTGGATGCGCCAAAGCTCTGATCTCATCCAAGAGTTTCTCTAGTTGTTCCCTGGCAGCAACCTGGCTGATAGATCGGCAACGCTGTGTGACAAATCGCTCAACACGGTTGTGATCGCAAACCCGCCAGGCATTGCGTGAAAGGTGTGCCGAGTGGCGAGTGGCCAGTTCCACCAGAGACGATATATCAACATCCGACTCCAGCATCAGTTTAATATGATGTTCAAAGTAGCTATTAATGTGCTGATGCTGATTTAGCGCTTCTAAGTGATCTTGCGGGATTCCTCTATTACCCAAAACAGCTTCAATCTTTACGCGCGCGACCGAGAAATCTGCTGCTTTCAGAGTTGCTGCTAATTCCATTGCCTGCCGTAACTCATTATCAAAATCTCCCTGTCCATGAAGTGTCAACATTGGTTGAGATATGGTTTTTCCCCGTTCCAAAACGATATGGAGAAAACTCAGACCATGATCGATACCCCAGCGCTGAAGTGCTGTAATCTTATCTTCATTGTTGAGGGAAACTGTTATGTGAGTTTCAAAATCTCCAGTAAATATCACCATTCCTTCCGATCTATCAGCTGCTATGATAACTTTTATTGAAACAGCCAATGCTTTTCCGTGGTCCAACCCAGAAATCGCACGCTATCGCCCGCATGGGGGGTTGATCATCGCGTGGCAGCCTAGGTCACGGTTTCGGCCAATAGGCTAAAAATCTGATAACGAGCAATTGCATACAGATTGAGAATAAATGAATATAGCTCGATCTCAAAAGAGGCAATAAATCTTAGGAGACGAGCTATATGAT
>JBFLVQ010000786.1:0-4105 GCA_040758525.1 Acidobacteriota bacterium
GCAACCAAAAAAAGCCACGCAAAAGAGAATTAACTAAATCAGAAAAGCGCGCCAATAAAAAAATATCTCGTATTCGAGTAGCAGTTGAACCTGCACTATCAGGTGTCAAGCGTTCTCGTATTGTGAAAGATGTTTTACGCAATTACAAAGATGGTTTCTCTGATTTGGTCATGGTTATTGCTTGTGGCTTACATAACCTGAGAATCCGCTATCGTAAGAAACCATTGAGGTTATGAACCATTTTGATTTCACATAATGTCTATTCAAACAAATCACTATGGGCCTCATTCTTTACGTCATGCCTGCGCCTCTCATCTGTTGGCTGAAGGCTTATCATTCAATCAATCGGCGAACTGCTCTTGGCCTAACTGTTCCTGTCTCCTCCCATTTCGGATCTTGTTGGACTCTATTAATCCTTTGTGTAGAATAGTGGTTATAAAACCCTTTAAGTAAAAGATAAGACTCTCTGAACAGATCGAAAAGATATTCCAGCAATGGCTCGATATCTACTGACAGTTGTACAAAGGCTTGGTCAGCGCCTTTGGTGATGAGTGCGGTTGCACTCTCAGATGACTCTAGAGTCTATATCCATAGTCGTTAGACTTGGGTGTTAAGTATCAAAAACTTATTGTCAGGAGCAATTCGCCTTCCTGGTAAATCTAGGAGTTGATCATAATGCTTATCATAGAACGAAGAAGTGCAGTTTTGATTATCAAATTGAATCGTCCTGAAAAGCGTAACTGCTTGCATCCCGACTTGATTCGCGATCTTATGCAGATTTTGACGCAAACAGAGAATGATGAGTCTGTAAATGTTGTTGTCCTCACGGGTACAGGACCGAGCTTCTGTGCAGGGCTCGATTTAAACTATCTGGTGAGTCTAGATGCAGAGGGCAAAGTCGCTTATATGCAAGCTGCGTTTGCACTCTTCCATCAGCTCTATACGCTGTCGCAACCGGTTATCGCAGCAATCAACGGCCCAGCGATAGCGGGTGGTTTTGATCTCGCAGCATTTTGCGATCTACGACTGTGCGTACCGGGAGCGACATTCGCACAAACCGAAGTATTGTTGGGTATTACTCAAATTATGTATCCAATCTACAAAGTTATTGGGTTGAGCCGAGCCAAAGAATTGGCATTAACGGGTGAGGCGATCTCGGCTGAGGAGGCTTATCGGATTGGATTGGTGAATCGAATATATACGCCAGAAGAACTGCTTGATCAGGCACTGAAATTGGCTGAGACACTTGCTAACAGACCACGTCAAGCGCTATTTGACACAAAGCGCCTGAGTCTTGAACTGATCGAAATGGATACCGAATCGGCAATTAAGCGGATGTTTGAAGTGATCAGCAGAAGGCTCAGATCGGAAGAGCATCAACATGAAATTGAAAAATTTATCGCACGACTCAAAGATCGAAAATGAAGCATGTAAAGATATCCAAATGGAGCGACTTAATCACTATTTTGAAAGATGAAGAAAAGAAGCCTGCCTAACATCCACTACAATCGACTCTGATATTGTGCTCCTTTCAGTAGCACTTTGGAGCATAAGGCTTATAGAATTGTAAATAAGGGCCGACTTGGATTAGGGTTTTGCAACTACGTTATTGCTACCTATCCTCGATCCATTCGGCCATCGTACTTTGCGGCTAAATTCTGCATTAGCAGGCAAACCAAGATATCACACAGCGGAGGTACACAATGCCAGACTTCACTGAACTAAAGCAGAAACACCGAGCGACTTGGGCATCTGGAGATTACAACCAGATAGCCCAGGGTATCCGAGCAGTCGCCGACCACGTTGTGCGGAGCGCACGCATACGCGCTGGCGAACAGGTGCTCGATATTGCCTGCGGAACTGGAATTACACTTGCACAGCGAGCCTGAGGATTAAACTGATCAACGGCAATATACTAACAGACATTTCGACCGGAACCGCTCAAGTAAGTTTGACATCTTCTTTCAGTGCCATTCAGCGGTCTGGTTAACTAGCGCGTTCGTTCTCTTGCGGTTACTATAAGACTTGATGCATTCGTAGATTGTAACTGCTACGAGACGGGTTATCTGTGGCTCGCTTGCAAAGTAGGCCGTTTTAACTCTCCATTTTAGGCTATTAGGATAGATTCTGATGAACAAACCGATCAAGCAACTCAACAAACTTCGTAACTGGCGGGTATTCATGGGAGCTTGTATCGCCGCTCTAGCCATTGGAGGACTAGCTTTTATGGTTTGGCCTTTCACAGCCACCGTCGCTCCTAAAGTTAAGTGGACACCTAACACACCATTTGCTGTTCCTGCGATTATCGATGATGGATGGGAGAGAGAAGACGTAGCCACAGCAGGGTTTGACGCTTCACAGCTTTACAAAGTGCTCGAAGATATGATGAATGGGGAAAGCAACATCCATAGCGTTGTTGTTGAACGGCATGGCAAATTGGTTGCAGAATTGTACCGGCGGGGCAAGGACAAAAAGGTCAATAGCTTCTTTGCTCACGAGATAGACTTTGGACCAAAGGTTGTGCATGATACACGCTCTGTAGGTAAAAGCATCATCAGTCTACTGCTAGGAATCGCTAGGCAACAAGGCAAGATCAAAAGCTTGCAGACGCCGGTCATCGACTTCTATACTGAGTACACAGATTTAGCAACACCTGAACGTAAGGCGATCACATTGGAACATCTGCTCACGATGAGTAGCGGGCTCGAGTGGAGCGAGGGAGGAGGTATTCCTGATGACGAGCACCACCTTATGTGGAAATGGTCACCATATTATTATGTGCTTAGCCGCCCCATTGCATCTAAACCAGGCCACCAATTCAACTATAACAGTGGTGGCACGGCCGTGCTTGCAGACATTTTGACACGCGTCACCGAAACCCCTTGGAATGAATATGCACGCAAATCCCTGTTTGAGCCATTGGATATACATGATTTGGAATGGGTGGGCGATTTTCATGGTCGCCCCATGTGCTACACAGGGCTTCGCATGCGACCTAGAGATATGGCTAAGATCGGTCGTCTGGTGCTGAATCATGGAAAATGGCAAGGGCAACAAATTATTCCTGAAGATTGGATCGCAGCATCACTACAACCTAGGCTAAGCACCGGCTTTGATGGTACTCAGTATGGATATCAATGGTGGATAGGAACTGTGGAATGGAAAGGCCAGCAACTTCAGTGGGGCGCTGCCTTTGGAAATGGCAGTCAACGTGTGTTTGTAGTGCCCAGCCTGGATATGACTGTGGTGATTACAGCCGGAGCCTATAATGATATCCAAGTCGCTCGTCGTGTCAATGCGTTCTTTAGAGAGATCGTTTCCACATTGCAAAATGATCTACAGGATAATACAGTCAGCAAATGAGAGCGCTTAACAGTTATAGCCAATGTCCAATGTAGAAATGCTCCATTGACATGGCTGAACCTTGAGCGTTAATGGAAATTTAAAATAAGGATAAGGAAAATGAAAATTTGTGTAGTACAGACACGACCTATCAAAGGTGATATTAAAAGTAATATTGATAATCACAAAAAATTAATAGATCTGGCCATCTCCAATGGAGCAGGCACAGTTATTTTTCCAGAACTATCATTAACAGGTTATGAGCCAGAACTATCTAAAGAATTAGCAACTAATCAAGACGATAGTAGATTTGACGATTTCCAAAAAATTAGCGATACCAAACAGATAACCATTGGAGTTGGAGTACCAACAAAAAATAATAATGGTATCTGTATTAGTATGGTTCTTTTTCAGCCAGACAAAGCAAGACAAACATATTCAAAAAAGTACTTACATCCTGATGAAGAAGAATTTTTTATTAGTGGACAAAACTCTACTGGTTTAATAGGTAACAACCGCAATATTGCACTTGCAATCTGTTATGAATTATCAGTTCCCGAACATTCTGAGCATGCTTTTAAAAGTGGCGCAGAAATTTATATAGCAAGTGTGGTTAAATCTGTGAATCAGGTCGAGAAAGCCATTGAAAGACTATCTGAGATTGGAAATAGATATTCAATGACAGTGTTAATGTCAAACTGTATTGGACAATCTGGCGGTTATGAATGTGCAGGGAAAACATCGATTTGGAATAACAAAGGCT
>JBFLVQ010000787.1:0-4104 GCA_040758525.1 Acidobacteriota bacterium
TGCTGCCGCCAAGCTTGCTGATGAGGGGTTCGGTTCTCCACTCTATGAGAGCGATGGTATTAAGGTTGAGCGTATGCCAGATGGCAGTGTAGTACTTACCAGAGCTGGCCGAAAGAAGATGCTTGAAACTCATACCGTAAAGAAGATCGGGAATGTTGGCGTTCAGCTTTCAAAGGGAGCTGGTCGCTTCAAGCTGATCAAAGGTGAAATTGAGCGCCTCAAAGAACCTCTACTTGAATTGCTATTCCACTCTAATTATGCCGTCCCCTACAATCCAATGTCCCGTAATGTCGAGCCTATGAAGAAAGAGAGAAAGGCAAAGACAAAGGCCAAAGAGGATACGCGCAAGAAAGCTGACCTTTCTGCTAATCCCTCACCACCGTTTACACCTTGCGGCGTGAAAGCAATGCGCAAACCGGACGGTAGCCTACTGCTCACTACTGGGGAAGGTCCAGAAGCTTGGAGCAGAATTATCGATCCTAAAACCCTGCACAAGATCGAGAAATCTGGTGTTTCTGTTCCTGGACCAAAAGGCGAACGCATTTGGGTCCAGGGCAATCCATTGAAGTTAAACGAAACGGATCTTGAAGCCCTTTTTAACTCTGCTTTGGCTGAAACAGTGGAAGAGACTTTGATTGAAACCAAGCCAGCAAAGCAGCGCCGACGCAAGAAGGGCGCGGATGCAACCGTCTAGCTAACCCAAACTGATAGACGTGAGGTGTTACTATGAGTGCAGTTAAGCAACAGGATTACAGACACTGCAAGAAATGCGGCAAGCCAATGCCGTCCAATCGTAGAGGTAATCTCCATCTCAAGTGCTCGCCACCGTCACTAAAAATCAAACCTGCTCCTAAGAAGAGAACACGCAAAAAGCCCTTGGTACTAGTTCCATTGCCACTACCAGCGCCAAAGCCAAAAGTGTTGGAGCATACTTCAAGCAAAGGTATTGATGTTGTAATGGTAGACGTGACGCCGGCGCAAGCTGCAGCTTGGCTAACTAACAATAACTATGCTCGTCAGCGCAAGCTACGCAAATGGCATGCTGAGCAGCTCGCTGAAGAGATGCGCAAAGGTAGATTCCGCAAAGGTACAGAGTGCCACTTTGGTGTGCTCAATGGTCAATTACATCTTGTCAACGGACAACACACACTGACAGCTATAACACTCTATGGTGAGACAGTAACCCTGACCATTCATCGCACCATTGTTAAGTCTGAGGATGAGCTTGCCGATCTCTACAACCATTATGATATAGGGTTGAAGCGCAATCTGAGAGATGCTTTCAATGCTTCTGATCTAGCAGGTAAAACTGGTCTGAAAATACACCAGATCACTTTTCTTGCCGCAGGGTTAAGGGTAATGCTGGCAGGCTTTCAAGCGGCAGACTATAAAACCATTACACGTGATGACACTATGCAAGCGATTATCAATTGGCAAGTGGAAGGGCGAGGCTTCTGGCAAGCATTAGAGGGTTGTAGTGCTGCTTTAAGACGTTTGTTAGAACGCTCACCAGTGGTTGCCGTAGCTCTTGTCACCTTCCGTTATGCGCCAGAGAAAGCGCAACAGTTTTGGAGTGAACTGGCTGCAGACGACGGTTTACGCACCGGCTCACCACTGAAGGCATTACGCGACCGGCTAATCAATGTACGCATTAATGGTGGGGGTGAAAGCAGTAATCTCAAAGTAAGCGAAGGGTATATGTGTCGTGTAGTAGCAGCAGCCTGGAATGCCTGGACAGAAGGTAAAGAAGTCCAAGTAATTACTTTCCAAAACAAAACTGCTGCAATCAGGATCAATCTCACACCATACCAGGGTAATGCTCCAGGATCATTATCTGGCATCAATCACAATGACAATATTGGCAATGAAGCTTGAGAGCATTTTTGATAGCAAATCGAGGAGCAATTATGCAAATGGGCAAACAACTTCTTGCTCTATCAGGCACACAACCCTGGTTTTGGGCGATTCTATACGCTGAGAAGAATATCGAGAACCGCGATTGGTCAACAAAAGTGCGCGGCACAATAGCGTTGCATGCAGCAAAGAAAATGACCGATGCAGACTATGGACCAGCGAGCAAGTTTATTAAGCTAATCGATCCGAAGATCATTATTCCTGCACCTTCTGAGCTGGTTAGAGGTGCAATCATTGGCTTGGTGGATATTGTCGATTGTGTGAGTGTTCATGCATCGCCGTGGTTCTTTGGTGACTATGGGTTTGTTTTGTGCAATCCACGCCCATTATCTGAGCCAATACCCTGTAAGGGTGCGCTAGGATTCTGGAAAGTACCGGTCCATATAATCAGCAAAATTGAGGAGCAGTTATGTCTCACAACAAAGTAACCGACTTCAATGCTGTTGAAGCTGTCCGCAAGTATAGAGATCGCAAGGCTGGCAGTAGCAGCGCGCCAACAAACCCGCTGACCAATTACACAATCAAGGATGTGCCTGGCCCGACTCCAGCACATAGGCCACAAGACGAAAGGATCGACATTACACCAAAGCGGACGAGCTGGGCGCAGAGGCTACTTAGTTTGTTTGGCAAGCGTAAGTGATTATGGGCGGTACTTGGAGAAAGCCTACCTATGCAATAGTCTTTCTGTGGCACCGGGTACTGCCCACCAAAACAGGAAAGTATTTATGTTACTTAAAAACCTAGACGACTTTATTTCTTATAAACAGGCAATAGATAAAATGGATAATTATAAATGGTCGCACTGTGGCGGCGATCCTAAGCAATATCCTTGTCTAGTATTTACCCATTCACAACACGCGGGTGCAGGCCCAGATATTAAGTTTCACTGGTTTATCTATCCAGATGAGGATAAGTGCGAGCATTGTGGCCATAGTAGACCAGTCTTTCATCCGGGGCCTGTCCAAGAGATTTGCGAAATGCTTGATTATCTAATAGGTATGGATAGTCCGTCTTGTAGATTATCTGAACCTGCTTTGACTGAACTGCTAATGAGAATGATCAAGTAATCATTTCCCGGATCGAACGTGTGGCAAAGGAGCATCAGCTACTAGTAGAAGATGAATCTTACCAGCCATAGGAGCTTTATGACAGATGAAACAGTAGAATTTATGGAACGCTTAGGTTCGGCAACTATTATAAAGACCAATGATGTATCAGCAGGGAATTTAGCAGCTACACCTAGTATAAACCAGTTCACCGGGGATATTGTCCAATGGGGTATTTTAGGAAACGACACTTATATTCCTAGTGGCGCCACAGTATTTGAGTTGCCAGCGGCAGCTTATAAAGTAGGCACAGATGATCGCGGACGACTAATCTTGATCAAAAGCCGAATTGTCACAGATAAACTGCTACGATTGCCAGATACAGCCGGTGACAAGGTTTTGAACTCGATTGATATTTTCTGGAATTCTCGCGATAAGTTCCAGCAAAAAGGACAACTTTTTAAGCGTGGCATCCTATTATGGGGACCGCCTGGCTCGGGCAAAACTGTTACGGTAATGCTCTTAATCAACGATCTGATCGAACGCGGTGGGATTGTTATTGTTGTACAAAATCCTGAGTGTACCACTCAAGCACTCGAATATGTGCGCCGTATTGAGCCGGAGCGTCCTCTCATCTGTGTGATGGAAGATCTTGATGAGATGATCCAACGCTATAGTGAGTCATCAATCCTGACGTTACTTGATGGCGAGAACCAAGTCGATAATGTGGTCCATGTTGCAACTACTAACTATCCAGAAAATTTAGATGCTCGGCTGGTAAATAGACCGAGCCGATTCGATGAAGTTATTAAGATCGGTATGCCGAGTGCTGAAGCCCGTACACTCTATCTACGCTCTAGGCTCAGCAGAGAAGAAATGCCAGATGAAATACTGGACTATTGGGTAAGAGATACAGAAGGGATGAGTGTTGCTCATCTGCGCGAGCTGGTAGTTGCTGTCTTCTGTCTGGGTCGTAACTATAGTCAAACACTAGAGAGATTGAAGAAGATGTCGCGTCCACCAAGGAGTAGTGACAGAGCAACGATCGGGCTTACAACATAGTTGAAAATAAGGAGAGAAAAAGATGCGCAAGGATAAAGTAAACACCATAGAGATCTCAGGCATATGGCTGCTGAGAAGGGGC
>JBFLVQ010000788.1:0-4104 GCA_040758525.1 Acidobacteriota bacterium
GTATTTACATCACCTTTGGACCTCCTGATGAGATCGAGTCACACCCGGCTGGTGGCCCTTATGAGCGACCATTTTATGAGGGTGGTGGTAGCACCTCTACCTATCCTTTTGAGATCTGGTTCTATCGACATCTAGATAACATCGGTTCTGGTATTGAGATCGAGTTTGTCGATCCTACTATGTCAGGAGAATTTCGTATTGCGCGTAATCCAGATGAGAAGGACGCGCTTCTATATGTACCTAATGCAGGTCTCACTCGATCTGAGTTGCTTGGTCTGTCTAGTAAAACTGATCGTGTAGTATTCAATCCTGGTAATCGTGACCGCTTGCCTTATGGTCGTCGCATTCAGGACGGCGATTTTGACAGACTAGAACGTGGTGTAGGTCTACAGAAGGCGCCTAAGGTTAAATTTAGTGATCTAGCAGCAAGAGTAAGCGAGCCAACCATACAGTTTGATGTCCTACCATTTGCTGTACGTACCGATTTCTTGCGGGTAAGCGATACCTCTGTGGTCATCTCCTTTACCCTGCAGCTTGATCATAGCGACCTCTCATACAAGAACATTGATGGTATTGCACAGGCAACCGTAAATATTCACGCTCGTATTACCGCGCTTTCTGGTCGTAAGGCTGGTATCTTCGAGGATGTTTTGGAGACACGTTGCCGTGAGGATGAGTTGGCTTTAGATGTCAAACGTAGTTCTGTCTATCACAAGAATGTCATTCTCGAACCAGGCCGCTACAAGATTGATATGGTAGTGAAAGACGTTGTCAGTGGACATACTGGTATTGTCCATCAGGGATTCGAAGTGCCACAGTATGGTTCAGAAAAACTCCAGTCCAGCACTTTGATCATCGCTGATCAGGTTGAATCTCTAAAAGGTCAAGTAGCGGAGGGACCTTTTGCCTTTGGTACTAACAAAGTTCGTCCCAATGTTTCACAACGTTTCAAGCAGAATCAATCATTGGGTATCTATGTACAGGCATATAATGTACAGATAGATCAGGTTTCACTAAAGCCTATTGTGACCGCCGAGTATATAATCAGCAAGCAGGGTAAAGAGATTATACGTCTAGAAGAAGATGGGAGATCACCAACAGTAGATCTAGATGGCAATGGAGAACAGATCACACTTGGTCGTATGTTCTCGTTGAGGAGTTTTGAACCTGGCGATTATGAGATCTTTGTCCGTATTACTGATCACATTTCCGGACAGATGATTGAGCCAAAAGGTATATTCACAATAGTCAAGTAAAGCTAAAACGATCGGATCTTTTATTAATGGGCAATTGGAGAATCTTTATTCGCCAGTTGCCCATTATTCTTTTTTCTGCTTAATCTGAATTTGATGTGGTTTGCTGTCATCATCAATCTGAATAGTTATAGAATCTGCTGTCTGGTACCAACCAACTCTCTTTTCACCAGATTTAACCGAGTTGAGTAATTTACCATCTAGCAAAACTTGCTCGACCATAGGTGTTGATTTAACAATAAATACCAACTTGCGTGGCTCAGTATTATAGTTGTTGGTAAGCGCATCACAAGCTATCTGAAAACCTTGCTCCGACTTTGACAATTTAACCGCAGTACGACGATAGATACCTTGTTGATAAGCCGGACTTGTACCATCATCCTCGTAAAGTGTTGTGTTGGCCTGACCATTATCATCAGGATATATATCAAAGCTTAGCTCATTGATAGGCTTCTCTCCGATATAATTCATCTCTGGCCACATTGGGATTATTGCTCCAGCACGAACAAAAATAGGCACAACCTCTAATGGTGCTTGTACACGAATCATTGTTCTGCCTGAATATAACTTACCTGTCCAATAATCAAACCAATTCCCTGCTGGCAAATAGACTAATCTGCTTGTTTGATTAGCCGCCAGTATAGGCGCTACTAAGAGATCGTTACCAATCATAAATTGATCATCTATATTGAGCACATTAACATCTTGCTGATAATTGAGTATTAAAGGACGGAAAAGTGGAACACCTGTACGATTAGCTTCTTCCAGCGTGGTATAGAGAAATGGCAATAGCCGGTAGCGCAATTTCAGATATTTTCGGATTATATCTGTATAGTATTCTCCAAAACGCCAAGGTTCTTGATCATATCCATCAATGACCTTGTGATTTCGGCAGAAAGGAGCAAGAAAACTGACCTGATACCATCGCGTCAGCAATTCACCATTACACCTACCAATAAATCCACCTACATCTGTACCAACAAATGCCTGACCGGAAAGACCTAGTGTCTGAAGCATAGGAATACTGAGAGCCAATGCCTCCCAAGTACTATTATTGTCACCTGTCCACATTGTTGAGTATCGCTGAATGCCAGCATAACCAGCACGAGTGATTATATAAGGTCGTTTATTTGGTTCTAAACGCTCTAACCCTTCATAAGTTGCGCGCGCCATTAGCAAAGCAAAAACATTACGGTTCTTGGCATGAGTTGAATATTCACCTTCATCATAACTGACAACATCCATTTGAGATCTACCAGTCTGATCAATAAAATCAGATGGTTCATTCATATCTGTCCATATTCCTGCTACTCCATAACTAGTATAAGCTTTATGTAGATCACCCCACCAACGCCGCGCATTCTCTAGCGTATAATCAACCAAGACACTCTCACCAGGCCAAACTTTGCCAATATAAAGGCTGCCATCTTTACGTTTAAGAAAATAGTTGTTCTCTAGTCCCTCATTATAGACATAGTAACTATCGTTCTGCGATCCTAGTTGAGGGTGGCTTGTTACATTCTTGTTGCCTGAAGGGGGTTGATACTTTACTCCTGGATCGACAATAGTGACAACTTTGATTCCTTGCTGTTTCAATCTATTAATGAGATCGCCTGGGTTAGGAAAATGTTGCGGGTCCCAAGTGAAAACACGATAACCATTCATATAATGTATATCCAGATGTATAACATCAAGCGGTAGATCTTTGTCTCTATAAGCACGTGCTAACTCTTCTACGATAGTATCAGGATAATAACTCCAACGACTTTGCTGATGGCCAAGTGCCCATAGTGGTGGGAGCGGAATTCGACCGGTAAGTTCAGTATAACGAGTAAGAATCTTCTTCATCGATGGCCCCCAAAAGAAATAGTAGTTCATTTCACCACCTTCAGCAGCGAAGGTAATATATTGTTGAGAAGAGCGACCAAAATCAAAGTGGCTTCTATAGCTATTATCAAAGAAAATACCATAGGCATTGCCCTGCTGCCACCCCATATAGAATGGGATACTTTGATAGATTGGGTCCGTTCCTTCAATATAGCCTGGCGTATCACTATTCCACATAGTGAATGCACCACGACGTTTATCAAGTCGAGCAGCTTTCTCACCCAATCCATAAAAGTGTTCATCAAATCCTAGCTTCTTTGCTGCTGCTACATAATTACCATCTGGAGCAAACATCATTGGTTTAGCATCGATATTAATTAGTTGATCCGTTTTAATATCTCTAAATTCGATCAGTAATGGCACACGATTAATAACAACCTTCAACTCATCAGTAGAAATTACAATAGTGCTGTTGGTTTCTTTGACACTCCATTCTGGTAACTTCCACATGGTTTTTGCTATTGCCCAGGACCTATCTCGCTTGGGTAGAGATTGTTTATAGCTAGCTCTAACACGAACTAGATCTGGAGCAAGAACAGAAAATTGAACTTCTGAGTGATCTTGACAAGTCAAAACCACTCCATTTGGAGTTTTTGTTAGACTTATTACTGGACTGATCTCTTTAAGATCGCTAAGCTCAACGGCTTCAGCATTTTTACTAAGAAATAGCAATATACAAAATAACCAATAAAGTCTATTCATAGTCTTATCCTTCGATTTTCCAAACTAATAAAAACGATGCAGGATTGCTCGTTAGGATTATATAGGGATTGTATATCTATGAAATTAAGAGTTGCAAGATAGTGATAGCGATAATTGGGTCGATTAGAGTTTTTCTACTGATCTTTTCCAACTAACGATAAGCTATTGATAGAGATAAACTAGGTCTCCGAACCCTGTGAAAATGGTAAAGGAGACCTAGTTATGGAACTAAAAGCACAGCTCACATACTATCAAGGGATTT
>JBFLVQ010000789.1:0-4101 GCA_040758525.1 Acidobacteriota bacterium
GTATCACGGCAGATACAAATGAATGGTGCAAGTAATAAGTTCGGGCTGGTTGTAAACTTATGTTTATTTCCACATTAGCAGAATGCCGAGAGTCGCACAGAGTATGAATATGACAATTATAATGGTGGTCTGAATAGCGGCCTGCTAGATCGTCCATTTGCACCTAACGATACTAACAGAGCAACTGGCTATGGAACAGGACGTATCTTACGAGGTAATTTGACCAAGGTTGTTAATGGAGCAAATGGCTCACAACCTGCGCCTACTCACTTCCATTATGATTTGTGCTAGGGAAATATGAGTAGTATAGAACAAGCCATACGAGATTTTATCTCAATGGGACATCCTCCTTCCTCTGAATATAATGAGTGGGCAAAGCACCTGCTTGCTTATGGTGAATCTGTACCAGCAGTTCTATTAGATATTTTGGAAAATGGTCTATTTCAACAAAAGCCAGCCGCTATTTATGGCTTGCGTGTTTTTGGCTATGAGGCAGTAGCTGAAGGAAGTTGGGAAAACGAAATCTATAAAGTGAAGCGTAAACAAGATGCTGATTGGATTACGATAAAACCAAAGATTGTAGCTAAATATCCTTATCAATTTTAATAGTCGCAACAAGCACTATATTGAATGACCCATATCAGCAATATTACAAATCATCCAAAAAAGATCTCCGCTGTTCGGTAGATCTCTTCACTAAGTAGCTTCAATCCACTTACTGCTGTAGAGATCGGCACAGTAGTAAGAGAATTACCTTTTAACGCTACCATCTGGCCAAATTCACCATGCAGGATCATATCAATTGCTTTAATACCAAAGCGAGTTGCTAGAATACGGTCAAACGCTGTGGGTGTGCCGCCACGCTGAACATATCCTAACACTGTGACACGAGTTTCAATCTGTGTACGCTGCTCTATATGATAAGCGACAAGTTGACCGATACCACCTAATCGCTCGTGTTTGTATATACGCTCACGTTGATCGAAGGTAAGAAAATCTTCATCTGCATGTGGGCGTGCATCTTCGGCTACTACTACAATTGAGAAGGCGCGGCCAGCCTCTTTACGATGTTTGAGCAGTTCGCATACTTTGCTAATACGAAATGGCACTTCCGGCACTAACACAATATCAGCGCCGCCAGCAATGGCGCTACAGGCCGCAATCCAGCCGGTATGACGACCCATCACTTCGACTACCATAACACGATGATGTGACTCTGCGGTGGTATGTAGACGGTCAATAGCATGTGTGGCTACTGCTACTGCAGTATCAAAGCCAAACGTGAAATCTGTGCCGCGTAGATCATTGTCGATCGTCTTAGGAATGGCAACAATTGGATAGTGTTCGTCACGCCACATACGCAGCGCAGCAGATAAGGTACCATCACCCCCCACAACAACAAGAGCATCTAACCCAAACTTACGCCAATTGTCTCGGATCTTCTGTAGATACTCATCGCTGCTAAAAGGGTTGACACGCGAAGTCCCTATGATTGTGCCGCCACGTGGTAAGATCCCTGAGATCGAGTAACGGGTGAGCGGTTCAACATCATTTTCGATCAAGCCTAGCCAGCCATTACGTACACCTAGGACGCGTATACGACTAGCGATCGCGCGTCGTACAACCGCACGTATCACCGCATTCAACCCAGGGCAATCACCCCCGCCGGTCAGTACGCCTACTGTCTCAATGCTCATACAACCTCATCCGGTGCAACCTGTAGCGCTCCTCTGGTAGATAGGCAAGTATGGTGAGTTGGAAATTAGCAAGCCTAAACTATATAATCTGTTCAAGGCGCATGTCAAATTCAGTAACTGATGAGCAACCTCTTATTCTTGTCGCGGACACCAGCTCTGCACGTACTAGCTTGGCGCTTGGCCAAGGTGCGCGCTTACTCGGCCAATTAGGGATAGTAGCCAATGAGCGGCGCTCCACTCATCTGCTTACCGAGATCGACTGGCTACTTGAGCATATTGGCCTACGTATCGATCAGATCGACGCTTTTGCAGTAGTTGTGGGACCTGGTAGTTTTACTGGGTTACGTGTAGGGATCGCTACTCTTAAAGGGTTTGCTCACCCACTTAAACGGCCTATGATTGCACTCACCGCATTGGAGGTTATTGCCCGTGCTAGCGGGCCTTCGCCCTGTACCTGTGTGCTGATTAATGCCTATCGCGGCGAGGTATTTGCACAACTTTTCAGCATAGATGAACAGGGACAGGTGTCTGCGCTTAGTGAAGCAGTAGTCGCTACGCTCTCCACAGTACTTAATGAAGTAGCAGATTTCCAGCGTCGTGAGAGGATCAATGGAGTACTTTTTGCTGGCGATGGTGTGGAGATGAATGTAGATGCAATTGCTGCCTGTGCCACTACCAACGGCCAGCCGTTTCTGGCGGCAAAATTCTTGACAGTGGCGCGAACTGGATGGATAGTACAATCGCCGCTCGATTTCCTCGCTACGGATACGCTGCATTATGCTTATGAGAAGCTTATTCGTGGTGAAACGGTCGGAGCAGAACAACTTGCTGCCTATTACATAAGGCCTGCAGAAGCCGAGATCAAGCTTAAGCTGGGCCTGCTAGGCAATAAGTCCGGCACTGCTAGCGAGACGGCATCTTAAAGTGATTATTTGAGTGTGGAAGGAAGTTATGTCGGTCGCAGAAATAGCTTCGGAAAATCTCTCTAATATTTATTACGAGATTACCCAGATGCTGGACACAGATCTAAAGCAAGTAGTTGATATAGAAGAGAACACTGGACTGAGCCGTTGGGGTTATGAAGCATACCGTATGGAGCTATTTAACAATCCTATGGCAATAATGCGTGTTGCACGGGGAGTTGAACCGATCAATATTGAACGCCGTGTGCTCGGTTTTGTCGCTGCACGTGTAACCTTAGACGAGCTACATATCAACAATATTGCTACGCATCCAAACTTTCGCCGTATACGCATCGGTTCGACATTAATGAATGAAGTGGTTACACAGAGCCGTCTATACGGCGCGTGTCGTTGTATACTAGAAGTGCGGGCTAGCAACTTCTCGGCGCAAGCGCTCTATGCCAAGATGGGGTTTCGCACTATAGGCCGCCGTCGCGACTACTACACTTCGCCCATAGAAGACGCTTTAGTAATGCAATTAATGTATTGAGGATTTAACTTTTCCAGAACTCTATGTTTCGCTTTGTTACAGCGGGAGAATCACATGGCAAGGCACTGGTGGCAGTAATTGAAGGATTGCCAGCGGGCCTGCCTGTCAATTTAGATTTTATTAATAATGAGCTGCGCCGTCGCCAGCAGGGTTATGGACGTGGCCATCGTATGAAGATCGAGACCGATTGTGTGGAAGTAATCTCAGGTGTACGCCATGGCTGCACAGTTGGCTCACCAGTCACACTTATGATTGCTAACCAGGACTTTGTTAACTGGCAAGAAGTAATGTCGGTTAATCCGGTAGATTTTGCTGACGAGAAGCGGGCCCGACGAGTTAAGCGACCACGTCCAGGGCATGCTGATCTAGCAGGTGGACTCAAGTTTAATACTCACGATCTGCGCGATATTCTGGAACGTGCTAGTGCTCGTGAAACCGCCGCACGAGTAGCTGTAGGCAGTCTTGCTAAGCTCTTGCTACGCCATTTTGGTATTGAGATAGCCAGCCATGTAGTGATGCTAGGAGGAATTCCTGATCCACCAATCTGCGCTAGTTGGGAGGAGATCTGTCAGGTACAGCAGGATGAACAGCTACGCTGTGTTGATGAGCAAGTGACGGCACAGATGATTACACGCATTGATCAGGCCCGTACTGAGGGCGATACGCTAGGTGGTATCTTCGAAGTAGTTGTCCATAATGTCCCGGCTGGACTTGGTTCACATACTCAATGGGACTTGCGTTTGGATGGACGCCTAGCACAGGCTGTAATGGCAATACAGGCAGTCAAGGCGGTTGAGCTTGGAGTAGGAATATCGGCAGCGCGCCTGCCAGGTTCCCAAGTTCACGATGAAATAGGGTATAATAAAAAAACCAAGTCGTTTACGCGCCCAACCAATCGTGCTGGCGGCCTTGAAGGCGGTATCAGCAATGGTGAGGAGATCAGAGTGAGAGG
>JBFLVQ010000790.1:0-4098 GCA_040758525.1 Acidobacteriota bacterium
GCGGAAAAATGAAAGAGTAGATAAAAGTATAGACGCAATACCTAAAATCATCAGGTACTCTGGTAAGTTATTGAAAGTTAACGCACCCGGAGGGACTCGAACCCCCAACAACTGGATCCGAAGTCCAGTGCTCTATCCATTGAGCTACGGGTGCTCGGTAAAACCGATCTTTTTATGGGTTGCGGAGGGATTTGAACCCTCTTGTTATTTCCCCCAGGTTAAATCTCGAATCGAACGAGAACAGCAACCGCTTTCAGGCGGCCCGTTGCTTCCTGCAACTACGCAACCCCGTCTTGTAAGGTTAAAATAACCACCCTTGCACTGCCAACTGTGATACGCCAAATTATCATTAGAGTATGCACGGTTTCGACTCAATAACACTTAGGCGCTCTACTACTTGATTGATCAGCCAGTCGGGGGTAGAAGCACCTGCTGTCACACCTACTTTTTGCACATCTTTAAGATCTTCTTCGTTGATCTCATCTGCTGTCTCGATCAAGAAGACCTTGGTACAGCTTTCGCGGCTCACCGCAGCTAACTTGGTAGTATTGGAACTGTGGCGGCCGCCTACTACATAGACGGCATCAACCAAATCGGCTAGCTTACGTGCTGCCTCCTGACGTTCATGGGTCGCACTACAGACCGTGTTATAAACACGCATATCAGCATAGCGATTGCCCATGATTTTGACAATCTTAAGGAATTTTGCCTCGTCTGTAGTGGTTTGTGCAATCAAGCCTGGACGCAAATCGTCAGGTAGTTGAGCAAGCTCTTCCTCATCATGTATAACAAAAAAGCGGCCTTGGCAGTAACCCTGAATACCTTTGATCTCAGGATGATTGGGATCGCCTACTACAACAATATCATAACCATCACTGCTAAAGTTGGCGGCGATACGCTGCGATTTGGTAACAAATGGGCAAGTCGCATCAATGATATTTAATCCACGTGTATGTAGCTGTTCAAAAGTGGATGGGGGCGCGCCATGCGTGCGAATTATTACTACTTCGCTATTAAGCTTATCTATACCCTCAGCAAGTCGTACGCCACTATTTTCCAGACGACGTGTCTCCTGTGCGTTGTGGATCAGTGGGCCGAGCGTATCGACAGGCCTACCATGAGTGCATTGTGCCTCTTCGGCAATCTCTATGGCGCGGCGCACACCAAAACAGAAGCCGTAAACATCTGCGAGAATAACCTGCATAATCACCTACCTCATCACCACAACCTTGGTTCAAATCGCTACTACCATTCTACTGCGGTCCCGTCTCTGACAACAAGTTAAAGTCCACGTTTACCACCTTAACCAGCTAGTGCAAAGCGGCTAGGAGTAAAGGGCGCAAGGGTGGCGACATCATGCCCACACAAAACCGATTCTGCGATCAGAGTAGCAGTTATTGGCGCAAGTAGTATACCATTGCGATAGTGACCGGTCGCAAATAGCAAGCCCGGCAGTTCTTTATGCTCACCTAATAATGGTAAACCATCGTATGTTGCTGGTCGTAGACCAGCCCAAGCATTTATAAAAGTAGCATCGGCCAATTCTGGTAATGCTATCTGCGCTTGCTTAAGCAGTCTTTGTAGGGCTGCTGCTGTTACACGCTGGTCATATCCTACCTGCTCTGTAGTGCTGCCTACCAGAATTGTGCCATCCCAGCGTGGTACTAGATAAACATCCTCATAATGCAACACATGATTGAGCCGACCGGCTGGTAGTTTAAGTGCTAGCATCTGGCCACGTACAGGTGTCAGCATAGGTAATCGTAATGGTCCAGCAGCAAACAAGCTCGCCCAACTACCTGCTGCATTGATCACTTTAGCCGCCTCGTGACGCTCACCGTTGGCAATTACACCACGCACCACACCGCTCTCTATAATAATATTGGTTACCAGTGCGCCAGCGCGAAACTCTACACCACGTCGTTCACCTGCTGAGATCACACATTCAGTAAGTTTGCGGTTATCGATCTGATGTTCACGTGGGAAGAAGAGTGCTGTGGTTACAGAAGAAGAGACAGCCGGTGCCAATTTGCGCACATCTTCGCCTTTTAATCGTTCTATCGGCAGACCAGCGCTAAATTGCCAGTTATAGTTATGCTCCATCACTTGTGCGCTTGATTCGTTAAGCGCTAGTTGTAGTGCGCCTTCTGTACGGTAACAGGGATCCAGACCAGTTAACTCGCGCAATCCAGCCACATATGAGCTGTAACTATCACGACTACGAGAACACAACTCAAAGAAGTGGCCTGCATTTTCCGCTTCCGTCTGCGGTGCAAGCATACCGGCGGCTGCCCAGGATGCCTCACGCCCTAGTTGGCCACGCTCAAAAAGCCTTACATGCAACTTATGTGTCGCCAGTTCTGCTGCTACTGCGCAGCCAATCAGACCACCACCAATTATTATGATATCCGCTTTCATGACCTACCCCGATAGTAACACGCTATTATACCGACCATGTAGATATTCAGCAAAGCTGACCTACGGCCATTGAAATTGTTGCAATGGGAAAGGAAAAAAATTAGAGTATTAACGCTCTTAAAAATCTCCCTGTCAACTTGCCGGGACACCAACCCAGGAGGGATGCTCTTATTTATGTCTAACAATACGTCGAACTCCCCCGATACACCAACTAGCCAATCGAGTGGTAATCAAGCCAATGAGGCTTTTAACCAGGTACTACGTGCTATGCTCTCGATCTCAGATAAGGTGAGCGACTTGATCTTCTCACCAGGCCGGCCGCCCCAAGTCGAATTAATGAGCCAACTGCGCGGTGTGAAATTGCAAGGATTGGAGATGCTCACACCTGCGCATACCCGCTCGATCGCAGAACTACTAGTGGGTAGTAGTCAGGCTTCGCGTGAGAAGCTGGAAAAGTTCGGCGCCGCTGATCTCTCCTATAGCGTACCTGGTTTCTCTCGCTTCCGTGTTAATGTCTTTATGCAGCGGGGTACACACGCCATCGTAATGCGTGTAATTCCCAATCGTATACCTAGCTTTGAAGATCTCTTGTTACCATCACAGCTCAAAGATATCTGCAATCTCAAAAATGGTATAGTGTTGGTAACAGGACCGACAGGAAGCGGTAAGTCCTCAACACTTGCTGCAATCATAGACCTTATCAATCAGACTCACTACTACCATATTGTCACGATCGAAGATCCTATAGAGTTCATACATCCACACAAATGTTCGACAATCCATCAACGCGAACTGCATGCAGATTGCCCTGATTTCAAGAGCGCATTACGCTCAGCACTACGTCAAGCGCCTAAAGTGATTTTAGTAGGTGAGATGCGTGATATGGAGACCGTCGAGATCGCAATGGAGGCGGCTGAAACGGGCCACTTGGTCTTTTCCACACTACATACTATTGATGCTTCCAAAACGATCGAGCGTATCATCGGTATCTTTCCCAAAGCCGAAGAGCATATTGTGCGTATGCGCCTCTCACAGTCATTCCGTTATATTATCTCACAGCGTCTGATCCCACGCGCTGATCGTCAAGGACGTATCGCTGCCGTGGAGATTCTCAAGTCTACTCAACGTACTCGTGATTATATAGAGCATGGCGAACAGGCTGGCCGTACGCTCATTGATGCTATGCGTGATGGTGAGCTTGATGGTATGCAGCCTTTCGATAAGGTGATTGAGGATTATATACGCACAGGTATGCTGACAATTCATGAGGGCCTTACCTATGCTTCTAATCCTGGCAACTTGAGGCTTTCAATCTCTGATCTTACCGATCCAATTGCTGCTGCTCCTCCTGCTCAAGAAGCAGCCCCCGTGAATTCACTTCCAGAAGGTTTTGAACGCTAGAGTTGTTAAGCCAAAAAAAATTTGAAGCGGAAGATGGACCGTCATCTCCCGCTTCAATTCACGCAGCCCCATTCCCGGCTGCCCATTAAGTTACTTCTTGGATGCCTTTTTCGCCGTCGATTTCTTAGCTGCAGTCTTTTTGGCTGCTGGCTTCTTGGCCGCCTTCTTTGTTGCAGCTTTCTTTTTCTCTGCCATCGTCGGTGTTCTCCTTTCTTGGAATTTTGCCAGCACACAAGATACTGTACTTGGTTCCGACTTGTGCACTAGAATAAAGAACAT
>JBFLVQ010000791.1:0-4098 GCA_040758525.1 Acidobacteriota bacterium
TAACCGACAATCTGCAAGGTGAAATTGATAAGTAACGCCTGATGGCGCTCAAAGAGTACCTTAAATGCCTCTTTATCGAGATTTTGCCTAAATAATTGATACAAATCTCTATCAGTCAACTGCTGATACTTGCTCTTGCTCATGAGATGCTCTGGGTTGCTCTCAATATTTATACTTTTCTAGAAAGCAATCTGCTTCAAAATATCTTAGGATTATAAGATATACCTGCCTTAGCCGCTATATTCATTGGAGCAATAAGCTAGATCATCCTTAGCGCTGCCATTGCAGATCACTTGATCATTGTTTTGACTACCTTGGCTAGCCTTGCAATACCATCTTCAATCTTGTCTCGCCGGCAATTAGTGAAATTTAATCGAAGTGAATTGGAGAGGCAAGCTTGAGCGTTTATAGAGAATGCGCTGCCTGGCACAAAAGCGACCTTCTCCTGTTCAACTGCAGCCTTTAGCAGTTTCATTGTATCTACTTGCTCAGGCAACTCTACCCAGATAAAGACCCCGCTGTTTGGTTTATGCCAACGAGCCTGAGGAGGAAAATATTTCTTTAGAGCCTCAATCATAATATCGCACCGTTCACAATAATCCTGGCGAACATATGTTAGCTGACTTTTCAAATATCCTAAATCAATAAAGGCAGAGATCGCCCGCTGAGTAAAAGTAGCGCAGTCTATATCGATGAGACTTTTAATTACAGCAAGCTTACTAGTAAGTTCGCTTGGTACAATCATCCATCCTGTGCGCAATGATGGACCAAGAATCTTTGAAAATGAGCCAATATAAAGCACCCATTTATCTTCTAAGGCACGCAGTGGTGGATTAGGAGTCTCTTGATAATAGATAAAGCCGTAGGCATCATCCTCGATAATGGGTATATGATATTGGCGAGCCAGTTCCACTAGACGGACACGATTTTCTCTCGGCATACTAATACCAAGTGGATTATGCCCATCACTCATAGTATAAATAAACGCTGGCCTGGCACCATCCAAAAGCAGTGTTTCAACAGCATCCAGATCGATACCAGTCTGAGGATCTACTGGCACAGTCAGTATTTCTGGTTGAAATGGTTCGATTGCTTTGTGAAAACCGGTATAGGAAGCCTCTTCAAGAATCACTTGAGTGCCTTGATTAAGAAACATACGTGCTACCAGATCAAGGCCCTGTTGAGCTCCACTTATCAGAAATACTTGTTCCTCAGTGCAATCAATACCCCTTTCCTTCATCATCTCGACAATATGGCGTTTGAGCGGTTGAAAAGGTGGTGTGAGCTGAAAAGCAACTCTATCCCTAGCTAATAGGTGAGAGACTGCCTCTGCATAAGCCTGGTTTGGAAAAGAGTCCGGTGCGGGAAGCCCTAACGCAAAGGAGATAATATCAGGACTGCCATCCATTGATAGCATTTGCTGCATAGTGTGTCTTTCTGCATTGCGAAGCCAATCTGCGATATGAAAATCGTGCCTGGATGAAAATTCATTGCTAATCCCAACTTGATTTAACTCCCTTTTACCAAAATCATTCATGATATAATCCCCTTATCATAATCAAAATGTGCTCATCTTCTTTAAGCCTGAGCAGAATGTTTCTAAACAATGGTCCCTGTGTTAAATCGAATAGTAACTGTGCCTGCTCAGTAGCCTGCTCTCCTAACTACCTATCTTATCCTTGCTACTACCTGAGTAGCCAGTCATGAGTGTCCACCTAACTCAAAAAAATTATTCTCTACTCCGATTCTAGCCAATTAACTTCTATTGGACAGACCAGCAGTAGGCAGCTATTTGTGATTTAAACCCAATGGCTCAGAACGTTGAGTGATGTCTGGGCTTGTGCAGATCGGAAGTTAGAACGTGATTCTTGCACAAAAGTACATCCGCCAGCTTACCGTCGATGATCTCAGCTATTAGTAGATGTTCACTAATAATGAAACTTTTTCCCAAAGAGTTTTACTTACTACATACCCACTCAACTGCACCGTTAGGTGATACAAGCTGAGACCAGTTGTATTCACAATGGCCATGCACTACTTCAGCCATAGCGTAACTCTGGCTGGGGTGTAGCGCGACACCACGATTTTGCGCGCTAGAATGGTTGCAAAAGATAGGCGAAATAGATAAGATCCTCGCTTACACCTATCTCGGCTGTACTCGTATTAGCGGTTGAATCTTAATGTTATGCGTTAAGAACACAATATAGGAGGAAGTTATGGAACTAGGCAATTTTTCTGTTAGCTTGGCGGTAAAAGATATCGAGATGTCGAAGCGCTTTTACGAAAAGCTGGGTTTTACAGTTTTTGGAGGAGATCAATCGCAGAATTGGCTAATTATGAAGAATGGCCAACATGTCATAGGGCTGTTTCAAGGCATGTTCGATAAGAACATTCTCACTTTCAATCCGGGCTGGAATAGCGATGCTCAGCCACTCAAAGAGTTCACGGATGTTCGAGAGTTGCAGCGCCAGCTCAAAGATCGTGGCATAAAGATGATTTCAGAAGCAGACGAAAACTCTACTGGCCCGGCTAGCTTTATGATTGTTGATCCAGATGGAAACACAATTCTGGTAGATCAACACGTATAGGCAATGTAAATACTAGATGATTACAGCAAAACTGTCCCATTTTGATATCTTTATGGGACAGTTCAACCCTAAAAAGCCATTAATGACTGTTCTTGTTGCATTGCTATTCACGGGCCACTTTAACAGAGAGCTACCAATAATATAGATAAGAAAAACGATCAAAGCAGAGAGTGCCATTGTTACCCATTATCCATTAGTTTGGATAAGATCGCGAACACAACATTACCTAATTCTGCTATATATCATCTGTTATTGAGTTGGTTAGGTAGCACTAGCCATCTTCAACAGGTTATCCTGCACCAAGGCAATCTGATTAGTGAGAGCCTGCAGACTGGTTTGTAGCTAATCAACGTAGCGTCATTTTTGTGCCGTCAATAACAATCAATTGAGGGCGTCCCTGTTTTTCTGTATCAGGATAAACAAAAAATGTACGGCGTTGCTGTTGTCCATTTGCATAAGTTAGTTCTAGAGTATTACTACTAATACGATAACTGCCATAGTTGGCAGTATTGGTGCTTGCTGCACTACCTACATTTTTTGTTGCCACACTGTACCCAGAAAAGTTTTCACTGGTAAAACTCCCATTGGCATTAAAAGTAATGGTTGTATCACCACTAACACTGCCTATTGCACCACCAACACCACCAGAAAGGTTAACAAATGATCGTGCCCGATAAGTACCATTAAGCCGGATTCCATCAGCAGTCTTTACACGATAATAAGTATTTTGACCAAGCTGAACATTTCCTGCTGCATCACGCTTAAAGAGATATTTTTGACTCTCATTATTACCGATACGAGTTATTTCCAAGCGATCTCCAAGAAGTTTATAGCAGCCACAGCTACTCAAATTCTCACTTGGCACATAGGTAAAATCGAAGTTGTCTAATGTTCCTCCAGATGGAACGCCAAAATAGACTCCGCCATTGGCAAGAAAGAGATAATAGATATCTCGTATTATGTAATCATAAAATTTCGTCATCATATTGAACTGTTGATAAGATTCTGTTCTAACATAGAGACCTGTTATCTGTGTGCCAGCTGCCGGACAACTAGGCACACTACTTGATCTAGGTCTATTTGTACTAGGCTTTGATGGTAATGTGGCAATATTTGTGTTTGATTCTGATGATGCATTCGCTTTGAGAAATGAGAGATTGTTAATGAACTCTTGTAGCACCGGTATATAGCGCCCAAATGCCTCCTCAACAGGAGAAAAGTAGAGGATTAGTTCCATGTGGGCATCTGTCTGTACCGCTAAATAGTAACGATAAATACGTTGACCATTTTTATCCTCTGTCACCATTGCTGTGTGCAATGCTTGATAACCTTCACCTATATTTTTGCTAGCTATTCCTGCTAAATTTGTCACCTGCAAACCAGTATGCGCATTTGTCAAAAATTCTTCAAAATCGCTGCGAAGATCTTTTTGCAAATCTTGTCCGGAAGAGACTAATAGGAAAGCTCCTTGGCCCTGAGTAACATCTGAAGAAGCGAAAAGCAGGCCCTG
>JBFLVQ010000792.1:0-4087 GCA_040758525.1 Acidobacteriota bacterium
TGGTGGAATAATTTATCATCCAGATCATTCGATTGAGCCAGTACGGCGGCCTGTTTATGAGTTCTCGCGTCAACAGGATGGCCTTGTTTCCAATCTGCTGATGCCACCAACTGCTAGTGTATAATTGCTAATACCCTGCTTGTAAATTCTCTTTTTATTAATTGATTTGGGAGTAAGTAGTTTTGGATCTGGAAATATTAGGATGGGACGATTTCTTTGCTGATAGCTTCGCCCCTTATGCTCGCGACAACTATCTGGCTGGTAGAGTTGCGTTGGATTGTAGTGGTATCTATCGGCTCTATACAGAAATAGGCGAATGGGAAGCTGAGCTCTCAGGAAAGCTGCGCTATCGGGCAGAAAGCCGCGAGGCTCTTCCTGTTGTAGGCGATTGGGTAGCGCTTCGCCCACGCGAACAGAATAAGGCAATCATTGATGCAGTATTACCAAGAAAGACCAAATTCTCTCGCAAAGTAACAGGTCAACGTATTGAAGAGCAGCTTGTCGCTACCAATATTGATACGCTTTTTTTAGTATCTGGCCTGGATCAGGATTTTAATCCCAGGAGAATTGAACGCTACCTGATTATGGCAAAAGCGAGTGGCAGCAATCCTGTTATTGTGCTAAACAAGGCAGATATTTGTCAGGATAGGGATGCGAAGCTACACCAAGTCAGAGATATTGCCTCCACAGTTGCCATCCTGCTTGTCAGCGCAAAGCAAGGTGAAGGTCTAGATATGCTAATGCCATTTGTTAATAAAGGTCAGACCGCGGCATTAGTAGGATCTTCTGGAGTAGGAAAATCGACAATTATCAACAAATTGTTAGGCGAAGAACGGCAGAAAGTTGGTCTTGTGCGTGAAAACGATGATCGCGGCAAGCATACCACAACACATCGAGAACTCTTTATTCTGCCTGATCATGGATTGATTATCGATACCCCAGGTCTGCGCGAATTACAACTCTGGTTTTCTCAAACTGGATTGCAAGATGCTTTTTCTGATATTACAGCACTGGCCGAGCAATGTTATTTCACCAATTGCCAGCATCAAGACCAACCTGGCTGTGCCATCAAAGAGGCTTTAGAGAATGGCCAACTCAGCCCTGAGCGTTTAGATAATTACTGGAAGATGCTTGATGAGTTGCGCCAATTAAGCGAAAAACAATCTCTTAAATCTGCTTATCTTGAGAAACAGCGTAGTAAAAAAGGTTCTCAACCTATCAAAAAATTCAAAAAATAGCGAGACTCTAACTTCTAAGGCTGTCCAGGATTTTCTTGATTGTACTGCTTGATAAAGTCTTCTGTGATGTCTTTGGCAGCATCTGCATAGATCAGACCACTCTGCATTATTACCGGCAGATCAAAGACGACCGTAATGTTGTGTGCTGCAGCATAGTTTTTCAGAGACTTAAGAATCTTGTCACGAGGTGGGCCAAGCACCTCCTCAGTACGTTTGTTGCTCTCATATTCATAGTCTTCGCGCTTACGACTAAGTTTTCTCTTGAGCAAATGCAATGATTCTAGTTTCTGTTTAATAGTGATCTGATTAAGCGTATCACCTTTGACTTCCAACTCTTCTTCAAGTTTATCAATACTGGCATCAAGACCAGCTATCTCTCTAAGAGTAGGAGTAAATTCTACTTTCAATCGTTCTGTCTCTTTCTTAAGTTCGATTATCCTTTCTGGAAAGGTAGTTGAGTTAATAAAGGCTATTGTAGAATTAGATTGTACTGGTGGATGTAATCCATTAATACTTTGTAGTAATGGACCCTGACTTCCCCATATCCTTAAAACTGATGTCAACACTATTGCTACAACAAACAGATGTTTGTACATAATTCTCCCTTCTGAATTTTTTACACACTTATCGTTTAATGTCGAAATATTAATACCGACAAGCTAATCAAAATTGATACTGATCGGGTTTACTGATCGGAACAATATACTTATCAGGGAACGAGAAAAGGTTATTAAGCGGCTTTCGCTCATCACTACGTACAGGTAGGAAAAATTTTTCTGAGCGGAAGTTGGTTTGGAAAGGTATACCAGTGCCAACCCTAAGCTGAATTTTGCTGAATGGAGCACCATAGTCGATATCACGAATGTTAGGAATGAGATTATTATTTAGCTTGTTGATAGATTGAGAGAGAAATCTCTTTTCCATCTTGCGCAATTGATCTTCGAACTCATGACTGGTCAAACAGTAGTGAAGAGAATCCGTGGACTTGTGTAATGCGCGTGGACTGTTTTTGGTTGTTCTACTTTCGACATAGACAATCTTCTCTTGTACAACAGGAACTTCAACTATTTGTGGCGGATCTGGTACAACAGGAAGAGATGTTGTGATAGTTGGCGTAGGCTGCTGCACCACCAGCCAAAACAGTCCTGCAAGGGTAATAACAACCAACACAGCAATGGGAATAGGAATCTTCACAGAACCGGTTAATATACGTCCACACCAGGCTAATATAGCAACAATGGGTGATGATTTAGTAGCTGGAGCAAAGTGCTGTCGTCTGCGAAAGCGGGCCAATGCTAACCTTGCCTGTGATGGCTGCTCATCTTCTCCAGGAGAGAGCACGGCAAGAAAAGAACCTATCCGCTCTGCTTGTGCTTGCAATGCCTTGGTTCTTTGCTGACAGGAAGAACAATTGAGTAAGTGATTGTCTATTGCCAGCGATTCGGCTCTACTCAATTCACCATCCAATTTGGCGCGTAGGGTGCCCTCTGAAATACACATAGCTAACTACTCCTTATTACTCCTTGTTCTCATACATTTCGTAATAACGCTTCTCAAATTCGGCTTCTGCGCGAGCTATTAATGTTCCTATTGAATTGACTTTTATATCTAGCGCCTCTGCAATCTCTTTGTAGGAGAGGCCGCCATTACGTAAGAGGAGCAATTGTGTTTGTATGGGTTTGAGTTTGAGCAGCACAGCACGCACACGTTGACGTTGCTCAGCACGATAGATTTCGTCAAGTGGATCGGCAGGCAGATCACTTAGTAGCGCTGTTTGACAAGCAACACGCTCATAATGCTTGCGACGTGCATCTGCACGTAAAGAGTCCAATCCCAAATAGAGGGCAGTACGATAAAGCCAGCCACCCCAGTTATGTTCGCGAGTATGAGAAAAGGGCTGGCGATAGAGTTTCCAGAAGACATCGCTGGCCAGTTCCTCTGCACGGGCACGGTCACCTACTAGTCGGAACAACAGCGTTACTATACGTGCGTAATTTTGCAAGAAGACCTTCTCGAAGATAGCCTCGATCCAGGTCGAATGCGTATATGTCGCCTCGATATCTTGTTCCCTGCCCGCCTCATCACCCAAACTCTCCTCCATTGCCACAATTACGGGCAACTTACTCATACCTAACTGACCTCCAGATTTGTTACTATTTAAACGCCGCCCGTTGCGGGAATGTGACAGGCTATAATTATTATTACCACAAAGAACAGAAAAGGCAGCGAGAAATCTTCTCTAGCTGCCTGCTAAGGTCTTCGTGGTAATGATTATTAGATCAATAGTTGTAGATAAATTCTGGCCGGTTAAAGAGTGCCCATTGTAGGTCAGCAACTGCTACCTTACCATTCTTAAAACGATCCTTGAACTGCTCGATCTCTGCTGTGCTAGGCCGACGCGCCACTGTCATCAAGTAGAGTTGTGTCACTGCATCGGTAGCTGAGAGTTTGCCTTGCTGTACCGATTGCAACAGCGTATTGGGCAATCCACGATCACTTTCGATTCGTTTGATGACCAGATCACTATTAAAGAGATCCAGTGTCTGTAACAATGAGCTACTGCTGCTACGTGAAATTAGCATACGATCGCCACGACCAAAATCCTGTAGGAAACGGAACACTAATTCAGGCGGATCAGATTGTCGTAGGTCAGAATTATCTGGATTGGGATCCTCAACTCCAGGTAATGCCATCGCTGTAGAGAATAGTTTTGCAACACCATTTGCAGCATAACTGCCTGGCACACCGGTCGCAGATGTGATTGCATCAAGGATCTCCTCAGCACTTAAGCGTCGTACTAACTTGCGTGCAAATAGATGTGTGTACTCTGGCCGCCATTCTGACTCCTC
>JBFLVQ010000793.1:0-4085 GCA_040758525.1 Acidobacteriota bacterium
TACCGCTATCAGCAATCATAAATGCCAATCGCTCCAGCGGATATTCAGCATCCAATGGTAGATAAGCTCCTCCTGCTTTAAGAATGGCTAGCAGTCCTATCACCATCTCTAACGACCGCTCCAGACACACTCCTACTGGTGTCTCTAATCCTACCCCCAAGCTGCGCAGATGTCTGGCCAACTGATTAGCTCGTGCATTCAACTCTCGATAGCTAAGCTGTTGCTCTCCGTATACCACTGCTACTGCATCTGGATAGGCTGCAGCTTGTGTTTCAAACAACCTATGTATACATTCTTCTGGATATTCTCTGCTGGTTTCGTTCCATTCGTAGAGAAGTTGATAATGCTCCGATTCGTTTAACAATGGTAGGTCAGAAAGGCGTTGTGTTGGATTAGCTACAATTCCTTCTAGCAACCTCTTATAATGGATTACCATTCTTTCCATTGTGCTTGCATCAAACAGATCTATACTATAAAACAGGTCTCCTTGCAAAATCTTATCTATTTCGCCAAACGATAGGACAAGGTCAAATGGTGTTGTTTTTATATAAGGCTCTTCAAAAGTTATTTCTAATCTAGACAGGCTAATTTCTGGCATAGGGACATTCTGTAAAACGAAAGCTACTTGAAAGAGTGGTGTGCGGCTCAAGTCGCGTTCTGGTTGTAAAGTCTCTACTAATTTCTCAAACGGTAGATCCTGATGAGCATATGCGCCCAAACAGAACTCTTTTACTCGTGTCAACATCTCACGAAAGCTGGGGTTTCCTGATGTATCACCTTTCATCACCAGCATGTTGACAAAGAATCCTATTAAGCCTTCCGTCTCGATGTGATTGCGGTTGGCCATATCAGCCCCCACAATAATCTGTTCTTGTCCGCTATAACGATGCAATAAGGTTTGCCAAGCAGCTAATAGAGCCATGAAGAGAGTGATTTTCTCTTGTTGGCTTAATCGTTTAAGTTCGCTAGTCAATTCCTCTGTTAGAGTAAAACTTATACGCTCGCCACGAAAAGTTTGTACTGACGGACGCAGTTTATCGCTTGGCAAATCTAAAATAGGAACACCATCAACAAACTGTTCTCGCCAGTAAGCTAACTGACTCTCCAACTCCTCACTTTGTAGCCACTCTCGTTGCCAAGCCGCGAAGTCTGCATATTGAATCGGCAATTGTGGAAGCGATGATCGCCTTTTTGCAACAAAATCTTCATAGAGTAGAATAAATTCTCGTAGCAGCACACCTATTGACCATCCATCTGTCACAATGTGATGCATCACAATTAGTAACACACGATGCTCTGTATTAAGCTTTAACAGAAAAGCGCGCGTTAATTGCCCTTCTTCCAGGTTAAAAGGCTGCCTGGCACATTCAAATATTATGTGCTGAGCAATTATTTCACGTTCACTATCTGGCAGATGACCAAGATCAATCTGATGAAGGACCAATGGCTGTGGCGATAAGATAACCTGCCAAGGCTGACCTTCTTTTTTAATAAATCTAGTGCGCAGCACCTCATGACGCCGCACAATCTCATTCAAACTCTGTTCTAACGCAGCTATATTAAGTTGCCCCTTTAGTTGCAGAGTAATAGGAACATTGTATACAGGGTTGCCAGGTGCCAATTGATCAATAAACCATAATCGTTGCTGGGCAAATGAGAGTGGTATCTCTTGATCATGTGAGATCGGTTGTATCATTCTAGGCAAGAAATGCAGTTGCGTTCTTAAGGAAGATTCGAGAGCTTCAACCAATTTTGCTACCGTAGGCGAATCAAAGATAGTCCGCAAGTGAAATTCTATCTGAAAAGTTTGACGTATCCTTGAAACCACCTGTGTTGCCAGTAAAGAATGTCCACCTAGATCAAAGAAATTGTCATAAACACCGATCTGTTCTATACCTAAAACCTCTCGCCATATTTCCGTCATCAATTCTTCATATTTGTTACGTGGCGCAATATATTCTTCTTTCAATATAGGTCTAGATAAGGTAGGCGCAGTTAATGCATCACGATCTATTTTGTTATTTGGAGTAAGTGGCAAGTTCTCCAAACAGACGAAAGAGACTGGTATCATATATTCAGGCAATTTTCCCTTTAGGTAATCCCGTAACTCTGTTATTGTCGGCCTGTTCTCCGATCGTGAGACAAAGTAGGCTACCAATCTCTTTTCACCAGGATAATCCTGTCTTGCTACTACTACAATATTTTTAATGGCAGGATGTTGAGATAAAACTGTTTCTATCTCAGCCAATTCAATACGGAAACCACGAATCTTCACCTGTTGATCAACGCGTCCAATAAATTCTATACAACCATCTTGTCTGTAACGCGCTAGATCACCTGTCCGGTAAAGACGTACACCGGGAACAAGACTGAATGGGTCAGGAATAAACTTTTCCGCTGTTAAATCAGGTCGCCCCAGATAACCACGCGCTAGACCGCTACCACCTATATACAATTCTCCAATAATCCCTACTGGTACCAATTGAAGGGTATCATCAAGCAAATAGATCTGTGTATTGGCAAGCGGACGCCCAATCGATACCACATCATTCAGAGAATCTATATGCAAGGCCGTAGACCAGATCGTAGTCTCTGTGGGACCATAGAGATTCCACAATTCTTTACTATTCGCGAGCAACTGTTCTGCTAATTGGGCCGTTAGGGCTTCCCCACCACAAAGTACTTTTAGCAATTTTGCCCCCTGCCATCCCGCATCTATCAACATTTTCCAAGTGGTCGGAGTAGCTTGCATAAAAGTTGCTGCGGAATCGACGATCAGTGCTAATAACTTAGCCACATCGGCAGTCACTTCGCTGGTTGCCAAAATTACCTTTGCGCCGGTAATAAGTGGCATAAAAAGCTCTAGCGCCGCGATATCAAACGATAATGAGGTGATTGCTAACAATTCGTCCTGTTGGGAAAAATTGGTCTGCTTAAGCAAGGAATAGATAATATTGATCAGTGCATGGTGAGAAATTTGAACTCCCTTAGGTTTGCCCGTTGAACCTGAGGTGTAGATCACATAAGCCAGGTTGGCTAATGCAACATCTTCGTCTAGGTTAGCTCCACTCTCTATATCAATGGCTTGCCACTGCGTCACAAGACAAAGTAAATCCGTCTTTGCACTTGGCAGAGTCTCTGTCAGTGTGGGCTCGCTTAAAACCACAGATACCTGCGCGTCTTCCAGCATAAAAGCTAAACGCTCTTTCGGGTAGGTTGGATCAAGCGGTAGATAAGCACCACCTACTTTGAGTATGCCGAGTAAAGCCACCAGCATCTTGGGACTACGCTGTAAATAGACACCAACTCGTGCTTCGGGCCCAATCCCTAATCTCTTAAGATAACGCGCCAGTTTATTTGCTTTCTGATTTAGTTCTTGATAGGTAAGGGATTCTTCACCACTTACAGCTACAGCCTGAGGTGTATGTGCCGCCTGTTCTTCAATTAATTGATGTAAACAACAGGCTTTTGGATACTCGACTGTGGTCGCATTCCATTCTAACAGTAATTGATGCTCTTCTTGACTCGTCAATAACGGCAAATCTACAATACGGCGTAACGGCTCAGCAACAGCACCTTTTAGCAAGTTTTGATAATGATCTACGATCCTCGCGGCCACAACAGCATCAAGCAATTTACTATCATATTGTAGTAAACCACTTAGTTTTCCCTTCTCTATCAACTTCAAAGCAAGTCTAGATCCGTTCGGTTGTCTTTCCAGATCAATATCGTCAAGGACTAGCCAATCAGTAGATAACGTCAAGCCATCAGACCATAAATTTGGGCGAAACGAAAATATGACTTGATCATTGAATACCCCATCCAATCTCAGTGTAGCCTGCTCAAGTTCGACAAGTGTGTAGAATGGATAGCCGCACCATTCGTGTATTGTTTTCATTTTGTCATGATTACGCAAGAACAGATCAGAGAATGTCAGGATTCTTGATATATCCTCCCTTACTGGAATAAGATTCTCAAAGTAACCTATTGTGCGTGCAAATTCTGGTCGCCGTTCGCAAATTTGGGAGAAGACGAAGATATCTTGTTGTCTTGTATAGCGGTAAAGCAAGGATTGAAAAGCTGCT
>JBFLVQ010000794.1:0-4083 GCA_040758525.1 Acidobacteriota bacterium
TGCCGATCTCACACCATTATTGGCAGAAAAACATTTTATTGAACTAGGCGAGACAGATACAGGTGTCCCTATACGTATTCCTGCACATCGTAATACCCTACTAATTACTGGTGGCTCTGGTAGTGGTAAATCGACCCTCACAGGTGTGTTGATCGAGCGCCTAGTTGAAAATGACCGTACTGTCTGTGTCATCGATCCAGAAGGTGATTATGCGCCACTAGCAGATCTTGATACTGTGATAGTGATGGGTGGTGGCAATGATAAACCACTACCCTCTCAGGATGAACTGGCACAAATCATTAGGAAACCAGCAACCAATTTAGTACTTAATCTACATGCATTGACACTGCCAGAAAAGACTGCCTATGTCGCTTCCACCTTAGCTACTTTAGAGGTAGCAAGAGCCGAATGTGGTCGTCCACACTGGCTGGTAATAGATGAGGTTCATCATATTTTCCCTGCTGAAGGTTCAGTAGCTGAAGACAATCTACCCAAAAATTATGAAGGGCTCTGTTTGATCACTTTTGATGCCAAACTCGCTGCTAAGCCAGTGCTACGGCTAGTTAAGCGTATTGCCTCAAGAACCGTTGAGGCATTGTCTAAGGCAGTCTATACAGTGCTAACAGCACGTCAAGAAAAACTCTCATACCAATCATCACTCAATTATCAAAAACTGCCCCCCATTTCAGAAGAACAGGCAGCCATTGTAGTGTTACCAGATAATCAGCATGAAAAGGTCTCTATTAACTATTTCCATCCTGCACAAAGGCGTACAACACATCGCCGCCATATACGCAAGTATGCTACCGGAGAACTTCCTGTAGATCGTTCCTTCTATTTTCGTGGCGCACAAAATAAGCTGAATCTACGTGCGGCAAACTTGATGCGTTTTGCTGAATTGGCCGCCGGCATTGATGATGAAACTTGGCTGTTTCATTTGAACCGTGGTGACTATTCAAATTGGCTACGCCACAATATTAAGAATGATGAACTAGCTAATGAGGTGGCTCAAGTAGAGCACAGTTCAACTGATAAACTGGTCTCTGCACAAGAGTCACGACATGCTGTTATCGAGGCAATCAATCGCCGCTATACCGCTTAATTTTTTCCTGTAGCTAAATTGAATCAAGATAATCAATCTGTAATCCAATTGGGCCTGCGCCTGCGCCTTTAACAATATCAACAATTTTGACAACATAACCATAAGTGAGTTTTCTAGGCGCTTTGATAAAGAGTGTACGTTGATCTTTTGGTCTACTATCCATTAGATCTTTGATACGTGTGCTGAGTTCAGCCAAACTGATCGGTTGACTGTTAAGTGTAATATTATTTTCCTGATCAATGGTTAATACCAATTGTTGTATCTGAACATCCTTAGTTAACATCTCATCTTGAGGTGGCGCAGCAGGTATTTTAGTCTCCAATTTATATGGCCGAAGTGGAGTATTTACCATAAAAATAATTAACAGTACTAGTAGTACGTCAATAAGGGGAGTGACATTTATTATTGGTGCTGTCTGTTTATTTGCACCAGTCGAGGAACTCGCCATAGTAACTTCACCTCACTTTAATCAAATTCGATCTTTTTAATACCTGTAGCTAGACACCAAGTGAATAGAGTTTGTTCCATAGTATGTTTAATGGGAGGGAAAAGAGAATGGATTAAGTCTGGCAAGAAATGGAGAAAATATCAGTCAGGAGATCATTCACCAATATTCGAAACATTTCAGAAGCCATATTTCAGAGAAACCCAGAGTCTTACAACAACCCCCTGACTGACACCCTGTTTAGGCAATAAGCAAATCAGGCGCCAGGCTGATAGTATCCCACCATCTGGGTAAAACCAGTATTAAGACCTTGTTAACTTCACGCTAGAATAATAGCGACCAGCTATTATCGTGTATAAATTACCGAGCGTATAATTATTACCGACTAAACATTACCTAAGTGTATTTGCTCACACGATCTAACAATTTGTTGATTAATGTTTTGGTAACAACAAGCTGAATCGTGCGAGAAAAGGTACGACTACCAAAGAGAAATCCCACTAAAAAGCCAGCACCACCGGCAATCATTAGACATTTGCCAGGATTTTCCCGAGAAAAGTCGATTACATTACCAAATTCGCTCTCAAGCATATATTCCATCCTAAAAAATTGTTCTGATTTTTCAGGGAGATGACTTGTTAGGGCAGTGCGTTGCAACCAGCCCAGGACAGTGCTCTGCTCCGGGCTGGGTTAAATGAAAAGCCTGAATTTAGGGAATTGAGTAGATTGCTTCAAAAGGTGATGTGCTGGCGCTACGTCTTACACCATGATGATCATTAGCAGAAAGGTGCTCTAATATCTTAAAGATTGTCTCAATCTCTTCATCTGCTCCGATTGCAGCAGTTAGAGCATCAAGAGTAAAAGCCTGTCCACGATTGGCGCGCAAATGCGCCAGCACCTTGCGCTGAATACTGATAACTGCACCTGCCGCCTTCTTACCTGCTTCTACACCGGGTTGATGATAAGCATTAGTGTTGACCAGGAATCCATAAAATCCCACGGCTCGTTCATAAAGCGCAATCAGTTTGCCTATTGTCTGGGCTTCCACAGTATCTACAGTAATCGTGATCGATTCACGATCATTCTCAAATAATGCGCGCCGCGTGCCTTGCAAAAAACCACTAAGATAATCACCTGAGGTAATGTCTGTCTCGACCTCAATAGATTCACCGGCACGATCTTTAAGAACCTCTATAAAAGTAACAAAAAAGTTATTTACTCCCTCGCGCAACTGCTGTACATAAGCATGTTGATCTGTTGAACCTTTGTTACCGTAAACAGCAATTCCCTGATGTACAACATTACCATCTAGGTCGCGCTCTTTACCTAAAGATTCCATCACCAACTGTTGTAAATAACGGCTAAAAAGCTCTAATCGATCTTTGTAAGGTAGTATCACCATATCTTTTTGCCCACGTCCTTTGCCGGCGTGATACCACATTAAAGCAAGCAATGCCGCGGGATTTTTACCTGCATCTGGTGTACGAGTAACAGCATCCATGGCACGTGCGCCTGCTAGCATTCCATCAATATCTAATCCTTGCAAAGCGGCAGGCAGTAGTCCTACTGCGGAGAGTTCTGAGGTACGTCCACCTACCCAGTCCCACATGGGGAAGGTCTCAATCCAGTGCCCTGATTTAGCTACCTGATCGAGTTCGCTGCCATCTTGAGTTACGGCTACGGCATGACGTTCAAACTTCAATCCTGCACGGTTATATGCCTGCTTTGCTTCTAGCATACCGTTACGTGTCTCTTTTGTGCCGCCTGACTTAGAGATCACAATAGTAAGTGTTTCGGCTAATCCAGCACCGATCGAGGCGAATACTTTATCCATGCCATCTGGATCGGTATTATCAAAGAAAAAGACACGCGTCTTGTCCATAGGTGTAGTAAGGGCATTGGCAACAAATTGAGGCCCTAGCGCAGAGCCGCCTATACCAATCACCAGGATATTATGGAAATTTCCACCCTGTTCGGTCTTGATCTGCCCTGTATGTACAGCTACAGCAAACTTCTTGATCTTATTCAGAGTGTTATCAATCTCAGCACGAATCTCTGCAGTAGGGGCAAGCCCTGCATCACGTAGCCAATAGTGGCCTACCATACGGTTTTCATCAGGGTTGGCGATCTTGCCTTTCTCAAGCCCATCCATCTGCTCGAAGGCACGGCTTATCTGTGCTGACATCTCCTGAAAAAAGGTGTTGGAAAACTTCATACGACTAATATCGACCGTGACACCCACGGCAGGATTCACATTCAAATAATCGCGATAGCGTTGCCACAATTCTAGTGAATTCATCTCGCACCTCTGTTGTTGGGGGTTTTCTCTGCCGGGCACAAAATAACAGATCTTCCCTACAATTGCGAGGAGAAACTATCAATACTATCCTACCTATTCTTATTCCACTAAACATTACCTAGGATTGTACGTAAGTTATTTTGCAGATCACTTTTCCGACTCTCGGGGAACCCTTCTGCAAACTAGTTCGTCTTAACTGTTAAACATTGCAATTTACCCCAAATGGGTATAAGCTTT
>JBFLVQ010000795.1:0-4082 GCA_040758525.1 Acidobacteriota bacterium
AATCCAGAGCAAGAAGATGGTTAGGCCGCATCGCAAGACGGCAGCCTAACTTATTCGTACACTGGCGCTTGGGCCTGAAATCGGCGACTGAGTAATGGAAGCCGGACGAGCTGAGAGGTTCAAATCCGGTTCTGCGAGAGCCTGTGGGGGAGGTTCCTGCGGGCTACTCACCGTAACATTTATGTGAAATCAAAAGCAGCCGGACAAAGAGTGATGGCATCAATCACGAAGTTTCTGGAACAAAGACTAAAGCTGAAGGTGAATGCGCAAAAGAGCGCGCTAGCCCGTCCTTGGGAAAGAAAATTCCTTGGCTACTCGATGACATTCCACAAGCAGCCTCGGCTTAAAGCCGCGCCTGCAACAGTGAAACGATTCAAAGAGAAACTGAAGGAAGAATTTCGCAGGGCCAGAGGTCGCAACCTCAATCAATTCGTCAAAGAACTAACCCCAACTCTGCGCGGTTGGATCAATTATTTCCGGCTCGCGCAGGTGAAGGGAATCTTTGAAGAATTGGACGGCTGGATCAGACGCAAGCTACGCAGCCTGATCTGGCGACAATGGAAGCGTCCTTATACACGCGCAAAGAAGCTGATCAAACGTGGATTGGCCGAGGAAAGAGCCTGGCGTTCAGCTCGCAATCAGAGAGGCCCTTGGTGGAACTCGGGAGCGAGTCATATGAATGAAGCTTTTCCCAAATCCTTCTTTGATAATCTTGGTCTGGTGTCTCTGCTCACTCAACTACAGAGACTTCAACTTACTTCATGAACCGCCGTGTACGGAACCGTTCGCACGGTGGTGTGAGAGGACGGGAGGCGTGAGCCTCCCTCCTACTCGATTCGCAAGGTCGCCAATTCAACAGAATGGTTATTGTGTTTCGCTCACACGATTATGTTTACTTCAAAAAGTCATTGAGGTAGCCTAAAAGTGTTTTCGTCTGCATCATTAGGCTGACATGCCCCTGCGAAGGAACAATAGCCAATTGCGATTTTGGCATTGGCTCTAGGTCAGCAGATACACCGCCTCCCAATAATTTATATGTTTTCATCAGTTCAATTTTATCCACTCCGTCATTGTCTCCAGATATAATTAATACTGGAGCAGCAATTTTTGCAATATTTGAATCACCTACGTCAAATGACTCCTTTGCAAAATCAAACATCTGCTTTAAAAACTTTGTCCAATTTGCTTTATCAGGTGCTACTGTATCGTATGCGGCTTTTATCGGTGTGTTATCAAAAAATTCAGGCTTGAAATCTTTAAACCCGCTGTTTACTATGGGTAGCCAGCCATTGGTTTTATAGGTAGAAGAAATGATTACTAATCTTCTTAAGCGTTTAGGACTTTGCACAGCAAATTGGTAAGCGATAGAGCCGCCCATGCTATATCCTGCTACGTCAGCACTGTCAATTTTTAAGTAATTCATTACTCCTTCCACGTCTCTTGCCAAGGTAACAATGTCTAATTTTCTGTCCGAATACGGTGAGTGCCCATGTCCTTGTAATTCAAGGGCAATTACTTTTCTTGTTTTTGACAATTCAGGTATTAATTGCCCCCAGTTCATCTCAATAGTATAAAAAGCACCGTGTACTAAAACTAAGGGCTTACCCTCGCCATATACTTCGTAATAAATTTTAATATCATTCACAGGGGCATAACCACTCTCGACAGGTTTACTCGTTTGCCCATACGACTGAATTGCTACAAAAAAAAGCATGACAATTATTGATAACGTCCTGCGCAGAGCATATCTTTTATGTCTCATAAGTCTTTATATCCTTATACCGTTAATATACTAATTTCTCTTATCGGTTTTGTAGTTTTCGCAAAGGTGATGCAAACGTAAATCACTGCTGCGATAAAATTGCCAATACGCCTTCCAAATTTGTCATCGTCATCGTGAATCCTTCTTTGAAGCCCATTTCAATCATCTTTTCCATACGTTCAAGTGATTCATTGTAAATAGTAACGTTCACTGTTGTAGTTCCGTTTTGTTCGCTGAAATTCAAATCCCAATTAGAACCGGGCAAGTCAGGGTTTTCATCTTTGTCTGCAAAAGCATTCAACATTTTGAAATTAGTTTTTGGACTTATGGAAGTATATTCCTGAATTGACCAATGCTCATGCCCTTCTGGGCTGACCATTGCGTAAAATCTACGCCCACCAACTTTGAAATCCATATATTTTGTTTTTGAAGACCAAGGTTTAGGTGCCCACCACTGGTCAAGGGTTTCTTGTTTGGTAAAAGCATCCCAAACTAATGAAAGTTCGGCTGCAAATTCTCTATTGATAGTTATCGTTTTTGTTGCTTTGTCTACGGTAAAATCAAACAGTAGGTTATTTTTCATTTTTCTCCTTTTTCATTGACGCTAATACTTTATCTAACTGGTTAAACCTTACCTCCCAATGTTGTCTGAAAGGTTCGATAAAGTCGTCTATTTCTTTCATCTTTTCAGGCTGAAAATGATAATAAATCTCTCTCCCGATTTGTTCCTGCACAACAAGCTCGCATGCCGTCAGAATTTGTAGATGTTTAGAAACTGCTGGGCGTGAGGAATCAAAATTAGCAGCAATTGCTCCTGCGGTTAAAGCCTGCGTGGAAAGTAACAATAAAATTGCCCGCCTAGTCGGGTCTGCGATTGCCTGAAACACATCTCTTCTTAAATCCATATGTAACCACCTAGTTTCAAATACTCTATCCGAAACCAAATGGTTACGCAAGTAGAAAATCTACTTTTTGAAGATTAATTGGTATTTTCCACCAAAGCAATATGACTAAAAGTCGCCCCCAGTAATGAAAATAGATTTATCCATAACGAGATATGGGATAATAAAAGAGATCGGAAGATAGTCGATTTCGTACCTGGTGAATAAATATCCCGACAACAAAGCAGACTAGGGCTTTTCGTTACGTACCCCATTTTGTCCATCCTTAAGATAGGGCGCACGGTAAGGAGACTAGCTATTGATTAATTCGGTAGCAAGGAAAGCTGAAAAGCCTTTCCGATCCATTAGCCTTTGCTGATAGACCAGAAAGGGGGTGATGTTAGTTGATTGAAGGTATCGTAAAGAGCAGTGCAGGCTTGGATGTTCATAGAGAAATTGTAGTCTGTACGCTATTGAAAGAAGACAATACTGGCAATCTCAATAAACAAACTCGGCAATATCGCACATTTCGCCAAGAGTTAGAGAAGTTAGCTCAATGGTTGGATGAAGAGGAAGTAGAACTAGCAGCAATGGAGAGCACATGTGTGTATTGGAAAGCTGTTTATGAAGCCTTAGAAGAAGCAGCAATTAAAGTCATAGTAGTGAATGCTCAACACATCAAGAAAGTACCTGGCAGAAAAACAGATGTTGGAGACAGTGAATGGTTAGCCGAGTTAGCTAGATGTGGATTGCTCAAAGCCAGCTTTATTCCACCTAGAGATTTCAGAGAATTGAGAATGTTAACACGCTATCGAATGAAGCTCAGTGGCTATTTAAGTTCAGAAAAGAATAGGTTGCACAAAGTACTAGATGATTGTGGCATAAGACTGGGAGTAGTAGTCAGCGATATTGATGGCGTATCAGCACGAGAAATGATATCACGTCTGATATCAGGTAATAGTAGTGTTGATGAGATAGCACAGTTAGCTCGTGGCAGATTACGTAACAAAGCAGAAGAATTAAAGCTATCTCTGGAAGGCAGAATAAGTGACCGACATCGGGATCTACTAAAGCGAATAGAAGGACATATAAAGTGGTTGAGCTATCAGATGAGAGAAATCGATAGTCAGGTCGTAGCAGCAATGCAGCCATACAAAGAGCAATGGCAATTGTTGCAAACCATTCCTGGAGTGGATCAAATAAGTGCCGCAATATTGTTGGCTGAAATAGGGATTGATATGAGTCAGTTTGGTAGCAAAGAGAGGCTCTCATCTTGGGCAGGGATCTGTCCTGGCAACAATGAGAGTGCAGGAAAAAAACTACCGTTGTAAAACTAACTCCTGAGAGTGCCAAAGTTCTTCTAAAGAGTTGAGATAAGCAGCTAAATCCTTGCGAACATGCCAACGTTTACTGCGCTTATCAGTTTGCCGCAAGAGTGC
>JBFLVQ010000796.1:0-4081 GCA_040758525.1 Acidobacteriota bacterium
GAAAGATCTATACCTCGCAAAAGTATGCTTCTTATCTCTACATGCTTTTCCAAAATAAGTTGGAAAGCCTCTTTATGTCGCTCTGGCTCAAACCAGGTAGATATCCATGAAAAGCCTGGGACAGCCTCAGAAAAAGGAACAAAGCGCAGAAATCCATCGGTCTGATCGATATTCTTGCCATTCTCGCCGAGAGAATTGATGAGGAATCTATTCGATAAGGCAGCATAATGATTGTTCAATCTTTGACCATTGGAAGCTTCGCCAGACAGAACCAGTTCTCCATTATATACAAATGGATCACTATGATTATTAAGCTGCTCTCTTACAGTCTGTCTAGTTTTAGTCTGGTCGCTTGGTTCTTGCCAGTTCTCGATCCAATACCTCTTACGCTGCCAGGGATACTGCGGGAGTTTAATACAATGTCCTTGTGGATAAAGCCTATCCCATTCTAATTGATAACCCATTGCATAGAGTGCGGCAAGCGATCTATGCATCACTGCGATTTCGCCTTCATCTCTGCGTAGAGAAGCAAGAACCGTTGCATTTAGGTCGCGACTGCGCAGGCATTCAGTAATGGCCACTGCCAGAGTAGGATGAGAACTCACTTCTAAAAAGACTGTATAGTCATCCTCCGCTAATCGATCAATCGCGGCAGAGAACCGGACTGTTTCTCTAAGCTGACGACCCCAGTAAGCAGCATTGAAATCGAGATTACTGGCGTGTTCACCGGTAACTGTAGAGATAATCGGAATCGCTGGAGGCTGCGGTTGCAAATCTTGTAAAGAGTTTTCAACGATGCTCCGCAATGGTTGCATATGATGACTATGAGAGGCTACATTGACAGATAGTATTCGGCAGAAGATATCATTCTGCTGCAACAATGGGAGAACTTCTTCTATGGCATCGCGATCACCAGAAAGAGTGATAGATTGAGGGCTATTGATCGCGGCTATCGCGATCCTACCTTCATATTTGCAGAGATATTTCCTAGCCTCGTCGATTGACAAAGCCAGTGCTGCCATACAACCTTTTCCAGCCGCCGCTTGCATTAATCGCGAGCGATGCAGGGCAATTGATACTGCATCTGGCAAACTTAAAACTCCTGCAATATGAGCGGCAGCTATCTCCCCTAGAGAGTGTCCGACTACTGCATCAGGCTCAATTCCCCAAGAGCGCCACAGCGTTGCCAATGCTACCTGAATGGCAAATATGATCGGTTGAATTATTTCGATCTCTTCAAAACGAGCCGAAGATCTCTCCGCCATCAACTCTACAAGCAGAGACCAGCCAACACGACGACGAAATAGTTCATCGATCTGCTCTAATTTTGAGCGAAACAGCAGCTCTTTTTCGAATAGCTCACGCCCCATACCTAACCATTGGGGACCCTGTCCAGGAAAAACGAAGGCAATCCTTCGCCTACCACTCAACTCTTTTCGACCTGTAAATATATTGGTATGTGGCTCGTTATTAAGATAGGCTGTCAACTGTTTAACCATCTCTGCTTGGGAATTAGCCACCAGTGCAAGACGATGATTATGATGGGTTCGACGCACACTGGCTGTATAACATAGATCTCGAAGCAGCGTGTCTGAATCTATTAAATCCTGCTCGCCTTGTAACAGCATATCTCTATATGCAAGGGCTAATGGTCGTAGCGCATCTACATTCTGTGCTGATATGGGGAGCAGATATGGACCGCCATCAGTAGCTCTCTTCTGTTGGCTAGACTCGACCACAGGCGGCTCCTGTAGAACCACATGGGAGTTTGTTCCTCCAAAACCAAAAGAGCTAACACCGGCAAAGGCTGGACCGGGAAGATTTGGCCAGGGAGTTAAATCTTGTTGAACTTTGATAGGAAGCTCATCAAAAGCTATATGCGGATTGGGATTCTCGAAGTGTAGACTAGCAGGTATTGCCTTATGCTTTAGCGAAAGTGCAACTTTGATAAGTCCAGCAATACCAGCAGCAGATTCAAGATGCCCTATATTGGTCTTGACCGAGCCAATAATACACTTATCTGTACTTGCGCGATCTATCGAGAGTACAGTTGCTAGAGCCTTTGCTTCAATAGGATCACCCAATAGCGTGCCTGTGCCATGAGCTTCGACATATTGAACCTGTCCAGGAGAAATCCCTGCCCTTCTATATGCATCCCTGAGAACTGCCTCCTGGGCATGGACGTTTGGCGCCATAAGACCATTTGTACGACCATCCTGATTTATTGCGCTGCCTAGAATCAATGCATAGATAGGGTCGCAATCAGCAATGGCCATTGACAATGGTTTTAATACAATCACTCCAGCGCCTTCACTACGAACATAGCCATCGGCTCTAGCATCAAATGTTTTACATCTACCATCGGATGCCATTGTACCAGCTTTGCTAAAGTTGATTGTGATAGCAGGTGAGAGGATCAGATTAACGCCTCCAGCAATGGCTAGAGACGACTCTCCATTATATATACTCTGACAGGCTAAATGGACAGCAACAAGTGATGAAGAGCAGGCTGTATCGATTGCTAAACTCGGTCCTCTAAGATCTAAAAGATAAGAGATTCGATTAGCAGCGACACTAAAAGAATTGCCGGTACCCGAATACCTATTTATCTGCCTGATATCGTTCACTTGCAATTGGCCATAATCATTGGTTGATATTCCTATAAAGACTCCAACAGGTTTACGCGATAACTTTTCAGGTACGAGTCCGGCATCCTCTAGCGCTTCCCAGGTTACTTCTAGTAGAAGGCGTTGTTGGGGATCCATGCTTATCGCTTCGCGTGGAGAGATACCAAAGAAAGCAGGATCAAATTTATCTACATTCTTTAAGAATCCACCCCAACGTGTATTAATCTTACCTGGCATTGCTGGATTAGGATCATAGAAGTTCTCACTATTCCAACGCTCTATAGGAATCTCGCTGATCATATCTAAGCCTTCACACAAAATTTGCCAGAAAGCTTGCGGACTATCAGCACCAGGAAAGCGACAACCGATCCCAACTATTGCAATAGGTTGTGATTTCACTTCATTGTCAGCTTGAATTAATCTAGACTCTGTAATCGATATTGAAGATCTATCTATTCCGGCAAGATAATATGACAACAACTCGATGTTAGGGTATTCATAAAGAAGGTTAGCAGAGAGTTTGCGTCCCAGCCAGGTTTCCAGTTCTCCTGATATACTGATTGCATCTACTGACCTTAAACCATAGTAGGCAAAAGGTTGTTTGATATCTATCTCTTCATAATCAATATTGAACCGCTGGCAAAGCTGCGATATTAACCAGGATTTAATAGTTTCATAAGAAACGTCTACTCTCCCGCTAATCTGCTTACCCATATCTGTTGCATCAGGAATAGAGTTTGGCCTGAGTTCCTTTCTCTTTTCCTTCCCGATCATTTTTGCGATAACTTCGAGGCTATCCTGGTTAAGACCTGTCCGACAGGCATGCCGTTGAATCTTGCCGCTCAGAGTCTTTGGAATTGTACCGGCCTTAAGCAGTACTATACCGTAAACATCAAGCTCGTGCTCGACGGCCACAGCACGAAAAATAGACTTAAATACAGCATCAACATCAAGTGGATAATTCGACTTTTTCTTAAAATGAGGGAGATTCTCTCTTTGCTGCGCACGACGGTTATCATCTTCTACTTTATCTTCTTGCGAATGATGACGCGTAGAATAGTAGTTACGCTCCACCTCAACTACAACAAAGAGTCTTTCTTGGCCATCTATATCAACCGAAAAGGCTGCACTACAGGCTGGTCTTAATGCCGGATGACTCTTCTCAACGGTCAACTCAATATCTTGTGGATAATGATTGCGCCCATCGATAATAATAAGATCCTTTAATCGCCCTGTTACAAAAAGTTCTCCGTCTCTTAAAAAACCTAGATCCCCAGTACGTAAAAATGGCCCTTCCCCAGTCTCAGCCAGATAGGCATGAAATGTAGACGCGGTATCCTCTGGCCGATTCCAATAGCCCTGTGCAACACTGGGCCCAGATACCCATATCTCCCCTATAAGATCAGGCTCACAACCAGACAATGTTTCTGGATCAACAATAACAATCTTCTGAT
>JBFLVQ010000797.1:0-4078 GCA_040758525.1 Acidobacteriota bacterium
TAGGAGAAATATAGATGGATAAAAAACCCCAGCAGTTGAACCAAACAGTATCTGTCATTGACAACAGATTACCCAAAGATGCTTCCCTCTACACAATTGCGGCTAATAAAAAGGTATTGCAAGAGCTAAATTTCTCAAACACCCAAGACTACACTGATGCGCAACGCGGCTTTATTGCTACCCTGGATGCTAATGGTCAGTTGACTAATGAGCCTGTAGACGAGGTAAAGATCAAGAATAACAGTTCTGGGGCTCCTCCAGTGCCGATTTGGAACCTGGGACATTATACATTTTTATTAGGAACGCAACCGCAAGAGGCACCTCACACAGTCAATCCTAGTTTATGGCGCCAAGCGCAAATCAACATGAACAATGGATTGTTCCAGGTAACGACCCGTACCTACGAATTGAATGGTAATCAGGTGACAAGGGGTATATATCAAGTGCGTGCTTTTGATCTGTCAAACATGACGATAGTCGAAACAGATACAGGTATTATTGTCATCGATCCACTTATTTCATCAGAAACTGCTAGTGCAGCAGTGAATCTTTATTACCAGGCCCGTAACTTAACGCCAGAGCAAGCGCCAGTAGTTGCTATTATCTATACCCATAGCCATATAGACCACTATGGTGGCGTAAAAGGGGTAGTAAGCGATGAGGATATACAATCAGGAAAGATCAAAATCTATGCACCCGATGGTTTTCTCAATCATGCAGTTAGCGAAAACGTTTATGCTGGTAATGCAATGGGTCGCCGTGCTTCTTATATGTATGGGGCGCTACTGCCCAAGGGCGATAAGGGTCAGGTAGATGGTGGTTTGGGAAAAACTATCTCACTTGGCCAAAGCGGCCTGATTCCACCCTCGAAAGACTGTGTAATTACAAAGAGCCTTGAGAGACATACTATCGATGGGGTTCATATTACCTTCCAATTGGCACAGGATACCGAAGCGCCATCCGAAATGCTGTTTCATTTCCCACAGTTCAAGGCCTTGTGCGCGGCAGAAGACATGACTCATAACCTTCACAATCTGTACTCACTACGCGGCGCGCAGGTTCGTAATGCAGCGGCATGGTGGAAGACTATCAATGAGGCGATAAAGCTTTTTGCCAAAAATATTGATGTCCTTTTTGCCCAGCATCACTGGCCAATGTGGAGTGATACCTCTAATATATTGGGTTTTCTCAAAAAGCAACGCGATCTCTACAAATACATTCATGATCAATCGCTACGTTTGTTGAATCATGGACGTACTATGATTGAGCTATCAGAGATGCTCGTTCTGCCAAAGAGTCTCTCCTCTGAATGGTATAATCGTGGTTATTACGGTACCGTCAATCATGACTCGAAGGCAGTTTATCAGCGATATCTAGGATGGTATGACGCCAATCCTGCTAACCTACATTCGCTGCCACCAGTGAAATCATCAAGGAAATATGTAGAGTACATGGGTGGCGCTCGGGCAGTGCTCGACCGCGCACATAAGGCATTTGCCGATGGTGACTATCGTTGGGTAGCAGAAGTGGTGAATCATGTGATCTTTGCTGCTCCTGATAGTTCCAATACTAACCCGCAAGATTCTCTCACCCTTGAAGCAAAACTTCTACAAGCGGATGCGCTGGAGCAGATGGGTTATCAGGCTGAGTCTGGACCATGGCGCAATGTTTATTTAATGGGTGCCCACGAGTTACGACATGGAGTATCACCACTTCTCCGATCGAAGCCACTCAGCGCGGATGTGATGAGCGCAATGACGCTCGATCAATACTTTGATTATATGGGCCTGCGATTCAATGCCATAAAGGCGGAGGCAACACATGTTCAGCCCACTACAATCAACTGGATCATTGCTAATACTAACGATCCTACGGAGTTTTATGCACTGGAGTTAATAGACTATGCTCTACCCTATACCAGGTATTATGAGCAGAGTGAGTTGCCTGTAGCAGAGGTTACGCTGATGCTTACACGCAATACTCTTAATCAAATTTCAACTGTTCCAAATATGAGTGAGGCGTTTAATAATGCAGTCACAGCAGGCAGCATACAAGTGCAAGGTAATCCTTCATTAGTGACAACTATATTAGACCTGCTCGATATCTTCCCAGCGAATTTCAACATCGTCACTCCTAGACAGGAACAGGATTTAGCGGAGGAATTGGAGCAGAACAAGGTCCAGGATGAGGGAAGCTGTGGTAGGACACCATAGGAAATTTACTATCTTAAAAGCTCATAAGATGCCTTTAACAGATTGTCTGGCAGCATAGCAAGCTGATTATGAGATGCTGCAAGGCATCGGGTGTAAGTGGCTTAACACAAGATTGAGCCGCCTGCCGATGCTCTCTTATAAGAGATGAGCGCGCGAGTTTCGCATCTTATGTGGATCAATCTATTTATTGTTCGGCAACACAGGAAGGTAGAGAAGGACTGTCAATACCTCCTAGAGTGGAAGTAAAACAAACACTCAGTAGCCGACATAGCCGACCTTAATGAACTGACAGGGGTAATCAAAATCTATGTCTGAACCTGAACGCCTGCTTGAATTGATCGAAGATGGCGTTGCCGAGCATGGTGGCGACCTGGGTGGCTGGATGCGTCGCATCAACGACACACTGCAGCTCTTTGATGGCCGTGTGACACTGCGCGCCCAGTTGGATGATACAGAGCAGTCCGCCGCCGGAATGGCTCATGTACATATCTTAACAACACTGCACGAGTACGATAACGAAGTGCTCGATGCATGCCTATTTGGAATGGGCGAAGACCGTGGAGCGGCGCTGGGGCAGGCTGCTGTGATCTGGATCACTTGCGTTGCTGGACCCATCAAGTCGTTCATTGATAACAAACCAGTGTGCATGACTTGTCAGGCAGGCGTTGAAGGAGGCGACATCTCGAAAGGCTATTCCAAGGGCGACTATGGTCTGCCTGGTCTACGCGCCTACGTCGGCCCAGCGCTCTCTCGCGGATTTAACGACGAGCGGATTCAGTCGGCCATTGACGATACTAAGCCCTGGTTCCGCTTTGCTGCTGAGTCCGCCGCGCCCCGCAGGGTGCATCTGGCGAAAGCTTCTATTGTCTCGAAAGGGAAAGAAGGTTGGCGTCGCGAATTGGAAATCGATGGGCACGATGTATCCCACCATGATCCAGATTGGCCGGCAGGTGTGCAAGGCCCTGATTTCGGATATCTGACGCGGTTTGCGGTATTCGAGTTTCCACACAACTCAATGGAGATTGCTAGGCGAGCCGAGTTGGAACGAACCATCTGCTATTTCGCAGAGAATTTTTCCAAGTACGATTCTGTCAATCATCTCATGCAAGAAATGGTCAGTCGGGGATTCGACCCTGATCTAGTTCATGAAACAGAGTCCATTTCGACAATCGCCTTCGGTCGCACTCTCTTTGAGCAGCATGGTGTACAGTATTCCTCTACTGTCATTCGCGCCCGCCGGGATGGTCGAGTGCAAGCCGAAGTTCCTCTGATGTCGATTCCGGCTTACTCCCGCGCTCGTACGCTTGCTGTTCAATTAAGTGAAACGATGCCTAAAGACGATTTCCAATTGCTTTGCCTGTACAATGCAGAATCGAATGCGATCCTCAAGGCAATGGAGGCCACAGGCGATAGACTGGACCTGACCAAGATGAAGATGTATCCATGTGTCGTGCCAGATCGAGGTGTCAGCGATCAAACAATGGATGCCGCACTAGCAACGCTGAATGAACTGGTCGAGCGGAATCGCTCGACCAAAAACAGACCTTGGTGGAAGTTCTGGCAGTGAACAGAAAGGCAGGCTCATCTCGAATGGCTCAGCCAGTTCTGTCACAGAAGCCTCACCTTGAGCAAGCCGGGCGAGAATTGTCCGCCTGGTAGGATCAGCAAGCGCAGCAAAAGTGGTACTGAGAGTGTCAGTCATCATATTATATTAAACCTTTTAGCACTAACGGGGAGCGCGAGGGGGAAAATGTATCCCATCAATGAATGTTACTGCTGGCGAACTCTATTAGAGTCACCCTCAGAAAACTATCAGAAGATAGATTCTTGTGAAAAAATAAAAACGTTCAGAGGCTTTAGGCAGC
>JBFLVQ010000798.1:0-4077 GCA_040758525.1 Acidobacteriota bacterium
ATAAAGAGGGACAGGAGAATAGTGAGAAATTGCGTCGCTATGAGCGAATGGCTGTACCTTACTATGTTATTTTTGATCCTATCAAGCAAATTCAGCCTCAAGTTTTGACTATTTATGAATTGCATGTTGGTACTTATCAAGTGCGTGTTGAGGCTCAATTACCTACTCTACATTTGGGATTGACGCTCTGGCAGGGAAGTTTTGAGCACAAACACGACACTTGGTTAAGATGGTGTGATGAGCATGGCCAACTCATTCTCACTGGTCAAGAACGTGCCCAACATGAACGTGAACTCACTGAGCAAGAACGTCAAAGAGCCGAGCAAGAGCACCTGCGGGCTGAGCAGGCAGAGCTGCGAGCTGAACAAGAACGTCTTAAAACCGAGCAAGAGCGTCAAAGAGTCGAACGCCTAGCCGCCAAATTACGAGAGTTAGGCATAGATCCTGACCAGCTTTAAGGGCTAACTATTATTGGTGTCGGGCTAACTTTCCGTTTTGTTAAACACACCTCACCCTTACTTAACAGGGATTACACCTGTATAGTGCTTGGTAGAGCTTCAATAATTTTGTGCCTTTATTAATTGAAGAGGTTATCTGGGATTTAATATTACATCTAGTTCGCTCTTACGTTCTGCTATCTGCTTTCTCAGCTCTTTAATTTGGTGCTCAAGCTTGGCCTTTGCAATCACGTCAGTCTCAACACGGTAACTATCTTCTAATCGCTTAAGCAGGATATAATCTTCTTTCAAATGCTCTTCTAAATCACAGATACGATTCTGATTTTTTACACTATTACTTATAGAAGTATCTACGCAACGTGAATTATTCTTATCTTTTCCATTTGTCTCAAACCTAATATCGTAATAGGTTCGCCGTTCATTATGGTTTGATCCTGGCCATACGGCCCATCCTTCCCATGCTCCACCATCTTTCCTTAAGCAACGTGTATGAACTCTTATCAAGTTATGGTCTCGTCCTATCTCTAACAAGTTGTATAAGCGTGGTACTGATTCAGGTCGGGAATATGTGGGCGCTCCAAACGAGCCACCTCCTACTACATTGATTTTTCTGACTGGATGTAAATAACCAATAATATCTGATCTTATTTCATGTACATGACCATGCAAACAAACTTTCACATCGGCTTTTCTTAACTGCTCAAGGAAAGCATCATCAACTATCTTCTCATTGCCTGTGGCAGGATGATGCCATACAGCTAGTCGTAATACCTTAGCATCTCTTGATAGTGTTGCTAGTTCTTTGGATCGCTTTATCTGCTGATCAGCATTATCTAAACCTCTTGCTAATGCGCTCTGATTAATACTTGATCTATGTGGAAAAAACTCATCTATTTCCCAACATGAGTTTAGCGCCAGGATTTGAATACCAGTATCAGCAAATAGGAATGACTGGAACTGCTCTTCATTCTGTAGAGGATAAGGTTGTTGTATTAGGGTATGATAAAACTTACTGAAATTAGTAAATCTTAATGGGTATTTCTCAACATTGCGAATAAGATAACCATTACCTTGCTCTGAATAATAACCTACTGGGAAATCTGCAATGTTAACAGTGCTTTTAGATTCCCATTCATACACTTTTTCTTTCCAACTCAGATCGTGATTGCCTGGCACGATAATGCAGCGCTCGGCTGATAGCTTAAATCGATCTATTAAGTGTGAAATAAATTGAAAAACTTTCTCAAATTCTGCAGGTGTGGCTCGATTGGTGAGATCGCCTGATACAATTAGATAATCCAATAGATCAATTCCTAATCCGTCTTCGATATCTTTAAGATCACGAGTTAATGGCACTAATTGAGTTAATGGATCACAACTATCTTTCATGTGTAGATCGCTTAGATGCAATATTCGTATGGGTGTGCTTGCTTCCTTAGCTTCAACTTGTTCGGCTTCTGCAAAGGTTCGTTTAGCCATTTCAACCGCCTCCATTTGTCGTTTATTGATATTTCTTTTCAATGCTAATAGGTTATTCTCAATATCTGGATTAATAGAACGTGCTTTCTTTGCTCCTTCACTGATCCGATTCCATTCATCACAGATAGGACAACGAACATCGGCATTTCCCATTGCAAGCCGTTGCTGAAGCACTTCTTGTTGAAATGGATAGCCACACTTGCATAAAACCTCAAGGACTTCTGTAATAGTTACCCCATCTTTTTGCAGGTGCTCTTCAATAAACACTATAAAGAGGTCTCGTATTTCATCGGTGATATTGCTATCAAAATAGAGATCTAAGTGTGCTAATCCATTCTTATTAGCTTTTTTTCTTATTCCGCAAACGCCTTGTTCCGGCCTCTCATATTCAGCTCTATCCTCCCACAACCTTACTCGCCCAAACTTTTCACTTAATGCCAATCTTACTACCAATGCTGAGTAGATATTGTCTATTGCCCCGGTAAAATCATAGTGTAGCAAGATAGAGTAAGTTACCACTTCTGTGCTGGTTTTATCGAGTGACGGGAATAATGATGGAAAAATTAGTAATCCTTCATGGTTAAGACATATACTATGCTCGATCAACAACTGTACTACACACTGCAACACTACAGGCTCTTGAAATGGATGTAATCGCTCTGCTGCTTTAATACCTGGAAAATGCATCTTGCCGGTAGCGATCAGTCGTTCTTCAATAGCTGGCACGCCTCTTGGATTATTACGGGCAACAAAGATAATTGAGCCTGCATATCTCTCAATATTACCTACTTGTAATATTAATACCCTTTCTCCTGATGCCATTCTAGTTTCGGCAATCATACCCTGTATAGCTAGCTGTTTAACGGCTGCGTTTATTGCTATCGAATCATTTTCTTCGGGGTATTGCTGCGTTATTTCTCTCTCCAATTCCGAGCACAGCAGCGCAGCTTCTCCTTTCTGTTGCCTGACTGCGATATAATCCCTTACTCTTTGAAACAGTACAGGCCGGGTTGTTTTAGAGAGATTGTCCCAATCTATCGCTTGTGCTAAGGCGGTGCGTAATTCCTTAATACCTTTGTTCATTTTTGCGCTAATAGGATAATAACCATTAAATCCACATTTCTTTACCAGTTCTTGTAATCCAACCTGATCCATTATTGTTAGTTCATCATCAAGTTTTGTCCCTACCAGCAACTTAGTTGTCTTGCGTCCACGCAATTGCTTTTCTAAGCGTAGATTCCATTCCTCGATCTCTTCATAGGCTGTATATCCCCTAGTTGGATCCATCAGTATTAGTGCAATGGTAGTATCGTGAATGAAGAGTTGATGTACTAGCCGGTATTCATGCTGACCACCCATATCCCATAACATCACACTGCGCTGTTCACTTGATGGAGTAACAGTATCAGCCATCAACTGCTCTGGCTTCATCTGCCAGATTTTCATACCATGGGTAGAACTTTGCTCTTCATATCGGTCTTCTACTAATCTCAAGGCCAGGCATGATTTTCCTACATTGCTTTCCCCGATTAACACAATCTTGGCACTGGTATGGCTTATTGTAGCAATAGTTGGAGGAGAACTAAAAACGGCATCTCTATCTATATCCCATATACTTACAACAGTGTTCTGCCCGCTCAATACTGCTAACAAAGGTATAGCTTGGTTTGATAAACTAAAATTAACCGTTTGACTGCCATACTTCATTGTTTGCCCTTTAATAAGCTTTACCAATTCAAAAGTATCATTATGCCAGAGTCTAACCTCACCATCAGCAGAGTGTGAGGCTAACAACTGACCATCTCCACTCCACGCTACACTCCAAACAGAACGACTGTGACCTTCGAGAGTGCGCAACAAGCGCCCGCTGCTGGCTTCCCATACCTTTACTGTTTTGTCTCGGGATGCCGTCGCCAACAGCTTCCCATCTGCACTCCAGGCTACGTTACTAACAGCATCACCGTGACCTTCCAGCGTGTATATCAAGCGCCCGCTGCTGGCTTCCCATACCTTTACTGTTTTGTCTCGGGATGCCGTCGCCAACAGCTTCCCATCTGTACTCCAGGCTACGCTATAAACATAATCACTGTGACCTTCCAGCGTGTATATCAAGCGCCCGCTGCTGGCTTCCCATACCTTT
>JBFLVQ010000799.1:0-4071 GCA_040758525.1 Acidobacteriota bacterium
CTCTAAGATAGTATTAGTGTTGTTCTCACTACTCTTTTTAACTCCTATATTTATAGCAGTCGTGCATATAGTGTATAGTTTACCTATCGGAGATATCTTTATAATATGCCTCCCTTGTATAGTCGGTTGTATTCTGATGATAGATTATGCCCAGCGTGTTTATATTTTCTACCAGCATGAAGTGAGAGTTAGATACTTTTTCTTTTGGCGTGTCTATCCTCTTCCTGAAAAAATAGATATTGAGAGAAGCTATTACAGTGAACATTACAAATACAGAGGACATTACAAAACTACCCTAATAAACCCAGACACAAAGCGACGCATTGTAAGTATTTATGAAAATGGCGCTATGATAGTTGATCCTCCATTATACGAGTTAGGCAGGTTCTACATGAACAAGTTAGTTCCTAAAATTTCCAAAAGAATTCAAAAAAAGAAAGAGTATAAGCAGAAGTCTAACCCATCCCAACAATCGTCCCAATAATCTTGCTATCACACCTCGCCTTTGTTGTCCCAGTGGCCCAGACGATCGTAACGCTCCTACTTCCCCGCTATCAATATCCTTCTGAGTGAGCTGGCCTGGCGGTGGCCATTTGCGTAGTGGGGCGACATCAGGTTTGTGAGAGTGAGTGGAATGAGTATGGGTAGTATGAACATGGTGAGCGTGGTGATTGATTGAGCCAGGAATTTTCATAACGAGTTATTGTACTCTACTTATTGGCTGGTGCAATACCAATGCTCTTTTTTACCTCTTGGCTGTTGGCGAGACCTTATATAGAATTTTATTTGTTAGAGGTTGGATCAGAAAGAGGAGATATTGGATCATGGGTGTAAGCCATAGCTACTGGAGAATAAAAGAAGAAGATCTGAGAAGAGTACTATTGGATACAAGCTATGGAGAAAAATTTATTGAAGGGGTGACTACTGAGGAGTTTCAGTATTACGAAAGTATTGGCGATGAAAGTACTGTAGGTAACATTATTGAATCTCATAGAGAAGCAATAATGAATAGCGATAAATTTATTTGGACTGGGCATTGGCAAGCAATTCACTTTTTACTGACTGATGAATACTGCACAGTCGGAAAAAGTAAAGTAAAACCGCCCATTTGTAATATTGTAATGGGTGGGAAAGAGACTCCATATACAAATTTTGGATGTCCAGGAAATATCAGATATTTAACAAGCCAAGAAGTAAAAGAAGTGACAAACTACCTCATCAACATTCAATTTGATAGCCTGAGGGATAAATATGAATTTGAGGTATATAATTACTACGGATTTCAACCTCACCATAATAGATGGACAGAGAACAGTGTGGATGAATTACTTTCTGATTTGAAAAAAGTTATTGAATTTTTTGATGTTGCTGCAAAATATCAAGAAGCTATTTTAATTACAAGACACACTTACTATTAAACATGGCTAACAAGCACGGCAATCGACCTGGTTATTGCTTCACTTCGCAGGTTGGTTAGGTACTTAAATACTCTTTGAAAAGGGCCAAGATTTTATATGCCAAACGGAAAAGGATCATTAGAGTGCTGTTACTGTATTCACTGGGATGGTAAGTATCAAGGATATGATGGGGCTTATGAAGAAGGTACGTGTAAATATTTTGCAGCATTACTACCTTCCACCGTCAATTCTTGGAGTCATAGAATTTGCGCTGATTTTAAGCCTAATGCTAGTTTTGAAAAAGAAAGCCGTATCTCATATGAGGAAAGGTTCTCTTGGTTTGGCATTAAGCTTGAACCTGGTGTCCTCTATATCTTTTCATATAACCAGCCAGCAGATGTTAAGGAGTTTATTCATCTTGATAAGCAGAAAGATCGTAGTTAACACCAGTCTTTTCTTCCTGCTTGGCTGATGGTCAGACCAAGGTATAAAATATAGTGTGAGCTTATGAGATATGCTTTAATCGCAATAATCGACTTTATCTTGATGCTGCCCTTTGCATTACCATTAATCTTGTTCATCAAATTCCATCCAGCAATTAAGAACAATAGGCAGAAAGTAAAAATATTATTGATTGTAGGAGCAGTATTTGGATTTGGCGCTGGTTTGTATAGCGCCCCAGAAGTAATACATACTTATAATATACCAAGTTCTAATCTTGATGTTTTGCAATACTTATATAAGAAGTGGGCGTTCTTATCTGTAGATAGAGCAATAAAAGGCACTGTGGTCGGCGCTATCGGTGGATTTGGATGGTATTTATTAGATTACCTTGCCACTAAGTATAAATGGATGGTAAGAACCTGAATAGGTTGTAAGCTGAAATACAACCAACAACCTTTCCATAGCTACTTACATTCCCTGCCCCAACACACCAACTAGTCCTTCTCCTTACTCATCGTTTTGCGCTTGCGGTGCGTGATTTAGCACGAGATTTCTTTGCAACATCAGGTAAAGTAACAGCAACTAACTCTCTCATTTGAGAAAGCCGATTACATATTAAAGTATTAAGTGATAGACCCTGTTGAACAGCTTCCAGAGCAAGTTGTCGATGAAGATCTTCCCCCATACGCAAAACTATCTTACCACTATACTCTCGTAGACTGAGTGGCTCAGGAATCGGCTCGTCAGATTCTTGTAAATCAGCTAATACTAGGCTAACTACTTGTTTTATCTCTCGCAATGCATGTTCAAGGCTATTACCAAAAGCACTTAAGGAAGGAAACTCAGCAACGCGAGCTAGGTAATCTTGATTTTCTTCAGACCAACTAACTGTATACCTATATTGATCTGGTGTGTATTTAGCCATTGTTTATTTTATAGATGGGCGTATTAGCCCCTCTACTAACCTCCCATCTCCTTTAATTTTCGCAAGGCTTTAATCACTGTTTTAACCTGCTCAGGCTTGGCTTTTCCACCATAATTTTGAATATTGATACGGGGATCGCCTGGCCAAGGGGTCTTAAAAATAACGTGACTACCGCCTGATGTGCGTGCTTTACCAAAGAACTTCTCACAGATGGTCATCAGTCGTGAGAACCGAACTTCTTTAGGATTCTTTTCTAACTCACTGATGGCCTTCTCTATCTCCATAATTTTATAGTACTACCAGCAGTATCATAAATCAACAAGAAAAACTCCGAGTAGGCCATATGTATAGAGATATATAGCTTTCACCGAACGCTTTATTCGTTAAGTGAAGCCAGAAACTTTATTGAGTGTTAATGCTTGGTAACTCGTCGCCAACAATCGCATTCAACAGTGCGATCACTTATCAACCCTCCTTCATGCCTAAAGCCAAAGCCACAGCAATGTTCACACTTCGGATCGTAACTACCCATATGATTGAGAGTAGGAAATTGGGCTGGATCAAAGACACCCTGTTGTGCTCCTACATGGGTTGGAGGCTTATTTGATCTCCCCGATCTAGTGCTTCCCTTTTGTTGGCTGCCAGTTCGTCTATCACAGGCCGAAAAACCCACTCCGCTTTCCCAAATAGCAACCATCTCCTCTGGATTATCTTTCCAAGCTTGTATTAAGTGATCTTGCTCGCCTGTCTGCCATTGCCATTTTGATAGCCCTATTGGGTTAGTAATGTTGGGATTATGCTTGGCCTCTGCCCTGGCAAATTCCAGACAGTCATCCAAGCTGAAGCGTGATAATGGTTTTGTCTTAGGACTATCGCTATATGAGCGCCTAACACTTTGCTGTGAGTGATAGTTCTTGCCTGCCCTATAACCTGTTTCCTTGTCAGCTTCATGATTGCCTGATTTAGCATTAGAACGCGCTTTAGCAGATTCTTCATCGCTATTAGGCTGGTTAGCCTCATCAGCACTATCGATTCGCTCAGACATTGTTTCTGCGCTATTTACAACTACATTTTTTGTGGATTGTGAACTGCTTTGAGCCTGCTCCTTTCCTTCGTTAACGAGTGGCTCACTATGAAAAGCCGTTTGATTAGCTCCATTATAGCTTGCTTTCACAGCCCTAATTATTTCTGCTTCAACATCAATATCGCTACTTGTAACAGTTGCTCTGTCTCTTTGCTGATTTTGATGATTTGAACCATTCTCCTGATCTGGCTGATCTGTCCGATCTCCTTGATCTCCCTGAT
>JBFLVQ010000800.1:0-4062 GCA_040758525.1 Acidobacteriota bacterium
CCCACTATTAGCAACCGTTTGTTGCCTAACTGATTGGTTATTGGTCCCAATAATATATTGCTTAACTTAGCCGCAACTTGAGGATAGTTAGAATCAGCCTCCTTTACACGCTCCCATAACATTTCATCCTCTTCAAAGTCCTTCCTCTCTCGCGCTGTGAGTAACCGATAAAATTGTAGCGCAACCTTCTCTATCTCTTCTCGGCTTGGCAGTTCAAAACTTTCTATTGAAGAGGATGTCACCAGCCATAGATAGCTGCGTTCCTTACCCAGAGCGTATTCCAATAGCAAGGTATCGGAATCGAGAGCCTCTTTTTGAATATTCGCTAGGGTTAATGATTCTTGATCCTTCACTGCTTGACAACGTGGATTATCCTTGCATATCTGAGCTTCAATCTCTGCAAGTCTATCAGTAAGATCCTGGATCTCTTCATTGATAGCCTTTAGCTTCCCTGTTTCATTTTTTATCATTAGCGTTAGTCGTTTATTCGCTTTAACAGCGAGTTGCTGCTTTAAGCTGAGTTCCTGCTCAAGTAGAGATTTATTAGATACTCCTTGGCGGAAATCTATGCGAGTGCCCTTTATTATTTCGAGCAAAGTGCGCGCTCGCGCTCGCTCGCCCGCTTGCAGTGCCAAAGCAGAGTAATTCGCAGAAGGATTCTGTTTATGCAACCGCATTAGCAGATCGATATAAAACTCGTAGCGATTCTGAACCGAGACAAAGTAGGATGTGCGCAAATCTTGAACATTGATCTCGGTTCGTAAAGATTCAAGGATGCCAAGTGCTCTCTCAACCTCAGTGAGCGCTTTCTTGAGTTCGCCGCTATCGCGCTCAAGTTGCGCAATGTCAAACAATGTTATTGCTTCACCGGCCAGGTCACCCAAAGTTTGCTGCAAGAACCGCGCCCGGTTGTAGTAGTCCGATGCCATCTTCTTATCCCCAGACAAACTGTAAATCCTGCCGATATTGTCCAACGCAGCGGCTTCTCCAAAACGATCGCCCACATTTTGAAAGAGCGACAACGCCTGATTGAAGTTTTCCAGTGCCTTCTGCCACTCTCCTGACAAGTCATATGCCCTGCCAATGTTGTTGAGCGTAGCGGCTTTTCCTCTAGGCTCCCCCACTTCCTGCCTCAAACTTAACGCCCTGTTGCAGTAGTCCAGTGCCTTTTTCCACACTCCCAAAGAGATATGAACCGACCCGATGTTGTTGAGCATCACACCTTCAAGAGAACGGTTTCCTGTGGCTTTAACGATCTCCAGCGCGCGGCTGAAGTACTCCAGGGCCTTCAATCTATCTCCTAACAAGTTATATACAGATCCGATATTGGAGAGCGCACTGATCTCCCCATCGCGATCCCCAACAGTTTGAAAGATCGGCAACGCCTCTTTAAGATAATCCAATGCCTTCTGTCTTTCTCCCAAAGAGATATGAACCGAGCCGATATTATGGAGCACATTGGCCTCTCCCACACGGTCTCCCGAACCTTGCGTAACACTTAGTGCCTGGTTGTAATAATCTAATGCCTTCAATTTATCTCCCAATGAGCTGTAAATATCACCTATATTATTGAGTGTAGCTGCTTCTCCTCTACGATTCCCTATAACCCGCCGTAGCGGTAATATCTGTTCGTAGATTTCCAGTGCCTTTTGCAAATCTCCAAACGACTTGTAAATGCCTGCGATATTGTGGAGTGTCTGGATCTCTCCTCCGCGATCCCCTGCACCCCGCCGCAGTGGCAGCGCCTCGTTGTATTTGTCCAATGCTTCCTTCTTCTTCCCCAACGATTCATTAACCCTGCCGATGTTGTTAAGAGTGTTACCTTCCCCGGAACGATCCCCTAACTCATGCAACAGTTTCAATGCCATTTCGTAATAATCCAGCGCTTTCTGCCTTTCCCCTAATGAGTCGTAAACCAAGGCGGCGTTGTTGAGCGCAGCGGCTTCTCCATAGCGGTCGTGCGCAGATTGAAAGAGCGACAAAGCCTGGTTGAAGTATTCCAACGCTCTCTGCCTCTCTCCAGTAAGTTCGTAAATCAGACCGATTCTGTTGAGCTCATCGGCCTCCTCAACACCGTTACCCAGATCCCGCCACAACAACACCAACTCATTCAGTTTTTCGATCGCCTTTTTGAGAGACTCTGCCGTCTGTTGCGAACGAAGCTCTCCTACTTCCGCAGATATCTTGCGTGCGGCAATAGTTTTGGCAATGAGTTCTCTATCCCGATCCCTGACCTGCCTCAGTTCTTCTATCCTGACCTCATAGCGTCCGCCAAGAACATCATTCCTGAACGAGCGCACCTCCAATCGATAGTTTCCACCTGTTTCAGTTATCAGAAAGACTGTTTCCGGCCTTTGAGTACTGTTTGGATGATTGGCTTCAATCAGTTTTTTTCCATTTTGGTCGTAAAGTGTTACAACAACGTCTATCCCTAGTTGTTTGACAACTATGTGCAAGAACTGACCAGACATAAGCTTGATCTCATATTGATGAACTGTGTTACCTACAATCTGTTGTTCTATGGGCTTACCAGTCTCAAGCGTACCAACAACCTTTTCATTCCTTTCTTTACCGGGTTTGCTGACGTTATCCTGCTGCGAGCTTTCCTGCGCTCGCACCATTATCATTGGCCAGTATAAAAGTAGTGTGCTTAGTAATAAACTAAGACTGCTACGATAGATCAATTGTTGAAAGCCACTAAGCGACATGATGGTGTACTCCTCTCTTAATGAAATAGCTACTACCTTAAAAGGTTTAACTTTCAATCTTTTCAGCTACCTTATGGATAATAACAAGCCAGCTTCCTCAATGGTGTATCGATCTGTAGGAAACTAATATCTACCAAAAAGTAACTCTAGCCCAATCTAGCATTGTTGTGTAGGAAAAGCCTTGCGACATCCTTCTGGTAGTGCGATATAGCGACCGGTTTCTGTGTCGTAGTAGATTAGAATTACCTTGTAAATAAGGCGAGAAAACTCGATCTAGCTCACTAATATTAATTCTGTTGAAAAGATTAAAAATTCCTCAAGTAATTTTAACCTTATTAAAAAGGAACCATTACATAGGAAACTGCTAGTTGTAAGATCAGACCATTACTCTGATACTCATTCCATACTATCTCATCATATATAACAAAGGTAGTCGCAAAAATACTGACAGAGAGTCTATAACAAATTTTGCAAACCATATCTGACAACTTTTGTTAGCTACTCTCTCTGTCTTCCCATTTGCATAATTCTTATGGCTCAAGTAAATCTCTGTAAACTAACTTAATAGCAGAATTTGTAGAATCGCTAATAACTTGCTTGATCAGTGGCACACAATTTGTTATCAGCGCTAGCAACCTGGAACAGCATTTAGTGAGCTATCTCAATAATGTAGAAGCTACTATCTCTATATAGTAGCAAAGCTGGTAGTGTGCTCAGACTAAAAAATCAGCACACACTCACATTTGAGTGTGAAGCAGGCGTGCTGTATAAAAGAACTACATTGTCGCGATAATGCTCCTCTGTATTGTTGATAGCAAGTGATATTGCTATATGTGTGCAATATTATTTGTTATCAGTTGTGGCGATAGTGTGCGCCAATACTATGCAATGGTTGATGTAAAAGGTATGTTGGTCTGGTTCTATGGTCAGTATACGTATGGAGCAGGAGTTTGAGTTTGAGATAGTTATTGAGAGTAAAACAATTCCTGATAGACAACAGAATGGAAAGGAGACATAGCGATGAAAACTCAGCAGGGTTTCTCATTAATCGAACTGTTAATTGTGGTCGTGATCATTGGTATTATCGCAGCGATTGCCGTGCCGAATCTGTTAGCCAGTAGAAGATCTACCAATGGAGAATCAGCCATCGAAGCCATGCGACTGTTTCATACTGCAGAGATGACTTACCACGCTGGAGTAGGTGCTGGCAACTTTGGCTCTGCAAGTGATCTTTTTAACCAAGATTAAATAATGGTTGCTTTAATAGTGAAATATTTTCAGCGTATAGGTAGCATCTAAAGATGTGCGTTAGCAATCACTGTCTATTCACTAACCATCTGCTTTACCTGATAAG
>JBFLVQ010000801.1:0-4055 GCA_040758525.1 Acidobacteriota bacterium
TAGAACAATTCTAGATATTGAGCCAGGCACAGAAATTGAAATCAAAGGTAGCTTAATCCTTACTACCGATGGTACTCCTATAATTAAAGCAGTATCAGCATTAATCAAGACCAGCAAGGAGCTTACTATTACAGGAGCGCTACAAGAGGTAGATCTAGCCCAAGGCCGTATAAGAGTCTTCAACCGCGACATCTCTTTACAAGCAACCACAAGAGTATTTAATAGTAAGCGAGAAGAGATTATGCTAGCCAATTTAAAGGCTGGCAGAATCGCTACCATTGATGTAGAAAATCAGGATGGACGACTAACAGCTATCAATATCTCACAACAAAGGAAAGCTCGTTCTAGTAATGAGACCTTCACAAATCTTACTGGAATCATTACGGCACGAACCGGTTCCATAATAGAACTGGCAGATAGTTTCTTGATAGATATTGCAACCCTAGATGCTGCTGATAGCAGCTTTAAAGTTGGTGCTGAAGTAAGTCTGGGCTTTGACGGTAAGGCGATAGTTGCTGCGCTAGATCCATTGCCAGCAGCAACAGGCACGATAAGAATAATTACCGTTAGGTTGACAGGCACTTTACAACAAGTAGATGTAAGCAAGAAGACTATTGTATTGCTCGGCCAAACCATCACTACTACCGCAGCAACACGAGTGATTATCTTTGGCAGCACTACCGGCAACACACTGCAACAGCTTATAGTAGGTCAGTCGGTTACGGTAGGAGGCTTTGTCACAGATGCTGGCGTGGTAGCAAAAACGATCTTTCAAAAGCAGTAACTAAGCTTAATTAAATCTGGGAAGATCTTAATAGATCTTCTCAGATTGCTTGCCATTCTATTTCATGAGCCTCTGTTATATCTGGAATATCGAGTTTGGATATCAATCTATTTATCACTGAAACAGGAACGGGATTAGCGCGTGCACGATTGCGAGTAAAAAGTTGAGCAAATGGGCATTCTAGATAGACTATTCTTACTCGCGCTTTATATGCAGTAAAAAGATCGATCAGTTGTTTACGCATTGTGCGGGTGATATTAGTAGCATTCCAGACAAACGCATCTGCGGTTCGTAGATATTGGCGGGCACGCTGTTTTGCTACTGATGCTACTGCTCCTTGATTTTTGTGAGCAGGTATTTCCATCTCTATACGTATATCATCAAGTGAAATGGTAGGCCATCCCTGAAGGTGCGACTTAATCCAACTATCTTTGCCTGCTCCTGGTAACCCCGACATAAGTACAACTTCAAAACAAGTGTCATCAAATGCTAGATAGTCTGGATCGCAATCATCTTTGCGAAAATAGATAAAGCGACTATGTGGTGAAGCAAACTGTCTAGGACCATCAAAACAGCGATTCTCTTTACAGAATTCACGAAAGAGTTCAATCTTATCGAGCAGTTCCTGTTTGTCTTCACATTTTCGGCCAAGCGCATCTGCTTCTTCCAGCAATGCCAGCCAATCGCATCTAACAATCTGGCTTGCCAGGATTACCGCACGTTGAGCATCAGGCTTCTCAAATAGGAAGAAGGGAAGCGCAGAATAACGAACCAGCGCAACTATCATCTCACGGTAATGAAATGGAACAGTGTTATTGGTAACCGGCATCTGCCAAAGAATCTGCCTAGCCATTCTTGCGCCATTGCGTACATGTCCACGCGAACTGGTTCTTCCCTCTATATCTGTATAAGTATAGGCTGGCTTTGCTACATCGTGTAGCAGTGCGGCGGCAAAAAGAATTGAACGAATCGTGGGTGAAAGTTGCCGCCATTGAGGGAGTTCAATTAAAGCTTCACACACCATTCTGGTATGAGTTAGTACATCACCTTCGCCATGGTAGTGCGGGTCTTGCTGACAATCACGCATACTCCTAATCCAATCAAAACAGGATTCAATAGCTTCCCAGTCAAGCTTCCAGGATGGCGGGGTTGGACAGAATGGGAATGACCATAATGGTGATGAAAAAAGTTCTTCTCTCATAGCTAACACTATTACAAATCTTTGCCAAACAGATCAATATCTGGCTGCAAAAGGTTTGGTATTATCGGGCGTGCCAGCCAATGTCCTTCGGCATTCTCAACGGCTTGCAAAAAACTTGCTCGCACATATTTGTAGCGCTCTTTAACCAGCCCATCTTCTTCAACTTTTATATAGAGACCTTCCATATCTAAGCTTCTATCTGTCTCTTTTACTGCTCGTGCAACATCTAATCCACGTTGTTCACAGATCGTTTGTAATTTCTCGACATGACCAGGTTGAATGAATGCAGATCTGGCTAGAAACTTAGCTAACTGTTTAGCTGAAGTTAGCTGACCAGAATAGATAATCGGTACAGAGGCAATAGGAGATCTCATCAGTAGTGCTTTTCTCCGCTCAGTACTAAGAAATTCACCTTGCTCTTTATCCAATAGATCAAACTCCAGAAAGTAATGTGGCAAATAGTTGTAGAAGATCGTATGTTTGGCATAGAGCCACTCACCATAAAGAATATAACGATATCCTAATATATTCCATAAAAGAGTTGTGTGAGTATATGCCCATTGCTTAAAGAGATTGAAATGTTGTTCGCTTGCACCGCCTAATAGATAATGTCCTCTACTCTGAAGCAGCAACTTGCCATCAGCCGTAAAGCTAATACCAGTATTAGCGCCATCCAGTTTCTCTTCAATAATGAGATTACGACCTGCAATTACTTTGAAAGGTATCGCGGCTAGATCTTCGTCGCCAGATTGAAAACGAGATCCTTCAATATGAACTGTTCTGGGATATTTGTAGATCTGTTCTGTCATTGTTAGCAGACCTTAGCTACAGCAATAAGATGATTTAATACATACTCACAGCGTACCCGTAGCGCACCCGCCGCGATCAACATTCTATTCAAGCTGTCTTGATTAAAAAGATGAATATGTTCAGGATTATCATCCTCTTTTGAAGGTACCGAAATTACCACAAATCGCTTTGCTACCCGTACAACTTCTCTTAGTGCCTCTGGTGCTGCTGGGATATGTTCAAGTACTTCAAGCATAGTAACAATATCAAAGGAATCATTATCAAGATCTAGAGTGGTAGCATTCATAATTTGTGCAGAGATATTAGCAAAGCCTCCACTATGTACTGCGAGAATATCAGCTACCCGTTGCTCATCTTTATCTATAGCAGTTATTGGTAGATCAGGAAAGCTATCTACCAGTGGCCAGAGGAAAGTTCCCCGTCCACTACCGATATCAAGAAGTTCTAAGGGAGCAAGTCCTTTTAAAATACCTAGAACCTTTTGAACACGAGCAAGCCCCATTGTCTGTTTAAATTTATGTAATCGTAGTGCGGCTGCCAATCCTGTCTGAATAATCTCCACTAGTTCAATTTCACTAAGATCATCCAATGGTGTCTTGAGGAGCCGCTCAGACAGTGGACTACGATCAAGTTCAGATGCTAGTTTACCACGCACAAAAGCGGCGGCAATTTTTCCAAAATAATAGTCGAGAAGTTCCATAGTTGCTCCTAGACCTAGTATAAAAGATTGGCAGAGAAAGAGGAAAAATAAAACCAGGCAAACACCTTGACAGCAGAGGTAGAAGCCCTGCACAATCGCTGCTTATGTCAATGCAGCGTTTCAATCTGCTAGTTGCGCCTAATGGCTTCAAAGACTCTATGAGTGCCACACAAGCGGCAGAGGCGATTACGCTTGGCTTACGCGAGGCGAAATGTCTGGCCAATATTATTCAAGTGCCACTGGCTGATGGTGGTAGTGGTACTGTTGAAGCACTGGTACGTGCAACTGGTGGACAATTATTACGCACACGTGTAAAAGATCCTCTCGGTAGAACCATCAATTCCTATTATGGTCTGCTTCCAGACAAATATACGGCGGTAATCGAAATGGCAGCCGCTTCTGGATTAGCATTACTTGCCTTGCATGAACGCAATCCTTGGCAAGCATCCAGTTATGGAACTGGTGAATTGATCCGACGTGCATTAGCAAAAGGGGCACGACGAATTATCTTAGGAATTGGCGATAGCGCTACTGTCGATGGAGGTATTGGAGCATTACAG
>JBFLVQ010000802.1:0-4032 GCA_040758525.1 Acidobacteriota bacterium
ATACCAATCCTGGTCAAGTTGCCGGTGATGCTGAACGTCTACAGCAGATCATCTGGAATCTACTCTCAAATGCAATCAAATTTACGCCCAGAGGTGGCCAGGTACAGGTCTGGCTAGCAGGACATGACTCAAATATACAGATAAAAGTAAAAGATACTGGTCAAGGGATTAGGCCAGATTTTCTCCCATTTGTCTTTGAACGCTTCCGTCAAGCCAACAGTTCACTTACCAGAACACATGGTGGGCTTGGTCTAGGACTAGCAGTAGTGCGCCATCTGGTGGAATTGCATGGCGGCAGTGTGATAGCTGAGAGTTTGGGAGAAGGGAAGGGAGCAACCTTTACAGTGAACTTACCACTTGCCACAAATGCCATTATGACTACATCAGAATCGCCGCGCCGCCATCAGGCTGGTATAGGATTGGTTGATTCATCAATTCTCGATGGGCTCTCTGTCTTGATCGTTGATGATGAGCCAGATGCCCGCGAACTACTGACATTTATGTTAGAGCAATATGGTGCTCAGGTGATTGCCGTGGCTTCGGCTCAAGAAGCGCTGGCATTGCTAGATCAACAGCAGCCAGATGTGCTACTCACCGATATAGGTATGCCAGATGAGGATGGATATACGCTGATACGTAAGGTACGAGCCAGAGCGCCCGAGAATGGTGGATGTATACCAGCAGCAGCCTTGACCGCTTATGCACGTGCTGAAGATCGTGTGCGGGCACTCTCTGAAGGCTTCCAAATGCATGTTGCTAAGCCCATTGATCCTGATCAACTCACCATTACAGTTGCTAGTTTGGCAGGGCGTACTGTCAATGCTTAGAGCGTTTCCAACAGGCGAGTGATCAGTGCCGCGCGTGGCGCAAGATTATCTATCAACACATGTTCATATTCAGCATGTGCGCCATCGCCATCGGGTCCCAATCCATCTAATACTGGTGTACCAATAGCAGCAATAAAATTGCCATCGCTGCCTCCACCGGTCTTTCCTTCATTCAATTCAAATCCCAACTCGTGTGCTAATGTACGTGCATGCTGGTAGAGTTCTACAATACCAGGTGAACGTTCTAATGGAGGGCGATTTACATATCCATTAACTTTGATCTGCGCGCCTGGCAATACTGGCTTAAGAGAGTTTAGCGCTGTGACTATATGGGCTTCATCTGCTTGTGTCCAGAATCGTACATCGATTTCAGCGCTGGCTTCTGCCGCTACTACATTTGACATTGTGCCACCAGCAATCACACCTACATTGACCGAGATGCCTCGTGCATGATCTGTCAGTGAATGGAGTTTGATTACTTGATGCGATAACTCTTCAACCGCGCTTATCCCTTTCTCTGGTGCAACTCCTGCGTGTGCAGCGCGTCCCTGTGCAATCAGGCGATATTGTCCAATGCCTTTACGTGCTGTTTTGACTCGTCCGCCTGGTAGTGGTGGTTCAAGCACCAGTGCAGCATGTGCGTTTCGAGCCATCTCCTCGATCTGTGCACGTGTAGAATGGCTGCCCTGTTCTTCATCACAACTGAAGAATAGTTCTAATGGTCTAGCAGGTTGTCGCCTCAATTGTTGTAGTGCGCCTAGCGCCGCTAAAGTAATGGCGATACCTGATTTCATATCAAAGACGCCAGGACCATATAGACAACCATCTGCTTTGCGAAATGGTAGACGTGCAAGTGTACCGGTTGGCCAGACCGTATCACAATGGCCAACGATAAGTAGGCGAGGTTTGGTTTCGCTAGCGCCAACCAGTGCATGTACAGATGGACCGCCCGCAGTCGTAATAATATCGACGCGGGCGCCCAATTCAAGCAGATGTTTGGCTACCAGTTCAGCCAGTTGACCAATACGAGTAGCATCACCGGATGGAGTCTCTATCTCAACAAAACTGCGAATCAATTCAATGAGCTGTTCTCTGCGCGCTTCAAAGTATTTGACGAGTTCGGACACACATTCTCTCCTTATGCGTCCAATTTACCACAGAGAGATTAACATTTATATGCCTATACGCCGCGCGCAATCACCATATGACGAAAGATATATTCCGGCGTTGGCCAATCTCGATTAGGCGTGCAATTGCCAACATAGATCCAGCCTATTGTGCCATGTCGATCCACAATGATCAGTGTTGGTTTAATACCAGCATCTTCTAACACACCATACTCCTCAGTCACCGTGCTATCATCGCTAAGCACTGGAAAGGAGAGCCCCATCGCCTTTTGCCAGTGCCTATTCTCTGCTACTCTATCGGTAGTAATAATGATTGGACGTATACCACGGTCTTCGAAACGTTGTTGATAGGTTTGCAACTCACTTAGTTGCTGCTGGCAGATAGTGCAGCTACTACCATGACAAAATATTAACAACAGAGATGAGCCTGCTGTAAGGGCGTCAGTAAGCGAGAATGTCTTGCCATCACTCTGCGCTAATTGGAAGGCTGGTGCGCGATCGCCCAAGTTGAGCCTGCTTGTCTCATTCTCCATAGTACCCTCCTTTCGTTTGCTGGCAGTCAGTAGATTGCCTATGCTTGTTATTTTCAGCAAAGTTCGTACCGATAATTGCATCAGCACGCCATCAATTAAATTTATGCTGGCATAAACATTGCTGTTTAAAAGACTGCACTCAACCGTTGTTTGCTTAATCACTTTTCTTAGGAGGCATATAAGGATGAGAGATAGAGAGTTCTACGATGAGGATGCGGACCGCTGGCGTGGCTACGGGCGCCACCGTCAGGCGGGCGCGCGTGAGGGGTACGGCCTAGACTATGAACGTGAGCGTGAACGCGACTATGACTATGATTACGGTTATCAACGTTATTCTCGTGAGCCTTATGAGAGTCGCTACGAACCACGTTATGAACCACGTTACAGTCGCCAGGAGTATGCCGACCGCGAACGTATGCAGTGGGGTTATGCACCTGTGCGCACTTATCTACGCTGTCGTGATGTTATGACACGCGATGTTGCTGTTTGCCATAGAGACTCTAACCTACGTGAAGTCGCTAGGCTGATGCGTGATGAGGATACTGGCGCATTACCAGTAGTAGATGCCGACAATAGAGTAATAGGGATGATTACTGACCGTGATATTGTTGTGCGGGTACTAGCCGATTTAGACAGGCCGCTTGATAGTGTTAGCGTCGAAGACGCAATGACTAACAAAGTCTACAGTGTGCGGCCTAATGATCGCTTGATCGACGCGCTTCACAAAATGGGCGACAAACAGGTACGTCGCATATTGGTAACCGATGATAATGATGTTCTTAAGGGAATCATTTCGATGGGTGATATTGCTACAGAAGCAGAGCTTGACCAGGAGTTGGCAAATACACTTGAGGAGATCAGCAAGCCAAAATCCTGGTTTAGACGACTTTTTGGCCGCTAGCAGGTCTGCCAAGCTATTGCTATTGGGACATGGCCAAATTGGGGGGCATGTCCCAATTTATTTATGGGAGCATCTCGTCTTGGCGTAAAAAGATAGCAATGTTAATATATTCGCCTATGAAGGAACAGTTGATCGAAAAGTACCACATCACCGACGAGCCATTCTATCTACCTGTGAAAGATGAGGTAGAGATCTTCACCGCCGCTTACGAGGCTAAACTTCCTATAATGCTTAAGGGTCCCACAGGTTGTGGCAAGACACGCTTCATTGAGTATATGGCTTGGAAACTAACTCGTCCATTGGTTACCGTTGCCTGTCATGAAGATCTCTCTGCTACCGATCTAGTGGGTCGTTACCTGCTAGAAGGAGAAGAGACAATCTGGCATGATGGACCGCTTTCGACGGCAGTTAAGCATGGTGCCATCTGCTATCTAGATGAAGTGGTAGAGGCACGTAAAGATACCATTGTGCTTATACACCCGCTTACTGATGATCGTCGTATCCTGCCGGTAGAGAAGCGTGGTATGGTTTTAAGCGCGCCCGACGAATTTATTCTTGTCGTCTCCTATAATCCTGGTTATCAGAGCGTGCTTAAGGACCTTAAACAATCAACCCGACAGCGATTTATCAGTATTGAATTTGAC
>JBFLVQ010000803.1:0-4031 GCA_040758525.1 Acidobacteriota bacterium
GCACAGTTAATCAGCCGCGGTATTAATCCGGAGACTGCTTGCGAGGTTGCGATCGTTAGTCCAATCACTGATGATGCAGAACTACAACGCAGTATCCACGAGATTGTCACGACGGTGATCTAGTGTTTGCCAACGTGGCTTTGGACAATTAGCTATGTCGTTAGTTGGAGGAGTAATCGTTACACATGGCCGGCTGTCTATTGAGTTACTTGCCGCAGCCGAGATGATTGTAAGTGAGATTCGTCATATTGTAGCGGTCTCAATTGGTTGGCATGATGAGGTTGAACAGGCCTGTCAGGAGATCGGTAGGGCAATTGCGCGTGTCAATCAGGGGCATGGTGTGTTGCTACTTACAGATATGTTTGGAGGTACTCCTACTAACATTGCTATGACTTTTGCCAAAATAGGCAGCGTCGAGGTGATCACGGGAGTAAATCTTCCTATGGTGATCAAGCTGGCCAATCAGCAACTCGATGAACCGCTTGAGCAAGTAGCTCGTAGAGTACGAGACCAAGGACAGAAGAATATCTACTTGGCAAGTGAAGTGCTCCTGCCAAAGCGGTAATAGGGGAAATTGACAATGATAAGTGTCGAGACTAATCGTTACTTATTATTGATCATTATTTAGACTGATAGGATAGGATGCGACAACAGCAGGTTACGATCATAAATCGGCTGGGCTTGCATGCGCGCGCAGCAGCTCGTTTCGTTAATCTCGCCAACCAGTATAATGCAGAAGTGAAGTTAGCACGTGCCGATACTCGCCAATTGGTCGATGGTAAATCGATCTTGGGCGTATTATTATTGGCAGCAGCACGTGGTACCGAACTGATTATTACCACTGATGGCAAGGATGAAGAACGTGCAATGTATGCCTTAGTGGATCTGGTTGAAAGGAAATTCGGGGAGGAAGTGGATGTCTATTAGCGTACGAGAAACGTCGCCGGAAATCGAGATTCGTGGTTTAGGTATTAGTCCAGGTATCGCGATTGGCACAACCATACGCATCGATGAGCGTGGTCGTCAGGCTCGCCTGCTACATATCGAGCCAGTATATATCACACGCGAGTTGCGTCGGTTACGTCGTGCTGTGAGTGTAGCGCGACATCAGCTTAATGAGCTGAAGGCACGTATGGAGCGTGAATTGGGTCACGAACATGGCTACATCCTCGACGCTCATATACTGATGCTACAGGATCAAGGATTACTCAAGAGTATAGAGGCAACGATTAGCGAGCAGTTGGTCAATGCCGAATTGGCAATCAAGATTGTGCTAGATCGTTTCTTGGCTGCCTATGCCTCGATCTCAGATGGTTATCTACGCCAGCGTGGTAGCGATATTGAAGATGTTGCTAATCGCTTGATTGATGCACTTTCTGGTAAGCGTGATACCGGTGTACATAATCTCTGTTCTAACTCAATTATTGTTGCTGAAGAGATCCCTCCTAGTGTCTTTGCTGAACTTGATATGGAACATGTGGTTGGGCTAGCGACTTATGCCGGTGGCTGGGCCTCACATACAGCGATTATTGCACGCAGCCTACGTATACCTGCACTAGTAGGAGTAGATCAGCCTGGTGAGCATTTATATAGTGGGCGCCATGCAATATTGGATGGTAACGAAGGGATCATAATTCTAGATCCTACCGAAGCTACACTACGCCATTACCGTGCTGTGCATGAGCGGCGGCGACGATCCTTCCATGCCCTTATTCAGCAGTCGCGTGGACCAGCCGTGACTGCTGATGGTCAGTTGATCACTCTGCGCGCTAATATCGAACTGCTTTCCGAGCTAAATGCTGTGCAACGGTTTGGCGCACAAGGTATAGGACTATTTCGCTCTGAATTCATCTTTACTAATATGTTGCCGCAAGCCTGTTCCGAAGAGGGACAATTTGAGATCTACTGTCAGTTGGCAGAGGCTAGTGGTGAGCATGGGGTTTCGATACGTACCTTTGATCTTAGTGCAGAGAAACTGCCTGGCAATCAACCAGAGACAAATCCTGCGCTTGGTCTACGTGGTATACGGCTCGCCTTCAAGGCAGAGGAGATGTTCCGTAGGCAGATACGCGCCATTATACGTGCTTCCTACCACCGCAACATACGTGTAATGTTGCCGCTTGTCTCTTGTGTAAGTGAATTGCGGCGGGCGCGCATAATTATCGAAGAGATTACTGAGGAGCTTACTGCAAGCGGGCTGCAGATTGACCGAAAGATTCCTTTAGGAGTAATGGTAGAGGTGCCTGCAGCAGTAATGATAATTGATCAATTAGCTCGCGAAGCAGATTTCCTCAGTATTGGTACAAATGATCTGATCCAATATCTACTCGCTGTCGATCGTAGTAACAAGCAGGTTGCCTACCTTTACCAACCTCTACACCCGGCTGTCTTACGTGTGCTTGCGCGCGTCACCGAAGAGGCTGCTGCAGCCAACACGCCGCTGGAAGTTTGTGGCGAGATGGCTGCTAATCCTGTTTATGCTGCCGTGCTATTAGGACTAGGCATCACTCGGTTTAGTATGGCGCCAACCGCATTGCCGCTTATTAAGGACGCCATACGTACCATAGATATGATAGCGGTACGTGAGATTGTACGTACAGCTACGCAACTCGCCACTGCCAAGGAGATCGAAGATTATCTCTGTACACAACTGTCACAGCGCTTCCCTAGCTATTATGTCAATCTCAATTGGCGTGGTGCCAATCCATAGTGAGCAACATTAGAAAAGATCTAGACAATACCTGATCTTATCGATCAAGTTTTGTTGATCTGAAAATAGTATTCTCCTACGGCAGTATACTTACGATCTGTAGAACGTCCTTTCAATCGTAATTCATAATAATCTGAGAGAAAGAAAGTAGCATTGAAAGTAAGCATAACGATACGGTCTGATCCTTCCAACTTGTCATCATTCCAGACTCTGCGTCCATTGGAAGCATAGAGTTCTGCGCTGTAGCGTTCGAAATGGATTTCACCAGGCAGTTGTAAACAGATGATGAGTTGTTTGGCGCCTAATGGGATAACCAGGTCAGTAAGCTCTTTATTCTCTCCCATAGTCCAAGGATGGAGTTTAAAGATAGGTGGTACAACTAATCCAGGTGATGTCTCTTTCATTGCCAGCGCGGCATCTGGATGGTTATCTTGAGGTGTCTGGAAGATGGAACAGATATGATAGACAAGGTCTGAAATACGACTATCAAGATTTATCAGTTCCTCTGGCCTGGAGAGCAGTTGAATCTGTTGTTTAAGCTCTTTGTGTTGATCGCTAAGTGAAGTGAGCTGATTCTGCAACTGCTCGATATCATTTTTAAGGGGTGTCTGTGATTCTTCGTAGGCATGGAACTGAATCTGTTTCTGTTCGATTATTTCGCCCTTACGTCGTTCTAGTTCAGCAATCTGTTCATCAATTTCGCTAATTACTTGGTCTAGTTGCTGTACATCGGTCTCATACTCCTGTCGGCATTTCTCTTGTTTGATGAGAATTTCGGTGAGTTGTGCCTGTGATTCTTCTTGACTGCTTCTCAGTAGTTTTAATTGAGTATTGAGAGTATCCAGTTTACCTTCCCATTCCTGGACTAGTCGCTGACGTTCTACAAGATTCTTTTCCATATCCTTGTAGACGAGCGAGGCAATATAATGGCCCTGAATCTGCTCCTTTATCTCCTCTGTGAGGCGCTCAAGTGCGGGTAAGTGGGGCAATGAGGATTTTATTTCGCCATTGTCTTCAATGTGCGGCTTGATCTTAGCCTTAAGCCTCTCTTTTTTGGCGTCGGCCTTGTAATCTAAAGTTACTTCTCTCTCTTCCTCCATCGCTTTTACTCCTCCCAGACGGATTTCCGCCATTATAATATTCCTGCCACTAATTTCCTTAGAGAAACTTTACACTCACACGGCCCTGTTTGATTCGCCTACCTCTTTAATTTATGAAGCGATTTGGGAGAGCCGCCGGGAACAGCCGGAATGGTGTAGTCGGCGCAACAGATCTTCCCACAAGACCGCATATTGTATCAACAACAGATTTTAAATTCTGC
>JBFLVQ010000804.1:0-4019 GCA_040758525.1 Acidobacteriota bacterium
CTTGATAATGGCACTCATTGCCATTATCTCATCAGTAGTCATTTTCAGATCGATCAGTCTTTCCAACGTTAATATACCTATAAATCAGGATATTGTCAGGCATGGCGATTTTGTCTTGGAAGTGACAGCCACCGGTACACTTACTGCTAGTCGCTCTATTGATATCACTGCACCAATTTCTAATGATCCACATTTTTTCAAGATCGCACGTTTCGCCCCAGAAGGAAGTCATATACAGGCTGGTGAAACACTGATGGAATTGGATAGTCAAGAGGTTACACAAAAGTTACTGGAATACCGGGCTGAGTTGGAAAAGAGTGAAGAAGATTTAAGAAAGCGAGCATTGGAATACAATAGCCGTTTATCAGATCTACATGTGCAATTAGAACAGGCGAGAACCAGACTTGGCATTGCACGCCTTAAACTTGATGTACCCGCCGAGTTGATATCACAACAACAACTTAAGCAGGATAGACTCGAACTAGCACAAGCAGAAGCAGAGTCGAAGTTGTTGCAAGAGAAGAATGCTGCACTCGAACGAATGTCTAAAGCCGAGCTATTAGTATTGGAAAATAACATTGCCAATACTCGCTTACGTATGGCACAAGCAGAAACACTCCAGAAAGCTTGTATTGTGAAGGCTCCTATTGCTGGCACGGTACTCTATAAGGTACTTGCCAATGGTGAGAAGCGAAAAGTTGGTGAGCTTACCTGTCACCATGAGATTGTTTTGCAGATTCCTGACCTATCAACTTTACGCCTAGAAGCAATGGTAGAAGAGGATGTAGCTGGACGCATACGTGTAGGGCAACCTGTGCGTATTAAATTAGACGCCGTAGCTGATGAAAACTTGACTGGCAAAATTGTTTCAGTAGGTTCGGTATTAAGAGCAAAACGATGGGATATTCCAATAAAAGTTATTGATGTGATTATTGAGCTTGATCAGAAAATAGAAAGGATGACTGCCGGGATGACAGCAATCGGACAGATTGAGGTTGAACGGATATCGAACTTATTACTTGTGCCTATGCGTGCAGTACAGGAAAACAATGGCTATATCTCTGTTCGTGTTATAGACATCAACGGAAAAATTACCGAACGCCCAATATCTGTAGGACGGCGCAATCAACAGTTCATTGAAGTACTGTCAGGGCTACATGAAGGGGAGCGAGTAGTTATTTAGCAACTTCTAAGGCGAAACCATGAAAAAATACTTACTGACATTTTTATTCTTATGTGGAATTGCTACAGTAGTTGGATCGACTTACAGAAACAGACTAATTACAAATTTGAATCCGTTCACTTTGAATGGTGAAATCAATTCACTAAATTTCATGGTACAAAAAAGCAAATTTACTGTTCAAATACCTGCCTGGGGAGAATTAGAGGCATCTCAAGCAACTCCTATTTCCGTACCAAACGTACGCACAGGAGGTCTCAAGGTTTTTTGGATTATTAAAGATGGAAGTACAGTCAAGAAAGGTGACACCCTAATTGAGTTCGACGCTTCAGAGTTACTGCAACAACTTGACGAGACTAATAGCAATCTAGCAGCCACACTGCATCAACTAGAAGCAACTGTGCTGCGCGGTAGTTCTGATACTGAACAAACTGTTACAGATCGTGATATTGCTGAAATGGAGTTAGAAAAGGCACATACCCAAGCCGCAAAAGATGCAGAGATTTTCTCACATCATCAGATTATCGAAGACAGTCTAAAAGAGGAACTTTCTCAGACAAAAGTAACAGAATGGACAGGAAAAATAGAGACTCGTAAGAACATTAGTACAACTGCACAGCGTATATTAGTAATTGATAAAAATCGTCACAACACGAAAAAAGATCTACTTGAGGGGAGTCTTGGCTCACTCAAAATATTGGCGCCACACGACAGTTTGGTATTACATCAAAAAGATCAAATAGGAAGAAGCACTAGTATTGGAGAGACTCGTTGGCCTGGTTATATTCTACTCACATTACCAAAACTCTCCTCAATCAAGGCGCGTGTTTACGTGTTAGAGTCAGATGCTGGTGGACTTAAAGCCGGACTACCAACAAGGATCAGTGTCGATTCTCATCCTCAAATCAAATTTGAGGCTACTGTTGAGCGCATAGACACACTAACTCGTCAGCGCAATAAAGATTCACCTGTAAAATATCTAGAAGTAATCCTAAAGATTAGTGTCACTAACGAGGAGATTCTTAAACCAGGCAAATCCGTACACGCTGATATTATTACTACCCAATATCAAGAAGCATTGGTTGTTCCGCGTGTTGCCATTATTGAAGAGGCGCTCAAATATTATGTTTGGGTTAAAGGTGTAAATACTCTGGAAAAACGTGAAGTAAAACTAGGTGTAGGTGATTCTGCCCGTGTTGCAGTTGTGTCAGGCTTACAAGAAGGTGAAAGTATACTGCTCAATCCGCCTAGCTCTAACACACTGAATAAAAAGAAAAGATGAGCCAATACGGTTAATAACCGGGAATTGGATGATAAAAAGGGAATCCAATGAATCTACGTGAAAGTGTTGCGCAAGCTATCGATAATCTTACTAAGCGCAAGCTGCGTGCATTGCTAACAATGTTGGGAATTATTTTCGGTGTTGGCGCGGTTATTTCAATGCTCTCAATTGGTGCTGGGGCTGAAGATCAAGCATTACAAGTGATCAGCCGTCTAGGATTACAAACAATTTTGATTGAAGCAAAAGAGTATGAAGTTGAAGATTTGCGTAAAATACGCGAGAAATCTCTAGGGCTTTCACGACGAGATCTCAAGGCTTTACTTGATGTGATTCCTTATATTTCACATAGTGCGGGAAAGAAAACTATTAAGTCATATCAGATATTCTCATACTATGGAAAAACTGAATCAGCCGTACTAGCTGTCAATGCCTCTTATTTTTCTTTAAGAAAACTATCACTACTCGACGGTGCATTTTTCGACAACCGCGACGAAGAGAGCTACAATCAGGTGTGTGTACTTGGTACAATCGCTAAACAATCTCTCTTTGGTTATCAAAATGCAATAGGCAAGACAGTCAAGATCAATAATGTTTGGTTCAGTGTAATTGGTATTATTGCCGATACCAATCTCGATCAAGAAGAGTTTGAAGGTATCAAGTTACAAAATACTAATAATGACATCTATATTCCGCTAACCACTGCGCTCAAGAAGATTGAGCTCAAGCCAATGGAAAGTGAACTTGATGGTATTGTTCTTGAAGTTATTGATGAGAGTAAGATCCAACCAACTGCACTGCTGGTTTCGCAAATGCTAGAGAAACTACACAACCATGAGCCAGATTTCAGTATAATTGTACCTCAGCAGCTCTTATCACAGAGTCGACAAACTCAGCGAATTTTCAATGTAGTAATGGGATGCATTGCTAGTATATCTCTACTCGTAGGTGGTATCGGTATCATGAATATAATGCTTGCGAACGTATTAGAACGCACACGCGAAATAGGTATACGCCGTGCGATCGGTGCTCGACGTATCGACATACGCCTTCAATTCTTAATTGAGGCAGTTACGATTAGCACTGTAGGTGGGCTACTTGGTATTGTACTAGGATTTGCTATTGCTCGCTTAGTAATCTATTTTGCAGGTTGGTCAACAATAATAACAACTTGGTCTGTAATACTTGCATTCAGCGTGTCTAGTGCAGTAGGTATATTATTTGGATTCTATCCTGCAGTGCAAGCCTCACGTCTTAATCCGATAGAAGCATTAAGATATGATTAAAATATAGCTCTTAACAAGCGTTGTGCTCTTCTAATCATTTTTGATCTTTTTAAGGTACTATTACTTTATCCCGCTCATAGATTATCAATAGCCATCCATAGCCCAATTACCAAAGTTTATTTAAAACCTCTTAGTAGTCTCTATCGCAATGGCTAAGATAAACTCTTATATGTTGTATCAACCTAATAAATTTCAGGAGCTAAAAAGATGCTTATAACCCTCCATTGGGTATTTAATAATATTTTGAGATCATATACAGTAAAGCTTTTTTGCT
>JBFLVQ010000805.1:0-4018 GCA_040758525.1 Acidobacteriota bacterium
CACCCAAGCGATCACTTCTTTATCCTGCATCTGCTCAAATGTTGTAAAGCCTCCAGGTAGTACCAGAACATCAGCAGCATTAATTTCATCAATCGTGTAATCGGCATTCAAGCTCAGCACTTGTGAATCCATCTTTACTAGTCCAGGTTCTTTGGCAACAAAACGGACGGTAGAGTTTGGTAACCATCGTAAAATATCGTAGGGGCCAATGATATCTAGCGCGGTCATGCCAGCATATAAATAGAAGACAACTTCAAGTGGTTGGTTATTTATGGCTGTTATTGTTGTTTTTGAATTTTCGTCTGTATTATTCATTATTTTGCTCCGTATCTTCTAGCTAGATAAAAACGGTTACGGTAATCTTGGGGTGAAACATGCAGCATACGTTGGAATGCACTACGCATAGACTCTGTGCTGCCAAACCCACATTCTTCAGCGATGACTTCGATGGATTGCGAAGATTCTTCAAGCCTACGTCGTGCAGCTTCAAGACGAAGCTGAGTTACAAAACGCGAAGGTGTTATGCCTATCTGCTCAGTGAAAACACGGGCAAAATTACGAGGACTCATTCCTACCCGTGCCGCCAGTTGTTCGACGGTCAACGGTTTATCCAAGTTATCAAGCAACCATGCCTGCAACTCACGTAAGGGCGTACGGTTGGAAGTCTGTAGTGAAAGCGAGGCGCTGAACTGTGATTGGCTACCCGGTCGCCGTAGAAAGACAACCAGGGCACGCGCAACAAATAACGCTAAATCTGCTCCTAAGTCTTCCTCGATTAGGGCCAGTGCTAGATCGATGCCAGATGTCACACCTGCCGAAGTGTAGATATTGCCATCCCGAATAAAGATCGGATCAGGATCAAATCTGACATTGGGAAACTGCTCAGCGATCTGTTGGCAATAGCGCCAATGTGTTGTTGCGCGCCGTCCATCAAGCAATCCAGCCGCCGCTAGCACCACTACACCAGAACAGACCGAACCAATCCGACGTGCCACCTCTGCCTTTTTCCTTAACCAAGGTAGGAAACCTACAATCTCTTCGGCCTGCACCACACCATATCCACCTGCAACCAATAACGTATCAAAATCACCATTGGCAGTACGAAAATCGCTGTGTGCAGTAATATTGACACCACAGTAGCAGTTAACCAGTCTATCCGGTTCAGTTGAGATCAATTCAATCTGATAGGCAGGTTGATCTGCTTTCGAGCGTTCTTGGAACTGCCGACTTGCCTCGTTGAAGACTGCTAGCGGGCCGCTGATATCTAGAATCTGTGAACTAGGAAAGGCAATGATACCAATACGACGCGTTACAGGTAGAGGCAAAAGGCGCTTTGAAGATGTTGATTTCATCAGATCAATGTTATGCAAGCCGCAAGATTGGCGCAATGACATTTATCGCAGGATTTCTGCCAACGCTATCAACATTACAAACAGTGGCAGGCGGATGCTGGGAAAGCTGTATCAATCATTCTCATTTTTTCTTGCGGAGTCGGGAAATACTTTCCACTTTCAGCCACTAATATATAAGTAGTGGCGACAGGTTTAAGCTAAGGGAGTAGACCATCAAGAATAATCTAGATTATAAGCAGCCAGATACCCAACGTAAGCTTGTTACGCTGGTCAAGCTCTCTAATTTAAGCAGTGCTGGCTCAGCGCTAGATTGGATTTACCAACATTATGGTGAAGTGGATATTGAACTAATAGAGAAGGCTCAATTACGGGGCCGATCTAAGCTAGTGCTGCTCAGATCATATTTCAGAACAAAGAGGGATGGTTTTGTGATCTTTTGTGATCGTTTGCAATGGCAGACGATGCGTGGGCCAATGCTACTGTTTGGTGCTTTAATTGGCGCAAAGAGATGCTGGATTATTGATAATGATGGACTTGTTTTTAGCAGACTTAGTTGGATGATACTTGTGGTTGAGCCATTGAAACTATTATTTGAAATTATTGGCTCTTGCTTAGTGATTATATCTGCTTGGATTATCACATCGTTGTTGGAATTACTTATTAAATGGCAGCGTAATATCCCCAAACGTATAGTTGATAATAGCTTGCGATTGCTCTTTATTCGCGCTACTCCGGCAAGCGGATCACAGATGGGTGGTGCCGTCAGCCATATTAATGGGTTTACCTATGGAGTGTTAGCAGAAGGCGGTGAGATGAGCTTTCTCTCCAATGATTTCATCGCCGGTCTAGATAATAAACGCACACCTGTGCAGGTCATTAAACCATCACTATTGTTCAGTTCTCATAGAATGGTCTTTGAGATCTGGAATAATTTTGTCTTTACCTTACACGCACTTAAACATCTACGCCAGTCCAGGCCAAGCTGTCTATATCAACGTTATAGTCGCTTTAGTTGGGCTGGTGTAGCACTCTCATACTTAACTGGCATCCCATTAGCGCTTGAATATAACGGCTCAGAGGTATGGATAGGGCGTTATTGGGATGAAGTTACTATGCTATGGTTGCTAAGACGTTTTGAACGCGTCAATCTGTTGGCAGCAGATCTTATCTTTGTCACATCTGAGGCCGACCATAGAAACCTTTTACGCGCAGGGATTGAATCAGCAAGAATAATTGTCAATCCCAATGGTGTTAATCCAGAGATCTTTAAGCCTACTGGCAAAAGTGTTGAGTTACCTAATCAACTCTCGATCAGAAAAAGAATTATTGTTGGTTTTGTTGGCACATTTGGCCCATGGCATGGTGTGCTAACACTGGCTGCCGCAATCATTCGTATTGGCCGACAAGCAGATTGCCACTTCTTGTTGATCGGTGAGGGGAAAGAACGTGCAGAGTTTGAGCGACGTATTTCCGTAGCTGGACTAGCAGATCTTGTTACCCTTGTCGGTCAAGTAAACCACCATGAGGTCCCTGGCTATTTAGATATTTGTGACATACTGGTTTCACCACATGTACCAATGGAAGATGGCAGTGAATTCTTTGGCTCACCAACAAAACTCTTTGAATATATGGCGATGGAGAAGGCTGTAATTGCCAGTCGTCTTGGCCAGATTGCCGATATTATTGAAGATCAGATCAGCGGTCTGCTTGTCGAACCTGGTAATGCTGATGCACTTGCCGAGGCGATTATCAAACTCTCTCACGATCAAATGAAACGTATTAGCTTAGGCAAGCAAGCGCGTCTGCGGGTGTGTGCTAATTATCTATGGCAGCATAATGCCGCGCGTGTGCTGACTAGTTGTAGAAAATTGCTTGTACAAATACAACCGTCACAGTTGATGGAGAATACTTTGCAATCAGAATAGCTCTCAGGTGGTATATGAAGATTCTTTTAATCAATAATGGAGAGATTGAAGCGCCTTTGCCTACCTTAACAAGCAGCACACTTATTATTGATGTACAGTATGCATTCGATACTATTGGTGCAATTGGTAGATTGCGAGCCGATAAACAGGATGTGATAAAGACAGTCTTAAGCAGGAATTGGTTCTCGACAATAAGGCGGTTTCTCGATCTAGCCTATCACCACTCGATCGATTTTGCCTGCAAAAGTGCGAAGGCCAAGATCTATCGTGAGCTAAAACAACGCCACTGCTCTTATCTCAGTATTGCTGGTAATGTTTTTGCCGTTGCTGATAATGTGACAAAGTTTAGACCCGGCGATAAAGTTGCTGCGATCGGATTTTTACAACCAACTTTGACAGAATATGCGCTGGTGCATGAGGATCTGACAATAAAGATCGACCATCCTTCACCACATATTCTTAGATCGGCATCAGCGCTATTGATTGGCGGCGCAGCAGCCTGGGTAACTGAGCGCTGTCTTGAACACGCAGCATATCCTTTTGGTCACAATCTAGTGGCGGAGATTGCTAAAGCCATGATTAATCAACAGCATTGTGCGCGCACTGGAGCAGAGAAACTACTACCATTCTCTCTTGAATATGATAGGTGTAAGCAGCCAGAGGTTAATTCAAATAATTATACTATTCAATTACCAGATCCATGGTTTCACGATAATCTAAATCTCTACAGCAGCCTTGCCT
>JBFLVQ010000806.1:0-4015 GCA_040758525.1 Acidobacteriota bacterium
ACTGTGCGAGTGGGCGCAACTATGATAAGACGGCAGGGCGTAGCTATCGCAGAGCTGTTGAGAGAATGCCGCCGCGAAAGGACTGTGCTAGTAGTAACGATCGACTGAGACCTAACGCGGCGGGAATAGGTGCAAAACGCCCTGTGCGCAAGCGCACTCACTTTTTACTTGGTGACACTGCCTCCTTACAAATCTTGGCGACACGGAATTTCACCACTGTCTTGGCCGGAATTTTAATCTTCTCTTTAGTCTTAGGATTAACGCCCACGCGAGCTTTACGTTGGGCCTTGACGAGCTTGCCGATGCCTGGGAAAACAAACTGACCTTTCTTCTTGGTCTCAGCAATGGCGAGATCAGAAAGTTCTTGCAAAATCTCTCCCGCAACTCGGCGCGGCAATTCAAACTTTTCTGCAAGATGTCCGATCAACTGGGATTTCGTCATCGGTGAAGCTTTAGCTTTAGCCTTATCTGCCATTCTCTTCTCCTTATAATCATGAGGTTGAACATTCGCTGGTGTGTGCCATTGGCAAATATATACAAAAAAATGCTGATAAAATCAACGATAGTGGAGAGAATATCAGCAAGAAATAGAGGAAAAATCGCACTGCCAGGATATTATGTCAGGTCTATTGGGCACCGCTGTGAGGATAATTAAGGAGCTTTATCAGGGGAGATTTTCTATTGTGAAAATTGTTGAAATATTATTAAAAAATCCATAAGATAACCCAGTGCAATAGGAAAGCTTGGATAAGACCCCAGCAAGCAATATCAGGGGCGCCCTGGCAGTAGACGCAGGCGTGCTGTGTAAGTGGGAGGATCATTCCATACCATAAAGGAGCTAAATAATGTCCAAGATCAATCGCAATGCCAGCAAACAGCCCATGATAGAGAAGACTGTACGTGTCGGCCGGCCACCTAAAGTAATGCGGCAACTCTCCGTTACCAGTAATAAAACTATCGATCGTGTATTAGAGTTGATGGTACTGCAAGGACTGGCAAAAACCAAGGAGAAGGCCGCTACACAGTTGCTTAATAGTGCAGCAAACAAATTTATCAAAAACACTCAGAAAATGGTGTCAACTATCTCAATAGATAACCTGCTTGATGTACATGAAAGAGAAGAGCGCGGCAAACATAAAGATTGATTGCCGGACTCATGGTATCACTTTATAGGTGAAACGGAATTTATCATCATCAGTAAAGATCACCTCAGTGAATTCTAGTTTGGAGAAGAGTTCTCGATTGATCGATTGTTCACAGAACTTATCTGCATCTGATTGATCCATCCCGGCAGCAATAAAGCGTAATACGATATGATCATTACCAGTGGTTTCGACTCGTAGTTGAACTCCTTGCCCCTGATAAAATTCGGTAAGCGCCTTAGCAAAATTTTGTCGTAGACTTACCAGCGGAGGCAATTTACCAGCACTAACCTGATCATCTTGATAGAGCAGTCCAATGAACTTAGCCTCTTCTGCAGTGCGTGTAGTACGGTAGCGCGGGTCAGCTCTTTTTGCCCAGACAATCTCGACACGGATATCTGGTATCTGATAATCAGGCTTAGGCTCAAAAGGAGGCTCCTCATAAGTGAGAAATACTGCTTGGGCACGTTCCTGGGGAGTCTTCTCCTCCTTGTTCCAAAGACCACGATGGGTTCTGCGTGCCTCTAACTGCTCAGTCTGAAATTGTGGGTTGCGCTTGAAAGGATGCTGAGTAGAGACATAAGCATAACCTTCGCGTACCAGTGCTAGATTGATAAAGAATTTGTCTGAATATCGGAAGACATAGGCAAGTTTGCGCCCATACTTGTCACGGTGGCCATTTACCATATTGCCACTATCGGTCTCAAGCTCTACTTCGCGGCCAAGCAACTGTGCTGCGACAAACTCCTGTACCTGTTTGGCAAAAGTCTCTTCTCCAACTGGTGCTAGCACGCCTAGCAGGCGAACTACCTCACCACCATCGACAACAATTGTATCCCCACTGATCACCCGTATGACAATTCTGTTATCTACTGCTGCGCTTGTATGGGGCATCAACATGAGGCCGAAAAGCGCAAACAGGACAAGTGAAAGGGACTTCATGCTCTCCTCCAGAAAAATTCGGTTGCTGCTACGCTTGAGCTACATGATAAGCGAAACTAATTAGGAAAGATAGTAGTTGAATGAGTGGACATTCTTTCGTCATGGTATAATTGTAGATATCCTCCTCGAGAATTTAACTCGAGCCTTATTGAGCCGTTAATAGCTCACCCCGGTGGTGGTAATACACCCCGGGATTTTTTTGACGCAACTAGTCTGTCTCTTTGAAGACTTGAAGAAGTCAGCCACGCTGTCAAGTCTAGTTCCTTTACTAACTTCACATCGACTCGGCCAACACCAGATGCACCTGTATCAAACATGAAATGAAATGGGCCACGCTTATTTACAAAAGCGTCTAAATGGATAGAGCATGGAATGCTTTCATAGTGAGAGCTGAAGCTTTCTTCTCATTAACAGAGCAAATTTCTGCTTACACTCTTCTTTAAAGACCGATGGTTCAAGCCTACCTGCAGGGATGTGCCTTACACAATTCGGTCTATGGTTAGCTCAATACATAGTTAGACCAATATGCGCATGGCTCTATGGACGTGCGTGCAAAAACCAACGATGTGTGTGAAGTAGTGCTCGCGCATGATCTCGAATAGATATACCGCCAACCACTGTATCCGGAGCGATGACATACTGCTCAACGGCAAGTCGCATCGCCTCTGCTGGAGAACTTGGTAGTCGAGAGGTAACTAGCTGTAACATTGTGCTGTAGTGACAAACTATCTCAGCACCAAAACGGTCACTCCAGTCTCTTAGCAACGCTACTACCAACTCGCTACTAGTGCATTCTGCACCATACCAACTTAGAAACGCGGGTACTTCCCATGAATAAGATGTCGGTAAAAACACCAGTGCTATGTCATCGTATTGAGGTGGAACAAACCAGTCAAGGTAATAAAGTTGCTGGGGCTCGATCTGTAGTGCTAGGCTTCCGTTAGCAGCAATTTCCCAATTAAAGAACCATGATTCGAGGTCCTGGAGATTGTAGATCCTATGTTCCTGGATGGCCTTTGCCACTTCATCGTAGACCGGACCATGACCAAAGCGTCCAATTGTGTCTTCAATAAAATCATCAATACAATTGTGTATGTCCTCTGTGAATCTCTCAGACATCCGGTTGAGTTCGCGGTCCAAGTCTAGATTCTTAGAGGCCTCAATGATATCGTATGGGATATTCCCTTTTCGCGAGCTAAGGTACTCTTGTTCAAAAGGGAACCGAGTGAACTGTTTCTCCAGATCTACAGCCCAACCGGCCCCACTGGAGCCACAGATCCATACAACCACTGGCCAACGGCTAGTGATATGGATGGCCTCACGACCAACTCGCCAGGCCACCTCATCAATATCGGCCACACTCAACGGGATTGCGAATGCTTTATCAGAGCATCCATCAATGGAAATAGATCTAATCTCTCGCCCTTCGAGGGACGTACCTAGAAGGACCTTTTCAATACTTGTAAATGTTGAAGACATGGCTTATAAACCTAATTACTTACTTTCCTCTTTCTTATTAAACAGGCATATGTAAGCGCGACCAGCGTAAGCCTTGCCATTAAGTAGTAGGACAACTAATACTTGGTTATGGTTACTTCACCCAACTCTGAGCAACCTTCGGTTCTACTACAATAGGAGCATTAGGAATCAGTTCATTACCAGCAGCTACCATCAAGCTATTCACTTGCCATGCTATCTGCTCTGCTTCATCCTCATCCCAGTGTGGACAATCTATATAAATACTCCAGTTACTTCGTGATTAATGCGTGATACTTTTACCTCTACTGTACAAGTAAAGTAAAGCGGTTCTGTATGCCAGTGCTGCGAGAAGAACTTCAATCCGGCTATCCGGCTGTTGGCTGAGTTTGTTGATAGACTCTGGGGCGCTGTTAGATAACCTGAATATTACTTCATCAATGACATCGCATACT
>JBFLVQ010000807.1:0-4001 GCA_040758525.1 Acidobacteriota bacterium
TTTCCATCAGAGCAATCAACAACTTTGGTAGTTTAGTAGTATCAGAAGCAGAGATCCAATATCTATTAACGACGACAAAACTACCAAAAGAGAGGATGATCCAGCACAAAGAGCTTTATCAAGCGCTAGAAACGATTGAGCAGACATTAACTCAACAACGTGCTGCTAGCCTTGCTGCAGGGATAGATCTTAGATTACCTCAACTTGCTACCATCTTTGGTCTAAGTCGAGTTGAAGAGACTGCTTTGATCATATGTTTGGCAACGGTGTTAGATCGTAAATATGAAAGACTCTATGCCTATCTACAAGACGATCTGACCCTGAAAAACCCTAAGGTAGATCTAATATTGAATATGCTTGGTAAGACAACAGCAGAGAGGCTTAAATATCGTACTCTCTTTCATCCACAATCTATATTATTAAAATACCAGCTATTACAAATTGAAGACAGAACCGTACAGGTAAATGATAGAATCATCGACTATATTCTGGGCTTAAACAATATTGATTCTCGTTTAGTAAATTTTACTCATAGTAGACTAGCAAGAAAAGATAAATGTAGAGATGAGTCATTAGTAACTCACTTACAGAAATATCTACAGGCAGCTAGGAAAAAGGATAGTCTGACCAGTAGAACTTTGATCTTTTACTTATATGGACCTTATGGTTGTGGTCGCCATTCGTTAGTGGAGAAGATCTCAGAAAAATTAAAAACAGCGTTGTTGTTGGTAGATCTAGAAAAGCTTATTGAAAGTAGTTTGCCATTTCAAGAACTGATCTTAGTATTGTGTCGCGAAGCACTATTACGCTCATCGTTACTCTGTTTGGAAAATTTTGATTGTTTGCTTACTCCACATAATAGATCGCAGGCTAAGTTGAAAGCACTATTTGAAGCAATACCTGCTTCTCTTCCCAGTATATTTCTATTAGGTAGTCATTCCTGGAAACCACAAGAATTTGTTACTAGAGATACTTTTATAGAGTTAGAAATCCCTGCTCCTGATTATAAAGAGAGAAAGGCTCTCTGGAAGAGTCTTGCCAATGAATATAAGTTTGCCGAAAAGATAGATTTTGGCGCATTAGCAGGAAAATTCAGATTTACTCCTGGTCAAATTAAAAATGCCTTGTTAACAGCAGCAGATATGGTCAACTGGCAAACATTGAATACTGGTCGGATCGACAATGACAGTCTACATTCTGCTTGTCGAGCGCAATCTAGTATTGGCTTGATCAATTTATCTAACAAGATCGAGCCGAAATATGTTTGGCAAGATATCATTCTACCACCAGAACAGATATCGCAACTTCGTGAAATCTACAACCAGTTAAAATATCGTCATATAGTCTATAGTGAATGGGGTTTTGATAAAAAACTATCATTGGGTAAAGGAATAAACGTACTCTTTTCTGGTGCTCCTGGTACAGGAAAGACTATGGCTGCTGAAGTGATTGCGCATGAATTAAAGATCGACCTTTATAAGATCGATCTAGCAGGTGTTGTGAGCAAATACATAGGTGAGACCGAGAAGAATCTTAGTCAGATCTTTCAAGCTGCACAACTGAGTAATGCTATTCTCTTCTTTGATGAAGCAGATGCACTCTTTGGCAAGCGAACAGAAGTAAAAGACTCGCATGATCGTTACGCTAATATCGAGACTAGCTTCCTTTTACAAAAAATGGAAGAGTACGAAGGTGTCACCATTCTAGCAACCAATCTGCGTCAAAACCTTGATGATGCTTTCTTGAGGCGAATGCAATTTATTATCGAATTTCCATTTCCTGATGAAGATTGTCGAAAACGTATCTGGGAAACGGTTTTCCCTAAGACAACTCCACTTCAGGAAGATATCAACTTCCAGATCATCGCAAGTAGATTCAAGTTAGCTGGTGGCAATATCAAGAATGTTGCTCTTTGTGCAGCCTTCTATGCTGCTGAAGAAGCTAGCGCCATCGGTATGTCTCATCTACTACGAGCTATGCGTCGTGAGTATCAAAAACTAGGCAAAAGCTGGAGTGAGTACGAATTATCTAAGTGATAGCTTTTATCAAACTATGATTAATGATCTAAGTCTGACATTAAGAGAGTTAGTTAATCAAGATACAATGCTCAAGGATGTTCAAATACTATTTGATCGCCCTAGTGAGAAGTTTAACCCTACAGCATTAACACTTAATCTCTTCCTTTATGATATCAGGGAAAATCGAGAGTTACGTACCAGCGAATCAATTTCCGAGCGTAGGGATAATTCTTATGAGATCTATCATCCACCATTACGCGTTGATTGTTCTTACTTAATTACTGCTTGGCCAGGGTCATTAAATGGAGATGAGGCAATTTTACAAGAGCAACAACTGTTGAGCCGTGCAATTATTGTGCTTGCAAAGTATACCTCAATACCGGACTCATTCCTACAAGGTAGCCTTACTACTCATGACCGACCCATAACCATCAGAATGTTACAGAGTAGTGAGATCAAAGATCCAGCAGACTTCTGGTCAGCAATAGGTAATAAGCTACGTCCATCACTAAATTTTGTTGTGACTCTGGCAATGCCATCTATAGTAGAGAAAGAGAGCGCACCGGTTGTTACTTCTCTACAAGTACATATTAACAATAAAGAATTAAGCAATCTGCAATAGACCAAAGTCTTTATTGAGGAGGAAAAATGACTTATCAGTCACCGGGAGTCTATGTTGAAGAGATACCATCATCGGTGAGACCAATTGCTGGTGTGAGTACTAGTACGGCTGGATTTATTGGTGTAGTACCTAGCACCATTAGTTTGATAGCAAAGAATACTTCAGGCACACAATCAAATTGGAAATATGTAAATTTCCCCTTACCTAAGGAGATCGAAGCTGGCAAACCAGTTCTTATTACCAGTTGGTCTCAATTTACCAAGAATTTTGGAGATCTAATAGGAGATCCAGGAGAAGCTGCCGTTACTGCGCCTGCCCCAGAAATAGATCAATATCGTTTATATCTTGCTCATGCCGTCTATGGATTCTTTCATAATGGAGGAAGTCGCTGTTATGTTACACGCCTTGAAGCTGTTGATGATATAGATGAGGGTATAGATAAAGCGTTACTAGCATTTGAAACCATTGATGAGATCGCAATTGTTGCTGCTCCTGGCCATACCAGTGCAAATGTGTATGACAAAATAGTAACACATTGCAAAAAGATGCAAGATCGCTTTGCAATTTTGGACGGACCTACAACTGCAGGGATATCAGAATTGACAAAGCCAATAGCAGAAGGTGGCTTTATGCCTCCATCAACCGATTTTGCCGCCTGGTATTTTCCCTGGATTCAAGTCTTTGATCCTGGCACTAAACTGAAGTCAACAAATAGTGATGACAGACTAGCGATACCACCCAGCGGCCATATTGCCGGTGTTTATGCGCGTGTAGATAATGAGCGTGGTGTACATAAGGCGCCTGCTAACGAAGTGATACAAGGCGCACTAGGAGTAGCTCAGCCAATAAGTAAAAACGATCAGAACGGATTGAATCCAGATGGAGTAAATTGTATACGATCACTCAATAATAACATTCTAATTTGGGGCGCACGTACCATTGGAGGTGATGAGAATGGCGATCTTATGTACATAAATGTAAGGCGCACTCTCCTCTTCTTAAGAGAATCAATTGAAGAAGGAACTCAATGGGTTGTTTTTGAACCTAACACCCCTGCGCTCTGGCAGAAGATAACTCGTAATATTACTGCCTTTTTGACAAATGTCTGGCGTTCTGGCGCGCTATTTGGAAATACTCCACAGGAAGCCTTCTATGTCAAATGTGACAAAGAGACAAATCCACCAGAAGTACGAGATATTGGACAAGTAGTAACAGAGATCGGTGTTGCAATCGCACGGCCTGCAGAGTTTGTTATCTTCCGTATCAGTCAGATGTCAAGTACAAGCAAGTGAGATAAGGCAATATGCAATTTACTAACCTTGCTCCAGGAGTATATAAACAATACCTAACCATTAAGTCTT
>JBFLVQ010000808.1:0-4000 GCA_040758525.1 Acidobacteriota bacterium
GGCTTAGCGAAGCATCTTTCGCTTCTTGTTCAACTTATCGAACCTAGCAGAAAAAACTTTAGCCCCTGGAAAAGATTTCCTGAAAAAAAGTTGAACTGATTGAGGCGGTAAAATAATTGCGAAAAGTACTATAAAGTTTTTCCCTAATGATCCGATCTGAATGATTATAGAGTTAAAGAATAAGAAGAATGATCATATGGGAAATGGCGTAAGAGTTAACAACAATAAAGCGGCAAGAGCAGATAGGGATATGCGAAAGCATCGCCGTTATGATTTGGCTTTGCCAGTCAAAGTATCAGGCCGTGATGCCGAGAGAAAAATATTTCAAGAAACAGCAATAACCCAGAACGTTTCTTGTGAAGGTTTACGCCTCTCATTAAAAACTGTCGTGCTACGTGGGGCAATCTTACATTGTTCATTACCTATGCCTACAAGACTACGCGCGTATGATGTTGGTAAAGAGAATTATGAATCTTATGCAGAAGTTAGGTATGTCAAACGATGTGCAGAGGGTGGCTGTGAAGCTGGTGTTTACTTGTTAGGAAAACAACTGTCAGCAGAGTTAGAACAGAATTTTAATATCACGCTAATCAGTTCTGATACGACCATACCAACACAGGAAAATGATAACGTAGCACAAAGTTCTGCGACTGAACCGATGGGTTGGTTAGATAGATTACGACAATTGCTAAAGTTAAAATAGCCCTTCAATTATCCCAGTAGATCTAAGAGAGAACGGCGCTTTAAGATACTACCCGATTGCAAAATTGCTTCCAGCGCGCGTTGTGCCTCTACCATTTGCACAGATGATTTAACGAAATCTGCTGACTCAATACGTTGTGCTGATGTCTCTAACGCTAATGTGTCACTCTCAATACGCTCGCCAGCGGCTTCAACTGCTTCCAGTCCTTTGGCTAAAATTACTCGTGCATTGCCGGCTTGTTCTGCAAAAGTTTCCAATTGTGTCAGTGCAGAGTTTAATGTAGCCTCATCGGCAACAGGATCACCGCTACCACGTATTGCGGTAGATGCAGCCGTGAGGGTATCAAAGATATTGCCACCAGTATTAGAGAATATCGTATCAGCAACCACGCTTGCTGCTATGGGTGCGGCATCAGGCTCAATCTGAATAAGTGATGGGGAGGCTGTGCCTGTGTTTGGTGCGGCAGTAACAGGATCGAAAGGTGGAGCATCTTGACGAGTGCCGCCAAAAATATATTGATTACCACTGCGTGAATTTGCCTGATTAAGGATCATCTGGCGCAGACCATCTATTTCATCAGCAATCGCACGGCGTCCTGCATCATTAGTAAAACCTGAAATCCCCTGTGAAATCAGGCTGCGTAAGCGATCCAGTCGGCGTTGGTAAGAATCGAGTGCGCTATCGCCAGCAGTTAAAATGTTATCGGCTGAATTAGCGTTTCCTTTTAATTGTTCTAGTTCAGTCTGTGAGGCACGAATCTCTATAACTGCGGCTGTTCCTAAAGGATCATCAGCGATACGATTAATACGCCGACCTGTTGCTACCTGTTCTTGAGCCTGTGCCAGCCTTTGACGCTGGGAAGCAATTTGATCTACTAAGCGATTGTTAAACAATGCATCGGTAACACGAAAAACCATAAGTTATCCTTTACTGGCCTAGCGCAATAACTGTTTGAGTTATTTCATCAGCAACTTTAAGCAATCGCGCGGCGGCTTCAAAAGCTCGCTGATAACGTAATAAATTTACTGCCTCTTCATCAAGAGAGACACCTGATGCTGCTTCTCGCTGAGCTGTTACTTGAGCCAAAATTGCCTGTTGTGTTACCAGTGCATCTTCATTTGTTTTGATCGCCTGACCGGCTTCGCTCACCAGTGAGCCATAAATGGAACTAAATGATCCTGTGCGTGTACCAGCTTGAGAACTGTTATCAGATAGCAATTCAGCAATATTACGTGCTACTGAGCCATCTCCATTACCGGCACCTGCTGCTGCCGATACTACTCGTCTTGGATTTGCGCTTACCGATGCAGATACCGCGAGATTTGCTGCGGTAATAGGTGCGCCGCCGTTAGGAACAGCAAAGAAGGTTGTACCAGCATTACCATCTAGATCCACACCAGAAAGATGCGCAGTGTTAACACGTGTCGCGACTGCGGCGGCAAGTTCGTCTAATCCAGTAATCTGTGAGCTAATCAGACCAATACTCTCTTGTAATCCTCTTACTCGCCCACTATTTATCGTTGCTGGTTGACCATCAAGGGTAATGGTGGCAAGTCCATTAGGAGCAGTTGAACTGGTTTGCAGAGTAGATGCTCGATCTGCCAGTACCAATGGTCGGCCATCTGCTAAAGTAAGCGTCAGTGTACCATCTTCATTCTCAGTTGTGCGTGTACCGGTAAGCTCAGTGAGTGATTGGATTGCTTGGCTACGTTGGTCGCGTAATTCGGAAGCTTTTGCGCCAGTATTTTCTGCTACGCTGATACTGGCAGTTAGACTTGCAATACGGCCAGCCAGTTGATTGGCTTCTTCAACATCAATACGTAATAGTCCATCTGTATTGGCACGAATCTCCTCTAGGCGTGCACGTGTGGAATTAAAAGCATTGCCAAGCGCTTTACCGCTCTCAATAGCTACTGTACGCAGTGGCACAGAAGTGGGATTAGCCTCTAGCGTTCTAAAGGCGCCAAAAAAGTCTGTCAAAGTAGTAGTGATATTATTGCTGGCAGGATTGAGAGCAGCATCAAGCGATTCTAGGGTATCACGTTTTGCTTGCAGGCGGCCAGAAATGCCAGATTCTGTCTGTAGACGAGTCTCGATAAATTGATCGCGAAAAGAGCGGACATCCTCTATCGTCACCCCATTGCCGGTTAAGCGCGGATTGGCACCGCTGGGTGGTGCTGCCGCCAACTGCACCTCTTGACGTGTATAGCCAGGCGTATTCACATTAGCGATATTTTGACCTGCTACTGTCAAGCCCAGTTGACTAGCCCGCAAAGCGCGCTGTCCGATCTCAAAAGGGGAGAAGTTTATGCCCATGGATTTGTGCCTCCTCGCCGCACATAGGGGGCACGATAGGTGGTGGGCTGTACTCCACACATTTCAATACAGGCACCGGCAAAAACAACGCCATTAATCGCCAATGCCGCGGCGCGCTGGCGTGTTTGCTGAAACTCACGCGCCGACGAGAGCAGTTCTTGGGAGGCCTCTTCAAATATTTTCCGTGTCTCTGAACTAATAGCAGGACGATCCTGGATAGTAGCAAATGATGAGAGTGAGCTGGTGATTTGTGCCAATCGTGCACGCATTGATAATAGTTCTGCCTCGCCACTACGAGTCAGCGATTCTATTGCTTCAGGTTCGCCACGTGTTAATGCTACTGCTAGACGCTCGCAGAACAATTTAAGCCGCTGGTAAGCTGCTGCTTGTTCTCGCATCAATTTGGCAATCCGTTCAATCAAATTATCTACCATCTACTATTTCCTGGAAAAAGGATCTTCAAAACGGATTAGCGAATCAACAATATCTTCTGCGCTGGGTCGAAACTCCCCAGATGCCACCAGGGTGCGTAAAGAATCTACCCTTTCTTGCCTCACATCCGGTAGTTTTGATAATTGTGCTGATAGTTTAAACAGTGTCTCTGCGCGCGATGATATTTTTACTGCATCTGTGGCAGATGTGGAGCTATTTACCAGTGACCCTGACGCTAGACCAGATTTCTCGCTACGACTATTTTCGCTACGATTAATCGCTCGCGCTGGCTCGTTACTGCCTCCGTTTAACTGTTCTATCTTCATAAGACCAACCTAGATATGACTTTGGTGCTGTTTCTCTTCTCATATCGGAAACTTTCTTGTTAAACTTTAGCCCTTTTGAAAAAATTTTTTTCTCTATAAAGTAGACCCTGGCCATGAGGTTCTTGCCTGCGGATTTTTTCTCTACTTGCGGAATTTTCCTCAAAAGTGCGAAATTTTACTACGAAGAATCCCACAGTTTTAGTAGTTAGATAGCGTAAAAATA
>JBFLVQ010000809.1:0-3999 GCA_040758525.1 Acidobacteriota bacterium
AGCAAACGTTGGACTATGCCCATTAGGGATTGGCGCTCTGCTATGAATCAGTTCGCTATTATCTATGGTGATAGGGTTCCATTGTTATGATTGGAGAAATAATTTACACAAAGATCTTGACACGCTCTATTGGCCTTGGTGTTAGAGGAACGACTTGTTGCAGAAGCTCGCGCCCTGATAGAAAGTTGACCTAGTGCTTTCAATTTAACGGCCAGCTTTCTGCCTCTTCGGGTTTACCCATTCATTGGGTAAATAGAAAGTCTCATCATTCTCAGATAGATCAATATTCTCCTCGGGTCTGTTATGTTGTGCCTGCAACACTTCAGAACGCTTATTGAGCTTATTGGCCTCACCAGAGTAAGGGCTCTGCTTTTTGCCTTCTCCTGTCGGCGGCTGATTGAGTTTATGCTTACTCTTATTCCTCATAATTTTACTCACCTTTCTATAATAAATTAATAAACAAGCAGTATTCCACTTTGCCACTTTTATGGTACTAGTTTTGCACCTTAACAAGTATCTTGTTATGAGGTGTTAATATGGCTGAGGATAGACAGCAATGTATTAATGACTGTTCCGATTGCCAGCGGGTCTGTTTAGGTAGCGGGAGCTACACGCTATTTCTCCTTTGCTGCTTTGACAGGAATATGGATTTCACCAGGCCGTTTCTTTATCCAGTCTACGAATTTCTTAATACCAGGGTGGGCAAGTAATTTTTCTCGTGTGTTATAGTCGTACTCTAACTCTTTTTCTGTGATCTGGGCATGTATATTGCGATGACAGGGGCTGCAGATCATAATTATTTGCATATGGACCGCTTCGCGGGAGAAGTTCTTTTTGTTCTTCTTGTTCTTATGTCTAGTGCGAGGTATTAGGTGGTGGCGAGTGAGTTTGGCTACCTCCCTACGACACAATTCACATACGCTTACCAGTTCCATCTCTCGTGCGGACAACTCCCGGTTTGATATTGTGGCGAAATACGCAACTTGCTATTAATATAGCAGTGATCCTTAGGAAATTTGAGGGAAATTGTCAACGACCACTGCCTAAAGGCAGCGGCTTGCGAGGTTAGAACGGAGTAATTCAGATCTAACGGAGTAAGTCCAGATTGACCAGCCCCAGCCAGGATTGAGCTTATCAATATTCTCAATCATCGGGCTAGGTTATTTGAGCCAGGACACCTACAGATGCCTGTGCCAGTCTGTAGCAACTGTCAATCGCCATTAAACAGATTGAGGGTCTAGATCAGTGTGGCGATCACAATTAGTGCCTTAGTTGTAAAAAGCTCAGATAACATCGGCGAGGCACACTTTACCTGGGAAACCGGAGATAGGCTTTAAGCCTAGACCTGAGCAGGTCTTAAAACTGCTTAACATACTACAGCAAAGGAGACGGCGCGCTCCGCAACCTGAAGGTGTGTGGTCTACGCGCCGCAGATGATGAAAGCGGAACCAAACTTTTCTAAAACCTGGGCTGATGTGCTGTCAAATTATAGTCGGCATGCCGAAGATTGCGAAGAATACAACGATTTTGGCACTGGTAAGTTGCTGGGTGGGTGTAACCACTTATTTGTCTACACCTGCCAATGTGGGCAGCCAGTTGAGATCTCTGGTTTTAATATCGCACAGATGCAGGCTGATGATCATGTTGATAGTTGCTATGCCTGTTGTGGCTGTGATGTCTGTCGGCGCTTCACAATCAAGCCACAGGCATAAACTATATCGTAGCAGCAAAGCACAAGGTTACTAATAATCAGGTTAGATCTTCGATTAGCGTGATTAAGAACATAGCTGCTTATCAGTAATGGCTAAATAGTTTTCTTAAGTCGCGCGGGTAGGAGTTTTATTGTTGCTTTGCCGGCTCTGTATAAATACGCAAGGTCATTTATGGATCACAATGGGCTAATGGATCTTATCTTTGAATGATATATGATGAAGATTGATAAGCGTAGCCGCGACATGATTTTCAATCATTTATACAATGCACTGCATCATCATAGAATACTAGAGATGTGGATTGAAGATCAGCCATAGATAAGGAATGGTCAATATGAGCAAAATAGATGAAGTGATCGAATCGATCTCTCTACCTATTACTATTCCAAAAGAAGCGGTTATGCAGGTACGAAATACCCCCCGCATTTTGGATATAGAGCTGTTTGTCAAACAGTTGCCAGCAGAACTACGCGCTTTTATGATTATTGATGCAACCGCATTGCAATCTAAGCAAGACGATAAATATTTTTACTATTTTCTTCTTACAGACGGCTATTACCTAGAGATAGCCCTAGCAGGGTTATCCATAGTGGCAATTAAAAGGCTGGCTGCGCCGGGAAAATAATGTATTAGCTCTAAGCGAGCGAGCGCGGCAATCGCCGCGCATACACACGCTTTTCATTATTTAATCGAATGCGCCTGCCTTTCTGTTTAACTAGAAAGTCGTGTAAGGAGAGCTTGATAGAGAGTCTACCAATTACCACCACGACGGCCACCAAATCCACCACCACCACGACCGCCACCGCCGCCACCACGGCTGCCGCCTCGGCCTCCTCCTCCGCCTCCTCCATAACCACCTCGTCCCCCTCCGCCGCCAAACCCTCCTCGTCCTCCTCCTCCTCTGGGTTGGCGCTCCTGCGCTTCACTTACCTTGATGGCTCGCCCATTCAACATTACTCCATTTAGCTGGCTGATCACTTTATTAATATCTCCATCGATATCAACAAAGGCAAAGCCCTTCGATTGTCCAGTATCTCGATCTGTGATGATATTGACCGATTCTACTGTTCCCAAAGGGGCAAACAGTTCTCGTAATTCTTCTTCCGTGGTTGTGTAGGCTATATTACCAACATAGACTCGCATCTAGCTTTTCTCCAAACTATAGAAGTGACCACTTTCTTAAAGCATGGGCTATCAGGTAGGTATAGTCAATCCTTAGCGCCCATCTATGTAAGATTAGGTAAAACCCTGACTTAGTTGCCGATCTAGGGCAACTTTGAGCATTTAACATATCTTAGCGTATGTCATGAGATTTTCTCTCACCATAATGTAATGGCCTATAAAGAATAGCCAGCAGTTACATCAATCGTTGCGCCCGTAATACTATTAGCTTCATTCGAAGCGAGAAAAGCTACCATTGCGGCTACTTCATCAGCCTCTACCACTCTTTTTAAGGCTGTCGCCTCTGTATACATCTGCTCGACTTCTGCAACCGATCGTGCTAATCCTGTCGCCCTTTTCTGGATAGTATTTTGAATACGCTCGCCGCTGACTGGACCAGGACAGACGGCATTCACTGGTATATTATAAACTCCTGTCTTCTGCACTAGTGTTCGTGTTAATCCGCTCAGTCCCCATTTAGATACAGCATAAGGGCTACGTAAAGAATAAGCAATTTTACTAATAACCGAGGCGATATTGATTATTCTACCAACTCGCCGCGCCATCATATCAGGAAGAACAGCTTTTGCGCAAAGAAATGCTCCAGTCAAATTTACTGCTAACACTTCGTCCCATTCAGCCCAATTAATACTAGCGACCTATGGTGCCTGCATTATTGACAAGAATATCTATATGGCCGAATTTTTGCAACGTCTCATTGACTATCAGAGAGACTTACTCTTCCTCTGTTACATCAGTGGTTACTGCCAATGCCTCACAAACACAAGCACGAATCTCTTGGCAGGTTTCTTGAAGTTCTACTTTCCACAGACCGTTTACAACTATTGTGGCACCATCTCTGGCCAATCTTAAAGCAATAGATTTGCGCTTTGCCCGTAGCAGTTACCAGAGATTGCTTGATTCCTGTACGATCGTCTTCCAGGAAGTAGCGTCGCGAAAACTTGATCGAAGATATACCATCACCGCAGTATCTTGATTTTAGGATGTTGCTGATGAAGTGAGCAACACCAGCCTGATAACTTATAACTGTGCCAGTAGTAGGTACAGCGGTTAAATTGATAAGGGAAACGATCGGACTCATTTTTATGACAACTTTTTACAACTT
>JBFLVQ010000810.1:0-3995 GCA_040758525.1 Acidobacteriota bacterium
AAATTATAAAAGAGTAGAAAGAGAAATGAGAGAATAGAAATAACTATTGCTAATACTGTAAGCGCAACATACCAAGGATTATTTTTCTCCCAAACAGGCAGGTTGGCAATACGACGATTGAGAGGATGCGCAATAAGAAAATAGAGGTAAGGTGTCCAGAGCCCAATATAAAGAACCCATTTATTGACCAGATGCGCTTGTCGTGATGCACTCGATTTTCTATCATAAAGCGAAACAAACCCATAATGCTGCCTCACAATATGGTAATAACCCCAGCCTTGCGCAAAAACTAGGAAAAGATCCATAGCATCTTTTGATCCTGTCACTTGTCGTACCAGACAGACTGCTAGTGCTGGTAGAAAAGTAAGCAGACTGATGGCAAGTAATCTCCCATCCGTCCGCCAATACTTTTTATCTATATAGGTTCTGCTATAAGCAGCCCACATATGTGTACCATCAAAGAAGAATAGCCAAGCCCAAAATAGTAGCGGCAATAGTGCTGGTTGCCACATTACCAACAGTGGCGCAGTTAAACTTGCCGCAGCGCCACCAAAAATAAATGCGATATCAGAGCGACGATTAATAATCCAACCAGATTGCATCACACTATTAGATATTGCTGACATGCTATAACCCACCATCGATCACAATCGTTGCGCCATTCATATAGCTGTTACGATCGGAAATAAGAAAAGTGGCAAAATCAGCGACCTCTTGCATTGTCCCTTTGCGATGTAGAGAGACATGTTTAAGGAACTCTTTTACTCGGTACTCAGGTAGGTTCTGAGCTACACCCTCATCAAGCAGGCCAGGAGCAAGGCAGTTGACTCTGATATTGTAACGCGCCACCTCTTTAGAAAGCGCTTCAGTAAAACCTTTCACGGCTGCTTTGCTGGCACAATAATGTATCGGTGCCTCAATTAAACGTATACCTGCCAGCGAGCCAATATTGAGAATACAACCACTCTTTCTACGTATCATCCCTCGTAGTACTGCACGCGTGGCAAGAAATTGGCCTTTAATATTTACATCCATAACGGCATCCCAATCTTCCTCTTCCATTAAGGCAATAGGCAATGGCTGACTGATGCCAGCATTATTTACCAATATATCTATACCACCCCACTCTTGCTCTAACTGTTTAACCATTTTGGCAAGACCAGCAGCATCAAGCACAGAGACTCTGAATGCACAAACACGACCACCATTTGCTTCAATAGCAGCCACTGTCTCATTCGCCGCATCTGTGTCATTGGCATAGTTAAGTGCAATACTAGCGCCTTCACGAGAGAAAGTCTGACAGAGGGTTCGCCCTAATCCACGCGACGCGCCTGTTACCAATACGCGCTTGCCTTCTAATAGTCTTCTCTTTTCCATAAGTTTTATCCTGTTTCTGCAACAACATTCTTTACTTCACGGCAAGCCAACTGATCTCTACAATTCTCTATCAGTTCGATTAGATCTGAGTAATACTTTGCCCCACCATGTTTGTAACAGAATTGATACAAGTCTGCGAACCAATTCTCCTGTGCAAAATAAGGCAACTCTAATGCCGCTAGTGTTTCGCGTAAAGCCACGGTTTTGTCGGGCAAACTAAAAATTTTAGTCGCGCTGGTTTGACTAAGAAAGAGTCGATAAAGCGCTGCCGCATATCCAGCGGCAACAGGTATCAATTGACGTGTCTGCTCTCGTATAATTGCCGCCTGAATCGATCTTCTTAATCCTAGCCGTTTTAGTGCTCGCCCCCAAGGAAGACTGGTACGGTCTGGCTCAAAACCACGAGTATATTTTGCCATCCTTTCAATTGCCTGTGATGCTTTGGTCAAACTTTCAACCGCAGGCACAGCCAGAGACTCTAGTTCGCTCTTTGCCGCTTCAACACGCCATTCAAAAGAATCATTGCCATGCCAAACTGAATGTGCATGTACTGGACAACTCATATCGATCAATAGATGTAATATTCTGCCTAGTTGCACAAAGGCAGTTGCAGTATGCCCTTGTTGAAATCTCTTGATCGATTTAGCAAAGATACGATCAGCCTCAGAACGTGGGCCAGGCCAGCAGAAAGGGATTAAACCGCCCGGTACAGTGCGGTAAAAATGCTTTAATGAAGGACTCTGCACAACTCGCTTCAAGAGTGGTAAGTAACAGATATCCTCACGAAATGCGCCTAAAACCAAGGCATCACGGTAGCGCCAGCAAAGCGCATCATTAAGTTCATGTAATGCCATATCGATTACTACAATAAATCCGTTATACCACATAAAATTCTAATAAGAGCGCATTCGTATAGCCATATCCCACCAGCCTTTGAATGTTCCACCATTACCTAGAATCTGACCGGTGCCTCTACATAGACTCCAGCAATCCCGACACTTTGTTACATAATCTAGATTTTGAAGCTTTGTATAAATACTCTCTAGCGACTCTGTACGTATATTACCAACTGGTTTATCGATCTTCTCTATACAAGCGGAAACATACCCCAAATGATCAATATTGAAGGTCTGTTTACCAGCTTGGCAGGTAGGCATCTGGCCACCATTGATAAAAGTATCGATCTTGTTCAAGTAGTCTTGAAAGACTAGGAAATTGCTATAACGACGACGCAGTTCGAGTAACTTCTCTGAAACAGGCTGATCTGGTAAGAAATCCTGTCCACGACCGCGTCGATACCCATGCGTTGAGAGTAGCGTAATATAGTGACCTACTCCATGACTTGCACTTAGCTTTAATAACTCTTCGATGTCATACTGATTATCTTTCATTAAAACTGTTATCACATGCACCTGTCGCCCACCATGTGGAGCTATCGTACGAAAAGCATCAATAGCCTGCCAGGCTTTCTCGAAACATCCTGGCAGAACTCGCTTAGTATCATGGCGCTGTGCATCTGGATAATCTATTGATACCCCTATCTGTGTTAGACCTGCATCAAAGAGCGCCTGTGCAATCTTCTTATCAACATACCAGCCATTAGTGTAGAGGAATACTAGGTGACGATCTGAGAAGGCGCGTACAATCTCGACTAGATCCGGTCGCACAAAAGGTTCACCACCTTCAAGTGAAACAATGAACGTACCTAGTTTACTAAGTTCTGCTGACAGGCGTTTAAACTCTACTATGCAGAGTTCTTCTTGTGGTTTTGCGCCATTTGGCCAGAAGTCACAGAAACTACATTTCATATTGCAGCGGTTGGTAACCTGAATCTGTACATCAAATGGCTGCTGCATCAGCACGCCAAGGGTAAAATTGAGGTCGCGTCGAATCTCTTGCAGCTTCATTCAAAGGTCCATCCTTTCAGAAACTGTTCACCTAAACGTTCTGTGACATCTTTGATAATTGCTGCTACGCCTTGATACTCGCCTAACACTTCTGCGATTGTGTTTATGCTCTCGTCTATCTCTGACTCCTGTATTGTTAAGGGTGGCTCGATCCTAAGAGTATTCCACTGTTGTGAGGCAGGTTGACAAACGATTCCCCGCTCCAGCAGTTTGAGAGCGGCCCATTGACCGAAAATATTTTTAGAGATGGTTGATACCAGTGCAGGTGCTAATCTGTTCATCCATCCTGTCTCGGTTGGCCCAAGTTCAATACCAGCTAATAGTCCACGACCACGTATATTACGTACCAATGGATGCCCCTTTAGTCGCTCCTGTAATCCAGTAATAAGCTGTTCACCACGCATTTGGCTATTTGTGATCAACTTCTCTTCTGTAACTATTTTTAGAGTCTCGTGTGCAACCATCGAGCTGAAAGCATTACCAGCGAATGTTGAGCTATGCAGATCAAATCTATCTACCGAACCATAAGCTCTACGATATATTTCCGGTGTAGTGATAGTAACACTAATAGGGGCAATTCCTCCGCTTAATGCCTTGGCCAACACCAGCACATCGGGGACAAATCCTTCTGATTGATAAGCGAACATTGTTCCTGTGCGCCCCAAACCTGTCTGCACTTCATCTAGAATCAGCAGTGTTCCATATTTTCGG
>JBFLVQ010000811.1:0-3995 GCA_040758525.1 Acidobacteriota bacterium
TTGATCAGTTTGTTCATAATGTCCTCTCAAATATTATTTCTTGGCGGGCGCAATCGCCTCTTTAACTGCTTTCACAACCCGGAACTTCACGACTGTCTTGGCCGGGATCTTGATCTTCTCTTTGGTCTTTGGATTGACACCCATACGCGCCTTACGTTGTGCTTTGACAAGTTTACCTATCCCAGGAATAACAAACTGACCTTTTTTCTTAGTCTCTGTAACAGCAAGATCAGACAATTCCTGTAAGAGTTCTCCTGCTACTCGGCGCGGTAACTCGAACTTTTCTGCCAAGTGCTTAACTAACTGAGTCTTTGTCATAGGTGATGCAGATGCCTTTGCTGCCATTATTCTCCTCCTGAGCATGAAATATTAGCTGATTTTGTATATAATCTTGAGATATGCGCAACTTATTGTATAGTAATTGTGTAAAAAGTCAAAGTCAAAGGATAACCACTCTAATGAAGTGCCCTTTTTGCGGTGAAAATAATGATCGGGTAATGGATTCCAGGGATGGACAGGGGGGAGAATTTACGCGGCGGCGGCGGCATTGCATGAGTTGCGAACATCGCTTCACTACCTATGAACGCTATGAAGAGATTACTTTAATGGTAGTGAAAAAAGATGGCAGGCGTGAACCATTTGATCGTAACAAAATACTTGCCGGGGTGTTGCGGGCTTGCGAGAAGCGACCAATTAGCAAAGAACAGTGTGAAGCACTGGTTAATGAGATAGAGTTGGGTATATATGATCTAGGCGAACGCGAGTATCCTACCAAGAAGATTGGTGAACAAGTTATGAGTAAATTAAGAGCTTTAGATCAGGTTGCTTATGTACGTTTTGCCTCTGTCTACAAAGATTTTCAGGATGTTAGTGAGTTTATGAGTGAGCTAAAACCATTGATCGGTAAGAAGAAGATTGCTCAGAAAAAATCTACATAATGGGATTAATGTATATGCTCAAGATATAATTCTCGGCAAATTATCTTGAAATTGAACCCAGGTTGTCGTCAATAATAACGGCCATGCGAATCAAGAAACAGGCATTGGCAGAGAAACCTGCGCTCAGCTTAAAGATCTATTGCCCGGTCTATCAACACTACAAAAATACTATTGTATGTAGTCTGTCTTGCTCATTACGAGATAGATGTAGAGATTTTCAACAGTTCTATCAAGAGAATCGAGCTGCGCAAGATGCGGTTGTGAGCGCTTATATTGAGAGAAATCGAAAGCTCCCCGCCGATTCATTGCTGGTAATTCAATATTCATTGGAGGTTGTGAGAAAAAATATGAGTGATACTTACGTCTGGATAGGTCAGGATGGTAAGGCTCAGGTAATGACTTATGATGAGCTAATACAGGTTGCTGAGAATGGTGAAAAACCTAAACATATTTTTCTAGTAAAACAGGAGTTAGCCTTACGCTATCAACTTGTGCCGAAATCTCGTGTGGAGGAGACAAAAACTAGAGAGACTAATAGACCGACACCAGAAAGCAGTGTTACAGAATTACCTGAAATGCCTGATCTACCTAGCGCAGATGTTGCTGATAATGGGCACAAAGATAGTGTTGATAAGCCGGTTAAGGAAGATAAGGTTAAGGCGCATACCGATAATAAGCCTCGTCGAGCTTATAAATAGCATAGCGAAGCCTATCGCATACTCTAACCATTCTTTCCAGATCCTGCCTGATAGTAAATTTTACCGGGCTGGCCAATTATACAGACTGTAATCTCTACAACAGGGATAGGCCAGCCTTTGTCTGTCTAATTATTAATCAGCACGGTTAAGCTGCTTTACTCTGTTCTCGCTCGATAATCAAATCTTTTACAAGTAGTCGATTAACAGAAAGCTCATCGATAGCAAGCCGCATTATTTTTGCCTCTTTAATAGCCAACCTTCTAATAGCTAGCGCTCCTATAGCCATCGCTCCAATACTAACAACTGCAAAAGCGGTAGCAATCCTTGCCAGTGCAATTTGTGACTCTGTTTTAGGATGTAGTATATCCTGCAATAATTTCAACTTCATAGATACCTCACAGCAAAGATTTAGAATGTAATAGTGAGTGGTTAATATATAACCTAGTGATGATTGCCTTTTGGCAAGAGATGTCTGATAAGCGCTGCGCTATTGAAATAAAGCAAAATTACGGACGTATCTTTTCAAGATTTTTTCAATAACTGTCTATCACAATACTAATCATAGTAAGTTTAGGGTTTTCTCATAGTTAAGGTGTTGTGCAATAACCACAATGCGGAGGTACAATAATGATCTACTTGGCCCTGAAAAATAGTGTTGGGATAGAAGGAAATATCGCTAAATTTGAGCGCAGCTTCTTACAACCAGGAGGATTGCATATCGTCTATCAGCAGGAGAATAAAGGGGCCGATACAATCCAACTGGCTATTTACACGGAAACACTATTTCACAACGATCTTGTTCGAGTATTAGCAAGGAACTACTTTAAACATAGAGTGATGGGCTTTCAATTAGCAGCTAATAAGCCTCTTAACTAAAAGCTATCTTACCTGACCCAATAGAGTCGTCCAGTAGCGACAAAATTTGACAAGTTTTGGCACGAGGAATGCCGATAACCGGAGTTAGGTCGTACTGGCCAGTTGGTATCAAAAAAGCTAGGGCGCCATACCTGCTATGGCGCCCACGAAAATCAAGCCCAGCCAATTATTAATGTGAAGCAACTATTGAAAGCTTGGCCAAGTGCTGATAAATAGCAAAACGATTCTTTACTTCGTGTTGTGCTGCTGCCAGTAGCCGTTGGAACTGTTCAGGGTTCTGCTGTTCTACCATTCGGTAGCGAGCTTCGTTACGCATATACTGCTCCAGATCGACTTGAGGAGGACCTGAGTCAAGCTTCAAAGGATTTTCGCCAGCAGCAATGCGACGCGGATCAAACCGATAAAGTGGCCAATAACCAGAATTGACAGCTAGCTTCTGTTGCTCTAATCCGCAGGCCAAATCATAACCATGAGCAATACAATGGCCGTAAGCAATGATAAGTGAAGTGCCTGGATAAGATTCGGCCTCCAGAAATGCCTCTACAGTTTGGCTATCATTTGCGCCAAAGGCAATATGGGCTACATAAACATTGCCATAGCTCATCGCCATCATTCCCAGATCCTTTTTAGGAGTTGTTTTTCCTGCCACAGCAAACTTTGCTGCAGCACCTAGAGGTGTAGCTTTGGACTGTTGACCGCCGGTGTTGGAATAGACTTCTGTGTCTAACACTAAAATATTTACATTGCGGCCCATAGCCAACACATGATCTAGACCGCCATAGTCAATATCATAAGCCCAGCCATCACCACCAACAATCCATACATCCTTCTTAACAAGATAATTGGACAAAAATTCGAGCCGACGGGCGATAGGCAAGTTTATCCCAGCAAGTTTCTCATGCAATACTTTTATACGTCGGCGCTGCTTGGCAATGCCAAGCTCGTTTTCTTGATTTGCCTGTAGAAGTTCCTCTACCAAACTCTCTCCTACTTGTCGCGCAAGTTGTATAAGCAGTTCTCTTGCCTGCTCGATATGTTTATCAATGGCAAGACGAAAACCCAGACCAAATTCGGCATTATCTTCAAACAAAGAGTTGGACCAGGCAGGACCAAGCCCATTACAGTTAGTTGTGTAGGGTGTAGTAGGAAGATTGCCACCATAGATAGATGAACATCCTGTAGCATTGGCGATGATTGCTCTATCACCAAAGAGTTGAGTCAAAAGCTTAATGTATGGTGTCTCGCCACACCCTGCACAAGCTCCCGAATATTCAAATAGGGGTTCAAAGAATTGTGCTCCTTTTGTATCAATCTTGATAGTGCTGCGATCTACTTCTGGAAGACCCAAGAAGAAGTCGTAATTTTTCTGTTCTGTTTCACGCAAAGGTAACTGTGAATGCATTTCTAGAGCCTTATGCTCTGGATTGGTCTTGTCTTTAGCAGGACAGACCTGGACACACAAATTGCAGCCTGTGCAATCTGC